>CALCDB010000031.1 GCA_937901395.1 uncultured Verrucomicrobiota bacterium
AACGTATAGTTTATCGAAAACGAAATCTTGTCCACAAACCCTCCGCCCCGGTAATCAAAGGACTTTTCAAAGAACCCGTACTTGGGCTTGTGGGCGAAGTCAAAGACGATTTCGCCGGGTGCGCCGACGGCCCGGGCAAACTGACCAAAGCACTTTGCATAGACGGTACATTCAACGGAAAAGATATCCTCTCCTGCCCCGATTTACGGATTGAGGTTAACATAATATTTATCAAGCGTGTCGGTATTGCATACGCCGACGAAAAAGACCGCGAAAGGCTCTGGAGATTCAAGCATGGCTGAAGCAAACGACGAAATCAGATATCTCAAAGGCATAGGCGAAAAAAAGGCACAGGCATTCAAGCGCCTCGGCGTTGCGACTGTGCGCGACCTCGTCTCCCTTTTTCCGAGAAAATACGAGGATCGCAGTCAGTTTAAGCCCATCGCCCTCACCATGCCAGACGAGACAGTCTGCATACAGGCAATAGTTGCCGACACTCCGCGCCTTCAGCGCATCCGCCGCCACCCCGCGGGCCGCAGTCGCCTCGGCGGACAGTTCCCTGCGCTTGACCTGCACCTCTTCCTTGAGTGCCGCTAGCCGCGCCGCCTCCCGATTGGCCGCCGCTTCGCCGCGCTTCCGGGATCGGGCATAGGACGGCAGTCCGCGCAGCAGGTCCCCGACCTCGAACGAAAAGGCCTGCGCCTGCTCGACGTCCGACACCAGCGCACGCCGCGCCAGGCCGATGCACGTTTCGGCGTGCGAGACCTCCTTTTGCACATAGCGGACCAGATCCTGCGCATGCAGGTCCGCCAGGACCGTCTCGTATCGCGCGAGGAAAGTCTCGATGTTCGTCCGGATCCGGTTCAGGTAAAGCTCGCGCCGACGGCGCTCGCGCTCCATGTACACTTCTGCTGATGAACTCATTTTCTTGTTTCTCCTTCCATATGTTCAGTTAGGAGAATCCCCACCCAAAATCTGACAATCTTTTTTCACCTCACGCTCTCTCCAACACGATCGCCGTGCGAGCCGGTAGATACAAACGAATCTGTTGCACCAGCTCCTGATGCCGATCGTCAAACACCAATTGCGGACTAAACACCTGTTTCGCCGCCACCCTGCCTTGTCCCCCGAATCTATCTTCGTCGCTATCGAGAACATGTTTCCATTTTGTGGCCGGCGGAACGATTATCCCATAATCGGTGAACGATTGCGATGGATTGAAGTTAAGTATGATCATCAACTTTCCACGCAAAAATGCCAACACCTTGTCGGGATCATTGTCAACGAGTTTGTAAGGCGGCGTCGTACCGATCTTCAACTTCAGCATCGCCTCGTCAAAATCTCCCAATGCCTTGAACTTTAGCGCATCATCGTCCCGTAGCGACCATTGCCGCCTCGCATGATAATAACTCCAACCATTTTCTTCGCGCGGAAAATCTATCCATTCTGGATGCCCGAACTCGTTGCCCATGAAGGTAAGGTACGCCCCGCCGTTAAGCGCATACGTGGCCAGTCGCGCGAGCTTATGTAATGCGAGCCCACGCTCGACCGCGAGATTGGATTGATCTTTCCGCATCCCCCAATATACATCTTTATCCACCAGCTGAAAGAAGAATGTCTTGCCCCCCACCAAGGCCTGATCGTGAGATTCAACGTATGAAACTACCTTCTCTTCTGGACGCTTGTTGGTAAGTTCCCAATATAAGCCGCCCATTGACCAATCTTCGTCTCTTACCTTCTCCGCGAGTCTGAACCAGTAATCCGGCTCGCCCATCGCCATTCGATAATCAAACCCGATTCCGCAATCCTCCGCGCGAGCGGCCACGCCTGGCATTCCGGATACGTCTTCGGCGATGGTGATTGCGTCTGGCCGCGTCTCGTGAATCACGCGATTGGCCATCTGCAAATACGCCCATGCGTCATCATCCATGGAGCCGTTGAAATACATACCATAATTGGTGAAGGCGTCGCCAAGACCATGATTCCAAAAGAGCATCGAGGTAATTCCATCGAAACGATAGCCATCGAAATGATATTCCTGCAGCCAAAACTTGCAGTTCGATAATAAGAAGTGCAGAACATCCGTCTTGCCATAATCAAAGCACCTGCTACCCCATGCCGAATGCCAGCCTTTGGAACCGGAATGGAAATACTGATAATCGGTTCCGTCGAAGCGACTCAACCCATCCCGCTCGTTGGCTACCGCATGTGAATGCACTAAATCCATAATCACGCGTAGTCCCATTCCGTGCGCAGTATCTACCAAGCTCTTTAATTCATCCGGCGTTCCAAAGCGCGAACTCGCCGCGAAAAATGAACTCACGTGATAACCGAAGCTTCCGTAATACGGATGCTCCATAATCGCCATAAGCTGTACTGTGTTGTAGCCGGCTCGCTTGATGCGCGGGAGGATGTTGTCTCTGAATTCGGTGTATGAACCTACCTTTTCCTCCTCTGTTCCCATCCCCACATGTGCTTCATATATGATTGGCGTTGCCGGCTTCTTGGGCGAACGATGCCGCCATACATAGCGCGAAGAAAATACGCAAGCCGAAAAAAGTTTCGTATTATCGTCTTGCACTACATATCGCGCATAAGCTGGTATGCGCTCGTCGCGTCCGCCATCCCAACGCATTTCCAGATGGTACTTGTCGCCAACGCGAATGCGTTTCTTGTCGATGCGCCGTTGCCATATGTCGCTTCCCTCTACCCTGAACAGTTCGAAGTCGGGGTCGATATGCCAGCCGTTGAAATCCCCGACGAGCCACATTGAAGTCGCATGCGGCGCCCATTCGCGGAACACCCACCCATCCGCATCTTGATGTAACCCGAAATAATTATGCGCATTCGCCCAATCGCTCAACTTCCGCTTCGGCCCCGCGAGCTCCCTCGCGCGATCATACGCATGCTGAGCTCGACCATGAATCGCCGCAGCGAATGGTTTCAGATATTCGTCATCTAAAAGTCGTCTCGCCATACAATGCCCTCCATTGTTACATTGGGCATTATATCATAATAAATTCGATTTGCAAAGTTAACCGAGCGACGAAGATACCTTGAACACGGCCATGAGAATCGCTATCGCCACGAAGCCGACTACGCCCGCGATCAATACGATCAATATCGGTTCCAGCGCATTCGTAAAGGTAGCAATGTGATGATCCATGTCCTTTTGATACCGCTTGCCGATATGCTCCAACGAGCTTGGCATATCGCCAGCTTGCTCGCCAACCGCCAGCATATCCGTCATCATTCGCGGAAATACCCCCGAGGATGCGAGCGGACCGGAAATCGTCGTTCCATCCGTCACGCGTTGACGCGCCGTCCTTAACGCATCTCCAATTACCGCGTTCCCGCATGTCTCTTCGCAAATCTTCAATGCCTGCAATACGTTCACGCCATTCGTCAGCAATGTCTTTAGAGTATATGCGAGCGATGAATACGCCCCGGAGGAGACGATTCCGGCGATGAGCGGCGCCCGAAGTTTCCATGCGTCGATCTTACGTATCCCCGCCTCCGTCTTCTTCCAGCGCTTGAACCAGAATACGAGCCCTTCTCTTTCTACTCCTGTTGTCAAGACTATATATGACCCTTGTCCTTACGGCTTCAAGTTGCCTTGTTTTTCTCAGTTCAGCACCTTGGCTAATTCAATACAGGCACTTGTATATATTCCTCATAAAGCATATCAGTACGGTAATATAATATGTAATCTTATGGGCTCCCGTCAGGAAGGCCAAAATTATAATGGCGCTAATGCTAATTTTTCAAGTTTATTAAGTGCTTCGGTACATATTGAGGAAAGCGCCTTTAGCTACGCTATATTAGAGACGAACATTGGCTACCAGAATGGCAATTATTGGAACTTGTATACGAGT
>CALCDB010000032.1 GCA_937901395.1 uncultured Verrucomicrobiota bacterium
TACCGAAGACGCCGAAGATCAGAGGCACGAGACGCTGCACGACGCCTGGATGATGGCGCTCAAGTCCCGTACGGGCCGCGTCGTCTGGAACGAAGCCGACTGCGTCGCGTTCGCGGCCGAACTCGCGGAGTGGAGCGGTTCAGCGGAGAGCGACGTGAGCGCCCGCAAGGGCTTGGTGTTTCGCTTCTGTTCACGCGACAAGAATGTCGCGTCTCCTTTGGGGCAGACGCCTGAAGAGAGGTGACGCGACATTCCTGTCGCGTGCATCAAAACCCGAGCCGCCTTGACAATCAGATCCTCTTCGCCATACCCCGTATCCGTCGCGATGACGCCATCGTTCGTCTCCTCAATCTCGAGCGTATCGGCGAGGGCAATGGGCTGTACAATGGAACGAAGCGCGTGGTATCCATCCACGCGCTTCGCAAACACCTCCAATGTGAGATTTATCTTGGCGTATGCCTCGATCTTCATCAATTACTTCACGATCTCGTCATCGTCAGTTTCGCCCTCATCGTCGTCCGCTTCACATTCAGCCGACAACTCCGCAGTGCGCTGCCGTACAAGCTCCATTTGCTTCTGCATCACGTAGGCAGCGCCGATGGACGTGGTTACGCTAAGGTTCTTGAGCTCATCATCGGAAATGCGAACGACGCCGGCGAAGTTGTTGCCCTCGCGCCAAAGCGCAGTTACGATGCCGCCCTTGCTCTCGGGCGGTAATGCCGGCAATATCGGCTTCAAGCCCTCACGATCCGCCTCCGGAATAATCTCCATCAACTGCGGAAGCGCTGAATTCAAGAGCGAATAAAGCGAGAAGAACTGCAGACTAAACGGCTTCTTCGCATCGATATTGGGAAGCACGGTCTTTGCACGCGCCGCCGGACTCGCCACAGTCTTCGCATAGCCCTTAAACTTAAGCGACGACTTCATCTCTGGGGTAGGTCCATGCTTGATGAGCTTTCCGACCTCGTCCACGAGCTTTTCACAACCGTCATTCTCACACACCTTAGCCGGATCAAATGTCTTTGCAAAAGCAAAGAGCTTCGCCCAATCAATCGTCATATCCACGACGTTATTCTTCTCTGTCCAAGTAAAGAAACTCGAAACATCAATGCCGTGCTTCTTTAAAAGCGCAACGAGTTCATTCAAATCAATGTAAGTCGTGCCCGCGCCTTTGGCGGCCGCATTCGCGAAGATCGCGGAAGCGGGAGCGAAGTCAAGCGAATTCGCCGTTAATGGCGTCGTGCCGAGCTTGGTAAGTTCGGAGCCCGCCTTCGCTTCAACCAAGCCACAGATCTCAACGCCGTTATCATCAACGACGAGACCAAGCTTCATCGCTCCAATCCCCTTCAATATCTTAATGGCTTCGTCGGCTGCAATCTTATCCTCTTCCGATTTATCATCCTTCTCAATTTCCTGAATTACCTTAGCGATGAACCGCTCGTCGAATTCCATGGCAGCAAGTTCGCGCTTAAGCGGCTTTTCGGCAAACGCGAGATCCTTGCAGCCCATCTTGACCATATTGGGACAATCAGAAATCACGAGCCACTTCTCATCCGCGGAAACTTGCAAGCACAATTCAGGCATATTGCACTCTTCGGCAACCGTCTTAATTACTCCATCCACTTCCTTGCAAGTGCCCTTGTCAAGAAGCGCTTTCTTCGTGAGCGTAACGGGATAAAAAGCAACCACCTTGACATCGTCAAGATCTTCATTGTTGGCATAAATAATAAGAGACGTGCAAGCGCCTTCACGAACTGGGCCGAACAACTTCACCGCTTCGTTGTCGATAATGAACGACGAGACCATGACGCCAATCATCTGATTACCAGTGAATTCGCCAATTTTACTGACGCCTTTGACAATCGATGCCGTATCGGCGACTTTAGCCATGGCGACACGCTCATATTCGGCAGACGCCATCATGACAGCCATCGCTACCGTTACCATCACGAGTAGTTTTTTCATTGATTTTTTCCTTTCTTTATATCACGAATCGCCGCATCGACATTGGCGAACAATTTCGCCAGTTTAGCGGTCGATATCGTAGAAAATGCTAAACGAATAAGGCCGGAAAGCACGATCGTTCCAGTGGAGTACTTGGCAATCAATTGCTTGCGCACGCATTCGGCTTCAACGCCGCGCGGCCTTACGCACATGAAATAACCAGAGTTGAACGGCATTACCTCGAACGACTCCGCATATTCCTTGTGGCTCTTCAATATGCGCCGTATCTCCTGATAACGACGCTTCAGCACCGCGTACTTTTCGCGCTTCTCGGCATCATACTTTGGATCCGCAAAGGCCGCGATCGTTAGGTGCTGACCAATTGAGGAGGCGTTTGAAATGCAACTGCGAACATTACCAGCCGCTTTTACTTCCAACGCTTTCAATTGTTCGGCGCTCGCGCCCTTGAAGGCGAACATGATAAAACCGACGCGAAGCCCCCAGACGTAATCCTCCTTCGTGGTACCGTCAAGTTTTACCGCGAGCACATTCTCATGGAGCTTGGAAAATTCGGCGAACAACGATTCCCCGTGAATACCCTTCTCGTAGACCAACCCGAAATACGCATCATCCAAAATGACCACGATTCGCTTCCCGCGCTGCGCGACCGCCTTTATGACCGCAACGATACGCTTCGCATCCTCATTCGTCGCCGTATACCCAGTTGGATTGTTGGGAAAGTTAAGAACCAAAATCTTCTTCTCGCCTTTCGTAAGGAGCGCCGCCTTTAACGCTTCGGCGTCAAACGCCCCATTCTTAAAGGTGTTGAAGTGACGAACCTTGCAACCGACCGCCTCTTGGAAAATCAATTCATAATTATCCCAAAACAAATCGGGAACCACCAACTCGTCGGTCTTATCCGCAAACAATTCGGCCGCAATTCGCAGACCATGCGTAAGCGCGTTGGTAACCACTGGATTGGAAAAGTTTATGCCCTTCAGGGATGGATTCTTCTTCAGCTCCATTTTCTTCCAGGTCTCCCGCAGTCCCTGCGCGCCGAAACTTCCCGCATATAGGAACGCCTTCTTATCCAAATTGAGGTTCTTCTTAAAGCAGTTCATCACCAATGGAGAACCATCTTCTTCAAAGGCCATTCCGATGGTGGCGTTTATCTCGCAACTCTTCGCTTCTCCGCTTTGCCCGAGAATGCCACCATACGGAAAATACATGCGCTTGCCTTCCTTGGAGAGGAAGTCAACCGCGTTGCCCAATGTGCTATTTAATTCCTTCGCTAATTTATTCATTTTTGATAACCCTGAATCAATCGTTCAAGCTCCTTATCAGAACGATATTTATCACGGCGCTCCTGTAACTTGCGGTAATCAATTCGATTGTTAAACAATTCATCGCAGACGATGTCGTTAAGATAAACGATTCCAGCATTGGCGATACCCGCCTTGAACTCGGCCGCATTCGTCGACTTATGTTGCAACTCGGGCAATATATCTATAAACGACCGCATTATTCTGCTATCGCCTTTTATCTGCGAATAACGGCTACCAAAGCAGAAGAATCCGCCGGCTCTCAACGTCTTGTCGATATTCGTACGCTCGTCATTAATGCGCTTGAGCAGCACCTCCGTCTTCTCGTTGGCAACGAACTCGCCGTCCAAGGAATAAGACACCGTCACTCTCGGTTTAGGCGGAGCCCGCTTTATCGGTTTCCTCTTCGCTTCTTTCTTTGGCTTCGGCTCATCATCAAAAAGATCGTCCAACGAATCGTCATCATCATCGCCAAAATCATCCTCAACCTCTTCCTCGTCGGAACTCTCTTCCGCTGCCGCCACCTGTGGAGCGCTCTCGCTCTTCGTTACCTTCACTCCATCTTGCGTCTTGAGAAATTCATCCCAGTCGATTACTTGCCCCGTTACCTGCTTGCCGTTGATGCGGATTCCTGTTCCCCAGCGTTCGACTACATACGGCGGCTCGATATACTTTCCGTTCACAAAAACCAACCCCGATGAGAACGGCTTTCCTCTGGTAACCCCCAATGCCTTCGCGCTGGCCTTTGGAATCTCTGGGAAGGACATTGATGTCAATGCCATCATACTTTGTGCGCCAATAGTCAGCGTAAGGCCCCTTGCCACCCTTGATAGCTACAGCGTCATCATTTACAGACATATAGCAGTCTTTCACCAAAATGT
>CALCDB010000033.1 GCA_937901395.1 uncultured Verrucomicrobiota bacterium
CGGTGTCAAGCCCAGTTACCGTCATTACCGTAACGCCCTCTTCTGGTATCGTCCACGCCGAAAGGTCGAGCGTGAATCCTACGTTGTTGTCGGAGAACGTGGTCGCGGTAAGCGTCGCACCATTGTCGAGCTTGATCGTCGACTCGCCCATGATCGAGAAGATGTCGAAGGTGACGCTCTTCTTGATGTCGGCGATTGCGTCGTTACCGTAGAATTGGAACGAACCATCATTCGTGAAGCCGTGGCTCTTATCGTCCATCACTTTGAAGGTCGCGCCATTCGGCACGGAGACCGTCAGCGTCGTATCCGCGGGAATGGTGAACGCATCGAGCGTGAACGTACCCTCGCGCACGATCACCGTGCCACCACCGACGAAGTTGCCCTTCGAGATCAGGTATTCGCCCGCGCCGATCTTGGTGAGCTGCTTGCCGTTCAACTTGTAGTCGAACTGATTCCAGCCATTGGAAAGCGAGTGCAGCACGACGGGTTCTTCCTCGCTCTCCTGCGTTACCGAAACGATGGAATCGGCCTCGAAGTCGATCAAGTAGCAACCGATATGATTGTAAGCAGTCGTGCTGGTAGTGGCGAGCGTGCCGCCATTGAGCGTCATGTTCGCGCTGTCATTATCGAAGCCGTTTACATCGAAGGTTCCGCCATCGTTGATTTCAATTTCGCCAGTGTAGATACTGCCAACTTGCTTGTAATATCCACCATTTTCAACTACAATCTTCGTGAATGGCACCATAAGATCGAAGGTAATCGCGCGAGTATCGTCGATGACAAGCCAATCCTCATCAATGCGCGGAATTGGGTTGCCGCTCGCATCGACGAACGCGGTCGTATCGTCAACCGTAATCTCTTCGCCCTTCTCCGCGATGTATATTCCCATTCCCGTGCGAGATTTCGCCGTTACCGCCAATACATACTGACTCGTCTTGTCGTCATACTTCGCATCAACGGTGTAGTATGGATTCTCCGCAGGTGGAATTATGGTAACCTTGTCCGTCTGCTCCATCGTGCCGGTAAGTTTCACCGTCGAACCCGCATATCGAGCAAGATCAACGCCCGTAAGGTCGAAGCAAATCGAACCCTGCTCGCCAATTACCGTAGGACCGCCGGAAATCGACAACGCCACCTTATCAATCGTAATCGGCGCGTTTACGTACGTCGAACCAAGATTGACGATCTCATAATCGCCCATGAACGTAATCGAGGTTTCGCCATTGTCGATCGAGATGGATTCGTAACTACCTGCCGTATCGATCGTGATCGTCGAATCGCTCTCGCCAGGAGTGAGCTCCAACACCGAACCGTCCGCCGGCACATCGTACTTCGCTTCGTCGCCATCCTTCGTCCACGCCTCGGTGGCCGACCAAGTCTCTTCGCCATTGAAAGTTCGCATATACGTACCGTTCGGGCATTCATACGGGAACTCCTCCACGAGCGCATCAATCGCCTTCTGTCCAAGCTTCGCCGTATATACGCGCATCGCATTAATCGTGCTCTGCCGTGTACGCGGGTCGTCAATACCATACGTATCTTTCGTAATCCAATTTACTCCGCTATTGCCGATGCCGCCATTAATCGAGCAAAGCTGCATACCATTGCCAAGCACGATATCGCTATCCGAAACATATGTCGTCCACGGCTTGCCATCGAGATAAACCTCAACCGTATTGCCAAGCTTGTTGAAGATATAGAGATGCTCCTTCTCGAAAGCATTCGGAACCTTCATCTCCGCCAAAATCCTATACCTCTCCATATTGACGCCTTTTTGTCCCGCGACATAAACGAGATATACGGTGCTATCTGCGATCGAGCCGGTCATAAGACCGATCACGCCATACTGTCCATCGGAATTCGGGTGCGCCGAAGAACCGAACATCATCAACGCGCACTTATCCAAAGGCGGCAATGTGCAAGCAACCGCACATGAGAAATTGCTCGGAATGTCGAAGCCGGTCCAATCACGATATGGATGCGTTGCGGAATATACCGCATCATATCCGCCGCCTTCCACTGGACGGAAATCGCTCGTAAGTTCTCCGCCGAACCCTCCCGCATCACGGCTCATCGCGCCAGTATCCTGTCCGATATTGGATAAGTCGCCGTTAAATTCGTAATCCATCCAACAGGCCTTTCCGCCTACAACGGGAACATTCCAAATCGCGACTCCGCCGACAAAGGAAACGTCAATCTTGGCGACTTCAGCTTCGCTTAGCTCGTATCCATCCGCAACTTCGATCGTTACATCCACTCCTTCTGGCGATTGAATGATTACGCCCGAGCAATCAAGCTCTTCATCGAATGTGAAGTTGCCGCCATTCAAGTAGAGCGTGAACTCGTCTTCGTAGCCCAGCAACTTCCCGTTGATCTTCGAAGCGCTTACGTTCTCGCCTTTCTGCGCCTCATACATCTCGCGCCCATCGAATAGCCATTCCACATCGGTGAAATCGAACATATCCAGCAACGCCGAATACTCTTCCGCCGTAATGCCATCTACCGACTGAATCTTGAGCGTTTCCGCCTCGTCCTCCACGAAATTACGCTTTACGAACACCTTCGAGATCTTCGCTTCCTGCAAAAGCGCGAGATCGTCCTTCGCGAAGTAAAGCGTCACCGAATCCGTCTCGCAGGTAAAGCCGACCTGAACTTCAGTTGGTTCTTCAATTTGCGCCGTGAAAAGATCGACGATATTCGCAATGCTAATCTCCTCGTCACTGATCGTATCGTAAAGCATGCTCTTGGAATACGCAACCGTGTTCTCGTTATAGACGAGAGTCTTGTTTTCAATCATCGTCGGCTCAACCGTCTCATCGGCATCCGCTACATATACCGGCATATTCAAAATCTTATCGCTTGAGGTAGTGAGCGTGCCCTCGCAAATCGCTACCGGCGAATCCTCTTCCGTTCCCGCCGGGAAGATATACGTTACATCCTTCGCCATTGTCGCGCCGCCGATTCCCAACGTTCCCGTAAGCGAGAAGATACCCTCCGCCATATTGAGCGTAACCGCTCCGCACTGCGACCCAGTAGACGGCTCTCTCGTAATTTCAATCGCGCCTTCGCCCGTCTTCATGAGAAGTGGCTGCGCTCCACCGCCAGTCCATGTCGAGATTGACGCATCGAACTGAAGCTTCGAATTCTTGCCTACGTAGACAGCGCAACCGCGAGTTCCATCCGAGCCGAGATGAAACGCGCCTTCGCCCAACTGACGAATCACGGCTGGCTTTGCGAACGCCTGCGCCTCGCTCGCCGGAACGTAAATCTGCTCTCTATCCGTTACCGCGCCGCCGCGAATACGGAAGCGTGATTCGCCATTGCCAGCAGTATTAGAATTGATGTTAAAAGTAGTAAGCGAGCCCGGCTCCAAATAGAACCGCTGATGATAGAAGCAAGTTGTATTCTCTATCTGCGTGATGTTCAAGGTCGAACCATCGTCAACACGAATTACGCCATCGACCGAAACATCACCGCTCCAACCCGAAAGATCCTTCGCCGAAAGATTGAGCGTCGCCCCATCCGTAATCCAAAGCGTAGGATTCTCATTCGTGCCATTCGTACCGAACTTGGTATTTCCGTTCTGCCATGTCATCGTATGCGTACCACCCGCGAGAATGATATGGGTTTTAAGGGTCGCCGTTGCTGTTCCGAATGGGAGCGTAACTCCAAACTCGCCATCGCCCACGAACTTAAACGTCTCTTTATCTCCCGCCGACTTGATTGCCGACAAAATTCCCGACGCGTCAAATCCATTCGTCGCATCGTAATTGTATACAACCGAACCCGCCAAACCGTCCGACACGAACGAACCAACGCTCAGCATTTCGCAACCCTCGATCGTCAGTTTCGCCGTCTCGTCGCCAAGCAACGAAATCGAGGCGAAAACCGTCGATTCTTCAATCGTCCAGGTATTCTCGCCGTCAACCGTCAGTTTCACGACGCCCTGCGGATTGCCACCGCTCGGCGGCTCGTCATCCCACACAATCTGATCGCCGGAGATCGTCCCCTCGTAGGTGGCCGGAGTCGAAACAATCGTTCCTTCAAGAATCGACGCCGGCGTATACACGTCGCCATTCGCACTCGCCCCAAAGAACCTACCCGTATCGGTAGTGGCGCAGAAGCGCGGCATCACGGTTCCACCGGAACCATTGAGCCACGCTACCGCGCCACTGTATGTAGTTCCGACCGTGACCGTGGGACCATCGGTGAAGACGTAGACGCGCTTCACGCGATTGTTCCCCGCCCAATTCCAGTTGCCTTGCGTCGTATCCACGGTTTCCGACACATATTCCGTGCCATCGATGGTAAACTTGATCTTTTGCACATTGTTATTGCCGTCTGGAGCTTGAGCGATGGTGATCTTGGTGATCTTCACCGTCGAGCCAACAACCAACTCGTCTGTGGCTTTGATGCAGAACTTGTCTTGATTATCTCCATAGTTGCAGTTGCCATTGTCCGTCGTTGCGACGGTAATGGTTACGGCCTTGTCAGTGACGACCGTAGTTGCCGCGCGAGCAGAAAGCCCGCACACCGACATAATGGCAAGCGCCATCAATTTCATCATTGTTTTCATTGTTTCATCCTTTTATTTTGGGTTTTGACTATGTGACTATACAAAAATTTCCTATTCAATGTTGGAAATATTACCACAAAATTTCGCATCTGTCAACCAAGCAAGAACGGTATGGGACGACGCTTCCATCATTTGATGATTACTCGCGGTGGCACGGATCCGGAACCGCAAACCTTTTCGCCGGGAAGAATCTCGCTGATCTTGACGAGCGGGTCGCCGTAGAGGAGCGATTCGTAAGCGGTCCAACGATGCCAAGTTCCGGAGCCGAACTTTTCGATATAGGCGGTGTGGGCGGCTTGCCACGCGAGACCGGCATTCAACCGTTCCTTGCAAAGCTTGGTTAGGAGAAGCCCCTCATATTGCGTCGCATACGGGTCGCCGCAAGTAGTAACCAGCGCAACATCGTTCTTGCCCGCGCCATCGTGGGTATTATGGAACCCCACTACTTCCCCGCCGCGCGGGTTGCAAATCGCCGCAACGCCCATCGATGGATAGCGCATATTCTTCAAATCGCCGAATGTCGTCGTTAGATCAGGCCGCCCCGTCAAGCATGGCATCGCAAAAACGCCGAACTTTACGAGCGTAGTCGTCTCGCGAAATTGCGCATCGGTAATTCCGGTCTCGTAGGCCTCCCTTTCAAGACCATGACACTTGGCGACGACCGCCTCCCATCCACTTTCGTCGGCGAAGAAATCAGCGGCCGCATTCCCAAGCGGAATCACCATCGCTCCCTTAATCGGATTGTACCAGGCGAAATAGTCGCGAAAACTGCGCCTCGCGGCGATGATTCCATCGGTAGCCGAATCGGGATGCTTTGGGTCGAAGAAATCGAAATACCCATCGGCATAGGCGTGGCGTTCAGTCGGCCAATACTCACTACCGCGCGAGACCACCGCGCCAAGCTTGGCGCCAGCGCAAGCGTAACGGTGACGCCCGGCAAAGGCGCTCGACTCCACCGCGGCCACTTTCTCGCCATAGCCCTTGATTATCTCGGCGAACGTCGGAACCTTGCCATCCGTGTTATTTGGCCACGGGACGAGCGGGATGCGCGATACGACCACATCGGGCTTTTCATCGCCATCAATGAGCGCGTATGGATAGTCGGTCGCAAGCGTCTTGCCGCTGAAGGTTCGCTTAAAGCCGGGAATCGTGTTGTCGAGCGAAAGCGCGAGCGGTCCATACTTATCGCCATACAAGCCGGGAACGATGAACGATTCTTCGCTCTTATCATCCATCGAAGCCCATTCGCTCCACGCGCCGCCCAAGACGAAATACTTGGCGCCGAGCTTCGCCTGCTCATCAATGAACGCCTTGATCCTCGCCGATGGGGTAGCGCCTTCGTATCGAGCGTATATCTCGGCGGCGTTCTTTACGGCGAAGGTCAATTCGGGATGAGCCGACTGCCGCTTTTCGATATAGTCCGTAAACGGCTCGACGAAATCGTTTGGAGCGATGAGGATGTAATCGCCGAGCGCGGAAGCGGCGGCAAGCGGTTCGGCGCGAAGCTTCGCGCCAAGCGATGCCATGCAACAAAGTACGCTTATGAAAATCGTTTTCATCGGGCGCATTATACCATAACCCATGACAAAGAATCAACTCTTCGCCAACCGCTTTTCCTCATCGCAATTCAAAACCTCGACATAATACGGGGAATGTCCGCCACGACAGAACAAGCCATGAACCGCGCTGGGTCCATCGTTCTTGATTACCGCCTCGATCAGCTTCACCATCGCCTTGGTGATTCTCAAACCCGGGATGAAGACCGGAATGCCCGGCGGATACGGAACCAGGAATTGCGAGGCGATTCTGCCCTCCGATTCTTCGATGGGCACGAGCTCGCCATCGCAAAGCGCCGCATCGTGCGGCAGAATAACGGGCTGCCCTTCCACCGACTCGTTTACCAGCGTCGAGGAATTCGGCGAACCCGCCTTGCCAATCAACGCGCGATTGCAGCGGCAGACTCTAAAAAGATCCTCGAAGTGCTCTTCGGCGGTTCCCGTAGTAACCAAGAATAGGATAGTCGTGGACGATGCCTTCTCCCATTGGATATGCGCCTTCAGCAATTCCTTGCGAAACGCCTGACAGGCGAGCGCGGAACGAAATGTCATCACGATCTTAAGCGGATCCTTGAGATAGCCCTGTCGGCTCCAATCGCCTCCATCGCCGGCGATTCCCTCCAGCGAGGCGAAGCACTCATCTTCGCTCTTGCCGCAGACGCGCGCCACGCGACGCTTGAAATCGGCCGTCCACTTCAAGCGCTCGTCCAACAGCTTGAGCCCCTCCATTCGCATCTGCACGCCCGCGATATCGAGCGTGGCCAAGAACGGATAGTGCGGTGAGGTGGAGTGCCAATAGCGCAGGAATTCGCGCAGATCATGGGTGAACTTCTCGTAGGAGCCATGCCCATGCAAGGCGAAGCGCTTGCGCAACCAGCGATATTGCGGCGAGGCATCATCCTCCAGCAACGCCTTGAAGCGCGTGGAGACGTGGATCATCGAGGCCTGCGAGAAGGCCGTCATCGTCTTATGGGTGGACTGCACGGCGAAGTGCGCCCCGCAAGTCTCGTTCACCGCGTTATAGCGCATCGTCAATCCGCTATCGCGATCGCGCCGCGTATAGAACGGATGGAAGTTGAGATACGCCGCCCACGCCTCGTCCGCGTAGAACAGGACGCCCGCCTGTTCGCAGAGACGTGCGATCTCCCAGACCGGATAGAGTACGCCCTCGTAGGTGCAGGTGGTGAGGATCAGCAGGCGGGGACGCTCCGCCTCGGACGTCTTGCGCTCGAGCGCCTTGCGGATGTCTTCAAGCGCGACCGGACCCCACACGCCGAGCGCCGAGTTCCAGCGCGCGGGCAGATAGCGCGGAACCGCGCCGGAAGTGACGATCGCGTGATGCACGCTCTTGTGACAGTTGCGGTCGACCAGCACCACTTCGCCGGGACGCAGCAGCGTCATCAGCATCGCCTTGTTGGAAGTGGAGGTGCCGTTCGTCACGTAACGGCTCTGCGCCGTCGCGAAGATCTCGCTCGTGAGCTTCTGCGCCTCTGAAAGCGGAGTATGCGCTTCGGGACTCGACAGGTCGCCGAGCGACTCGACGGATACGGAGAGGTCGGTGCGGAAGATCGTGTCGCCGAAGGCCTCGTGAAAGCCCTTGAGGAACGGCGAAGAGGAGAAGCCGCGTCCGCCGTTGTGTCCGGGCGTGTGCCAGTTCGTGCCGGCCTTCGTCTTCACGTACTGCTTGAGCGCGGTCGAGAAGCGCGGCAGCCAGAAGCTCTTGAAGAGGTGGACGATGCGTTCGTGATAACGCGCGGGACATTCCAGCACGCGCGCCTCCTTCTTCGTCCAGCGGCGCGCGGGAAGCGTGACCTCGGCGTGACCGGGACGCGTGAGCACGACCTTGGGGACCGCAGGGAAGAACACCTTCAGCCACTCGCGGGGAGTCTTGCCGTCGATCGGCGTCTCCATCATGTCGTCGTCAATGATGAAGAGGCAGCAGGCGCGCCCGGCCTCGGTCAATACGCCGCGCGGACCGCGGCTGGTGAAGAGCGCCTTCGCGAAGGCTTCGCCGTCCTGCGAGACCACGAGCCTGAGCGGCGGATAATCGAGCGGCGCATCGGTATCGAAGGTCTCGCGGCAGAAATCGCGGAACGCGTCGTTGAGACCGTACTCGACGACGGGAAGACGACGGGAATCGAGGCGCCCCGCCTTATGCAGATAGAAAACCGTCAGCGATCTGACCATAGATGCGCGTATTATAGCACATTCCGGGATCGCGTTACCGCCAGAGACGCTCGGTGCTGCCGCGGATCACCAGCGACTCGCGGCAAAGGATCCGGACCGGATGCAGGCCCGGATTCGCGATCCGCGCGAGCAGACGGTAAAACGCCTGTTCGGCGATGTCGTCGCACGGCTGATGGACCGTGGTGAGGCCCGGCCTCAGCTTCGACGCCATAACCACATCATCGAATCCGATCAGCATCACGTCCGACGGCACGTTCAGCCCCATCGACTTGAGCACCGTGCAGACGTTCATCGCCGCGATGTCGTTCTGACAGATCACCGTGTCGATCGACGGAAGGCGCGAAAGCGCCTTGCGAATCTGCGGATATTCCGAAACGCTCTCGAGGTAAAGACCTTCGACCGGAACGCGGTCGGATACGCTCTTCACCCCGTGCCAACGCTCATGCACGGTGTCCGCGCAACCTTTGCGCGCTACAAAGACGATCCTCTTGGCTCCGCGCTCCAGCGCATGCAGCGCGGCGATGCGTCCGGCGTTGAAGTTGTCGATGCCGACAAGATCAAGATCGCCGCGTCCGGGACTGCGCATGAAGTCACAGTCTATCAGCACCACCTCGACTCCGGCGTCACGGAAAATGCGCACCAGATTCCGGTTGATCTCGTCCGCCGACCGCGAGAACTGCACCGGCTGCAGGATGACGCCTTTGATCTTCTTCTCGACCAGTTCCTTGGCGACTTTGTACGCCGCCGCACCGCTGTGGTCGAAGTCGTCACGGGACGAATCGCCGAACACCGCCTCGACCCGCTCGAGCTCGGCCAACTTGCCGATTTCATTGCATACCGCACGGAAAATCTCGGTATACTTGCATCCGGAGATCATCACCCCGATCCGCGTCTTCGCTCCGGTCACCGATCCTGACACCACCGTCGCCCGTCCGGGACTGCGGTAGATCATCCCCTGACTGTCGAGGATCTCCAGCGCCTTACGGACCGTCGCACGCGCCGCGCCGAACTGCTCCATCAGCGCACGCTCACTGGGAATCGGACCCAGCGGTACGAATTTCCCCGAAAGGATATCGTCGGTAATCGCGCCGACGATTCTGTTGTATTTTCCGATCATAACCGATAGCGTTAATTTTTCCCGACGCTAATTTTAGCATATTCACACTAAATAAAACAACCCGGGATTTTACTCCCGGGCCATTATGTCAATCGTAAAAGGATAATGTCACTAATGAAAACTGATGTGGTTGCGCCTCCTTGTTGTTGCCGATGTGTTTGCTTAACACCGCGTATTATAGCGCACCCACGCCGCCCCCCGCAACAAAAAAACAACTGGTCTAGACCAGTTGTTGATAACTTTTTATATGATAATAAAACCGCGATATTATCGCGGTTTTATTTCAGTTAATCCAGCAAGCCTTTGGACGGCGGCTCGGTTTCGTCCCACCAGGAACCCTTCGCGGACGAAATTCTCGCGATAGGTTTGGTGGAAAGCTGCTTGCCCTTGGCACCGGCGGCGCGAATCAGAACGACATCCTGCTTCTCGGGCTTGCCGGTCTCGGTATTCGTCCGCGTAACCTGCTCGAGCGGCAGGAAGTGCTGCTGATGGATGCGCTGGTTCTTCGCGGGCTTGTACTTGACGTAGATCGTATCCGGACACCCCTCCTGGAAGAAGAGGATCTTCGACCGCGGCTTCTCCGGCGCGAGACGATACTCCTTGTTGCGGATGAGTC
>CALCDB010000034.1 GCA_937901395.1 uncultured Verrucomicrobiota bacterium
ATTCAATTCCATTTTCGAGAGCTTTCATTTTTTCAAGGATTTTAGGTGAGAAGGTGCCGCCCCGTAAACGGAGCCCGCTGTTGATGTTTGAGGATTGGCGTTTAGGAGGATTTCGCTTTCGCTCAATTTCGGGAGCGTGGTTTAGCCATGCTCGTAAATTCTCTGGCCAATTTTTTATTTTGACGCCTTTAGCATTGAACCAGTTGCTATCGCAAAGAGCATTCCACCAGTCGATTACATCTTTATCGCGGCTATGCGATAGGCGCAATCGATTTCTGACCCAACGAAAGAGGTCGAAGAAGGAAGGGGGCTTGCCTATTGGGAATAGCCCCGGTTCAAGCGGTGTGAGCATATCGTCGGGCGGTATGTCCACGGCGGTTGCGCGTTTCGGGAACACGAGAACGTAATTTTCCTCGCGCGCACGCGCGTTATCTGGGGGGGCTTCTTTCTCTTTTTCTTCGTTTCTCTCTATAGAGGGGTGTGGGGGGACTTTCTCTCTTTCTTCTTTTTCGCTTTCTTTACATACTGATATGTTCATATCAGATATGTTCGTATCAGATATGTTCGTATCAGTATCTGGCATAGATACATTTAGTGTTTTTAGCTTATTAAGCAATTTTTCCTTCTCTTGCTTCTGCAGTTCGTCTAAAAGTTTCCTCCAATATCGGATTTGTGCCTTTGCATAGCCAATAGTGTAGTTCTTCTTTTTCATCGCTTACCTCTATTCATAAGTAGGTGATTGAGCGGTGGGGTCGCGCCAACAATTACAAGTCTTTTGGTAGAGCTCGATGTATGGGCACCATTTATTTCGATAGCAGAACCAACAACCGAGACCGAAGAGGGCAATAATGCGCTTTTTAAGATTACTCATCTTATGGCTCTTCATTTTTGCGTAACTCCTTGTATTTATATTCCCTTTTAATCACTTTTAATTGCTCATCATAGATTTTAGATATCTCTTCCATCTTTAGTGATTTCTTCTCTTCGTCATATAATGCGACAAGAAATCTCTCAATCGCTTCCTCTTCATAAAGTCGAATAAGAAACCGTAATGAAAAATCGTCTAAAACATGAACATCACGATACAATAGATTACCATTGGTATCATAGCTTAATTCTTCTTCCGTTGCCGATACGAGTATTCCAGGATTATTATTCGGTAGACAATTACCTATTTCAACTACTTTCATTTCTTCGCCTCCTTTGCTCTTCTGAAGCAAGTATTGTCAGTGTTGATTCCCATCTTTTCAAGGGCTTTAAATACTGCCCTGCATGGGAACTTTTCTAACGCTTCTAACGATTCTTTGTTGCAGATTCCTTCTTGGTATAGAGGGCATCTTTTACATTTACATTTTTCGCACTCTTCGCAGTTGCAAATGTGCATTTTGCAACGAGCGCCATTGAGCGCGAATCTTAATTTATTTTTATCAATGTAGAACTTTGGTTTTTTCATTTTCCGATGTCCTCTCTTTCATCAATTATTTGTCTTGCTATATTTGTGTAATATTCAATATCATCTAATGTAAACGATTTCATATGTGATTGTTTAAATAAATCATTAAGAATCTTTACACCACATGATTGATCAATCATCCTTAGCCCCTTATGAGTATCGATTGACACAACTGTAACATCATCATACAATAGATTGCCGATGATCTTACTCAATTCTTGTTGCGTAGCCGATATAATGATTCCGGGTTCTTTATTCGGTAAGCAATTTCCAATCTCAATTACTTTCATACTTACCTCGCTTTCTTGGATTGCTTAATGTGGGCTTTGCTACGCATTTTGAGCCAAGCGAAAATACAAAATACCCTATTGTGCAAAATGCAATCTTCGCAAGTTTTATGCTTCTTGCAGAAGCGCAACCACGCCTTCGCTCGCGCTTCGGTCGAGCGGTATTTTTTCTCGTTAGTAATTTTGCCAATCATTATTATTGTTCCTTTTTTGTGGTTTAAAATTGAGACAAGAGGTCTGACCTTCCGTCTCAATTTTTAGCGCTTGTTTCGTTTGTCATTTTGTTCAACAATCCGCGCCGCCTGAATTAACATATCGGCCGCGCGGTAGAATTTGTTGTAAGAGAGAACTTCCGCTTCTCTTCGCATTTCAGCGGGTGAATAATCGTACACGCACATTTGTTTTTTACTCCTTTCAAAATTGAGACAAGAGGTCTGACCTTCCGTCTCAATTTTTTGAGACGAAATAGATTACAGTCATCATCAGTATCACGATCAACGAGAGTAGAACTCCGTTGTAAACGATTTCATTTTTGTTCATTCTTTACTCCTTTTTCATCTTTCCGATGCGGAGCAATTTTTACCGAAAAATTGACTTAACCTACCCGCGCCAAAAAGACGCAAGTATTATAAAGCCAGGTCGGCGGTTGGCCGACTTTTTTGAACATTTTTTTGGACGAAAAACAAAAAAGCCCTGTAAAACAAGGGTTTGGTGCATATAAAAAAAGTCGGCGGTTGACCGACTTTTTAGGTTAATTTTAGGTGTTTTACAGGACTAACTTTAATCAAAATTAGTTTTGTGGTCGTTGCAATATTGGTAGAGAGATTTGGGAGAAGGGTAGCCGCCTTTAAGATTTGTCCAAACTTTAATACATGCTTCATGCAAAGATATTTCAGTTTTATCATAGTATGCTTTACGCAAGAGATCGCGGACGGCGTTTATCTGTTGTTGGCGAACGAGAGTGGTGGGTTGGTCGTGGTGTTTTTCGTTGAAGATGTCGGCAAAGCTTTTAGTGATCTCGCGCTTAGTTCGATTGAGGTCATTTTTGGTTGATAATTTATTCATGACCTGATGATGGATTTCGACGAGCAATTGATGATCGCGATTGGACATTTAATTAAACCTTGGATCGTGGTAGGATTTTCGGTTAGCGCGTATTATACCAATTTCGCATATATTTTGGTATACTATCAAGCGTTCGAGGCAAGACCGAGAAACTACCACTTTCTAAATAGACTTCGACAACGGATGAAGATATGCTTTTGAGGCACGTCTTTATTGTTGCGAGGTCTAGGCCTGTGGTAGGGCTTTCGGTTTTCAGCATAAAGGCGTGCCTCTTTTTGGGGCTACCTAATTTATTAGAATTTGATATAATACAAATATGAGTAAGTCAGCACAAGTAAAAGCGCCGTCAGCGGTGATGGGCTTTGAGGATAAGATATGGAAGGCCTGCGATTCATTGCGCGGTCATATACCGGCGAGTGATTATCGCAAGATCGTGGTTGGGCTTATCTTCATACGATATGTATCGGATGCGTTCATGAAGCATTATGAGAAGTTGGTAGCGGAAGGCGAGGGCTTCGAAAACGAGCGCGATGCATATACGGCGGAGAATATATTTTTCGTGCCTAAGGAAGCGCGTTGGGAGAAGATACAAAAGGCGGCGCACACGGCGGAGATTGGCAATGTGTTGGATAAAGCGATGGCTTCGATAGAGAAGGAGAATGCGTCGCTTAAAGGGTGCTTGCCGAAGATCTACGGGAGCCCCGCGATTGACAAGCGGGTATTAGGCGATGTAGTTGATTTATTCACGAACGAAATAAAGTTGGGCGATGTAGCGCAGAGCCGAGATTTATTGGGCAAGACATATCAGTATTGCATAAAGAATTTTGCGCTTCACGAAGGGCAGAAGGGCGGCGAGTTCTATACGCCAGAATGCATCGATGAAATATTGGTCGAG
>CALCDB010000035.1 GCA_937901395.1 uncultured Verrucomicrobiota bacterium
GTCCCTATAGTAAGGCCGATATGTCGGTATCAAAAAGGCAAAGTGTCCCTATAGTGAGTCCAATGTGTCGGTATTACTTTCGGGGTGTCGCACGGACACGAGCAGCGGTGGACGTGAACTTTGAATACCTAAAATAAAGCGATAAGTCGGTAGCTACCAACGCCATATCAACGAGATACACCCAACACAACCAAAGTTTCGTTCCCTCCACAAGATGCGCGGCGATTCCACAACTATATCCAATCAGCACGATTATCATGAAAGCCGGGCTTTTACCATCCACTCGCTTGGCTCTATACGTCCGAAAAATCGCAAATGGCCAAGAGAAGCCGAAAGCGAAGAGCATTGCAAATTCCAGAATCTCCGCTACCATAAGCCACGCCGAAAGCTACTTCTCCAACACTTGCCTACGTGAAGCGCGCAGGAATTGGAGAATTGTTTCGAGATTACCCTCGATATCCGCGAGGCGCTCAATCTCATCGAGCTGATGCGTCGCTTCATCATAACGCTTGAGTTCGAGCAATGCCGTTACCAAGAACTTGCGGTATACCCAACTATCCGGTTGAAGCGTCACCGCCTTGCTCGCCCACTTTTCCGCCTCCGGATAGCGCTTAAGTTCAATCATCAGCCGCGCGTAATCGTTCATCGCCTGTGCGCTCGCATCGTCATTCCCAACTACGCGCTCCAAATACTTTTGGGCCAATTCGAGCTTTCCCTCGTCCAATCTCAAACCGCCAAGCGCCGCATTCGCCGCCGGATCATCGCGATCGAAGAAGAGCGCGGTTATCGCATCGCTCTCGATGGATGCGCGGTCCTTGAGCTGGCGATCGAGCTTCAATAATGTCTCGCTCATTTCCAAGCTATGAAAGCCCGCCAACCAACCATTGCGTATTTCCGTCCTTACCTCGTTGATGCGCGATTCGCGGTCTTGAATGGATACGCCCATGAAGCCCGCCTCAATCGCTTTGAGACGATCCATCAGCGGTTGTTTCTTCGCGCTTAGCCCCGCCTTGAACTTATCGGCATCGTTCGTCTTCTCCTCTTCCGTCCGCCAGATGCTCGGCACTACTTCACGTTTGATGGAAAGGCGATCTTCCTTAAGCGCGCGCTTGAATTCGTCGAGCTCGTGCAGCCCTTCCAAGATAAGCGCCTTGTTCGTCAGCCGCTCGCCCTTCTCCACATACCAGAGTATGTATTCGCGATCAGCGTTGATGCGCGTTCCCACTACCTTCACATCCTCGGGCGCATATAGGCGGAGCATATCGTCGAAGATGCCATCGCCGATTATGAGCTTACGCTCGCCGAGACGATTCAACGCTTCCCTCACAAACTTTTCCGACGCGCTGCATTCGCCGATTACGTTCCCGCTGTAGACCGTCCAAGCGCCGACCGCGATGACGCTGCCGAAGAGCGCGATGCGCACCCAGAAGGTCTCGCCGATCATCTTCACCATGGCGATCAACGCTATCTCAAGCAGCACGAATCCGAATGGCCAGAGATAGTCCTCGCCATGCGCCATCAGCGATTCCCACCCCGCATTCGGCAACAACAGCGGCTCGATTACCGCCGCCGCCAAGAATCCGCAGAGCCACTTGAAGGTAACGCCCGCCTGAGAACGATTGCGCCGAATGAACTTCGGCCATGCCATCACCAGCAAAATCGGCGCCGCCACGATGCCGTACGCGCTTTCCACCGCGCCCATGCCCGCGAAGGCGCCGGCGATGATGAGTCGGGTGGAGAAGAGGCGACGATCGTCAAAATCCTCGTCCTTGCGCTTGTCGTCGGGTATGCGCTTGTTCAGGGTAGTGATGATGAGCGCGGAAATGATAATCGGCAACGTCCCGATGATATGCGGGTTCAGTTCCATTACCGCGCCGCCAAAGCATGGATACACCAAATACAACAGCCCCGCGACTATCGGTAGCGCTTTCGCGCGCGGCGGCAATATGCTGCGATCGATCTCGTCTTCATCGTCTTCGCCGGCGAAGGGATCCTTGTAGATATCATACCAGAAGATGTAACGCTTAACCACATAGCCGATGACGATACTCACGAACAGCGCTGCGATTAGATTCACCACGAACGTATTGTCAATCGTCACCAATGCGCGCCAAAGCGGCGCACCGATATCATGCTCTAATAATGCAATTCCGTGTGGTGTAATATGACTCGCCATATTTCCTATGAAGTATATCAAATCCCCAAAAACAACGCAAGCCGAGCACAATGAATCGCGTCGAATAGTCCATCATGCCAAGTGCGGTTCTCGAATTCCCTTACGAGATTGAAGCGTTCGCAAAGCGCTCCCAACTGGTAGTTATCGAGCTTTGGATACCTCGCCTTCGCCAAGCGCAATGTATCTATCCACCCCGCCCATTTCGTAAGCGGCGCCAATCGCGTGAGGATCGTCCGTTCGGTGGCGATATTATGCGCGATTAGGGTTCTGCCTTGCAGATATGGAAAGAATTGCTCCCATTGCGCGAATATCGATTCGTAATCCGGCGTCTGTTCGGTGCCGAAGAAGAATTCCTTCGTCTCGCATATCACGCCATCTCTGATGATGGCAATGCCAAGTTGCCAGGGATCGTTGCTCTTCCCGTTCTCATAACCGGTCGTCTCGAAATCTATTGCAGCTGCTTCCATACTCGTAACGCCTGCGCCGTCTCCTTTACCTCGTGCACTCTCACCATGCTCGCGCCGGACATCGCGCACCACAATGCGATGGCGAGGTTGCCGCCCAGCAGTTGGTCCGTTCGGTCTTCTCCCGTCATGCTTTTCACGATTCGCTTGCGGCTCGCCCCAACCACTACCCTTCCCCAACGCGACAATTCCGCCACCGCCTTCAGCAACGCGAGATCTTGTTCGCGCGTGGTCCCGAAGCCGATCATCGGGTCGATATAGACCTCGCTCGCCTTCGCCACCGCCGAATTGGCGCCAACGATCAGTTCCGCATCGAATTTGCGCACGATCCCCAGCATCGTCTCCGCGGCCTCGTCCATTACGCAATTGACGATTCTCGCGCCTTTCGCGAGCGCGCGCTCGGCCGTTTCCGGATGGTAGGTATCGACGCTGATCGGCGCGGTTGGCGCGATCGCCGTTACCACGCCCTCGATGCGCTCCCACTCGTCCTTCCAACTAATTGGCGTCGCGTCGGGGCGCGTCGATTCGCCGCCGATGTCGATGATGTCCGCTCCCTCGAGAAGCATCTCCTTCGCCCTATGAATCGCCTTCTCCGTATCGACGAACGCGCCGCCATCCGAAAACGAATCGGGCGTTACGTTCAATATCCCCATTACCTTGCAATTCATAAGTTCGCGAATGGATTGCAGCTGAAGCCCGACCTGTTGCCGTTGCCGACTATCGTTCGTGCATGTTGCTTCTTGGCGTCGCCGCCGCCGCTACCCGCGCCGCCCGCCGTCGGATGCGTCTTAGCCGAAAGCGCGATGCGGTTCCTTTCGCGGTCGACGCCGACAACCGTCACCTTGATCTTGTCGCCCGCCTTTACCACATCCGCCGGATCGCGCACGAAATTATCGGAGAGTTCGGAGATGTGGATGAGCCCGTCTTGATGCACGCCGATATCGACGAATGCGCCGAATGCCGTGACGTTGGTTACCACGCCTTCCAGCTTCATGCCTTCTTGGACATCTTCGATCTTGGTTACGTCGCCCCTGAATTTGGGCATCTCGAAGGTGCTGCGCGGGTCTCTGCCCGGCTTCACGAGCTCCGCCACGATATCGCGCAAGGTCGGCTCGCCCACGTCATTCGAGATGTACTTGCGAATGTCGATCTTCTTCGCCGCCAATGAGTTCCCCGCCAACTCCTCAACGCTCATGCCGATATCCTTGGCCATCGTCTCCACCAACGAGTAGCGCTCCGGGTGAACCGCCGAGCGATCGAGCGGATTCTTCGCGCCGCGAATCCGCAAGAATCCGGCGGCTTGCTCGAAGGCCTTCACGCCCAGCCCCTTCACCTTGCGCAATTCTTCGCGACTGCTGAAGCCGCCCAGATCGTTGCGCAATTCTATGATCGCCTTGGCGAGCGCGGGCGAGAGCCCCGACACTCGCTCCAACAGCGGCGCCGACGCGGTGTTCAGTTCGACGCCAACTCCATTCACGCATGAAACCACTACCTCGTTGAGCTTATCGCTCAAAAGCCGCTCGTTGACATCGTGCTGATATTGTCCAACGCCAATCGCCTTGGGGTCGATCTTCACCAGCTCCGCCAGCGGATCCTGCAGGCGGCGGGCGATGGAAACGGCGCCGCGGATGGTGACATCCAGATCGGGATATTCCTTTGCCGCTAATTCCGAAGCGGAATACACGGAGGTCGAAAACCGACTGGATGTCATTAACCATCTTAAGAATAAATATGGTGACGGAATAGACAAAATTCTGGCATACGGAGAAAAACAGCAGGAGCTGATTGATAAGCTTTCAGATTTTTCTTCATATTTAGCAGAACTGGAGCTAAAGGTTCATAAGGCAAGAAAGCTTTTCCTTGAACGAAGCAGACAGCTTTCGCAAATACGAAAGGATAAAGCAGCTATTCTTTCCGGCGAGCTAATACGAAATCTGAAGGAGCTTAACTTAGAGCATGCTTCCTGTGAAATAGAGGTCAGTGACAATGAAGACAACTCTTCCGAAACCGGTATAGACATCGTTGATTTTATGGTTTCGTTTAACGTGGGAGAACCGCGAAAGTCGCTTGGAATGGTTGCCAGCGGCGGCGAGCTTTCCCGCATCATGCTGGGCATTCCACGGGTAGGTGCAAATGTTGGTCAGAAACCATTCGGCTTTCTCCACATCGCCAAA
>CALCDB010000036.1 GCA_937901395.1 uncultured Verrucomicrobiota bacterium
AGAGTTGATAGATATGACGGCGATGGGCGGCGGAGAGAAGACGGGCGGTAGCATCTTTTCGAGCGAACTACTCGCGGCTCTACGCGCATGCGTGGAGCGCGGCGAGCAGGCGATGCTGTTTCTCAATCGGCGCGGTTATTCGCGCTCGATGCGCTGCGCGGCATGCGGCGCGACGGTGGATTGCGATGGTTGCGGCGTTCCCTATACATATCACCAAGCCGACAGTTGTCTGAGGTGTCACATCTGCGGAAAGTGGATATTGCCGCCACGGAAGTGCGGTAATTGCGGGTGCACCGCCTTCGATTATCGCGGCATCGGAACGCAACGCGCCGAAGCCGCGCTCAAGAAGTGCCTGCCCGGCGCCACCATTCTCAGGATGGATGCGGATTCCACCTCGCGAAAGAACTCCCACGACGACATACTTTCCGCTTTCAGACGAGGCGAGGGCAACATACTATTGGGCACGCAGATGATAACGAAGGGGCTCGACTTTCCCAACGTCACGTTAGTCGGGGTAATAAATGCGGATTCCTCGATGAATATGCCCGACTTTCGGGCGATGGAGAGAACCTTTCAGTTATTATCGCAAGTGGCGGGCAGGGCGGGACGCTCCGAGTTGTCGGGCAGGGTAATGATACAAAGTTACGATATCGAGAACAAGGTTCTCAATTTGGTGATGAGGGGCGACTTCGAGGAATTCGCGAATCAGGAATTGGCGATACGCAAGGAGGCGGGGTTCCCTCCATATTGTCATTTGGTCGTAGTTACTTTCAAGGCGAAGGACTTGAAGATGGTTGGGGACTGGGCGCAGATGTATGCGCAGAGCATGGCGCGGGTGGCGAAAGCGAAGAGCGAATTGAAGATGTTGGTATCGGAGGCGATGCCCGCGCCATTGGAGAAGGCGGATGGGTGGTATAGATGGCAGATAATCATCCGTTCCGCTGGCATTGGCGCGATAGCGAAGGTATGGGAATGGCTCACCGCTGCTCGCCCGGCACCCAAGGACTTAAGGGTATCGATTGATATCGACGCAATCAATTTGATATGATACAATAGAGATATGGAAAGTATATTCAAGGTAGCGGAGAAATGCGCGGTTCCGGAGGAATGGAAGGCATTGATCGGGCGCGAGTTCGTGCATTACAAGGGCAAGCGCTATCAATTATTGGGGCTGGCGCCACATTCGGAAACATTGGAACCGATGGCGGTATATCGAACATTATATGGAGATTTTGGTCTTTGGGTTCGCCCCGCCAGGATGTTCTTTGAAACAATCGAAGTTGATGGACATAGAGTAAGAAGGTTCAAGGAGTTATGATAAAGACAATAATATTTCTGTTTCTGAGCAGCGTGATGAGTTTTAATCTATGGGCAGAAGCGCTGAGCGATGATGCGCTTTACGGGAAAATCAGGGAGCGATTCCCAGAATTACAGTTACCAGAAACGACACCGACAATTGTGCATGTAGGCAGTGAAGCCGTGTTAAAGTCGGCAATTGAAAATGTAAGCGGACATAAGGTAATTTGCGTAAGCGGGACGATTAAGCTTGAAGAGTATTTATCGCTTAGTATTGCATCTGGCAGTCGAGTTACAATCGTCGGTGTAACGAATGCGGGAGAATTTAAGTATGCTACGATAACAGGGAAGGGCATTATTTCAACCTTATCTGCAGGGCAGGTAGATATCGCGAATTTGTATTTCACCAACATCGAGAGGAATAATGGCGCAATGGGAAATGCGATATCGCTGGAGATAATTACTGGCAATCACCAAATAACATCGGTAACTATTGATAATTGTAGCTCGACTGCGGATAATTTGTATAGCCCGGCTCGTGGAGGAGCGATTTATGTTAATCTTGCGCCTGGAAGTACTAAACCATCAGTATTAATTTGCAATACGACGATTGGGGAAAATTGCGTGGCTACATACACAACTGGAGCACCATTATATATTTCCGATGCGAGTAAGTTATCGTTAATCAATTGCACGATCATCGCTTCGTCTAGTAAAGTTGGGGATCTGCAAATTGATAAGAAAAATGTTTATTGGTTAAGTAAGACACCGCCTTCGGTGGTGAAGAATGTTTTATTTGATGCAGATCCAACGGTGACGATAAAGGATGAATCACCGTATACATATAAGGTCGAAAGCAATTTGGTTTGGGTTGAGGATGAGATGAACTTACCTCATTACGAGATTGCGACTACTTCAACGGCATTGAACACAGGGAATGTGGTTGATAGTTTGGAGTTAAAATATGATGCGTTAGGGAATTTGCGTAATGATGGCAATGGAACGGATTTTGGGGCGGTGGAGATGCAGGTAAGCGCAGAGGTGGCGCTTCCGGATGAGGTAGTAATTTTACCTTCGGGACAAAGGCAAGTATATTTTGGGTGGACGACAACAAGCGCATTTCAAGTTAAGGCGCAAAAGTCAACGGATGACGGCGCGACTTGGGCGGACATTGCCGAGAGCGAGGTTGATAGGCGCAGCCCTACTTCACCTGAAATGACGGTTGATGGGTGGTCATCCATTCGCTATTTATGCGCGACTCCTGGTAGCACTGCAAAGTATCGTCTTGCATTTAGCAGCGATGGCGCTAATTGGGGATATTCCGAAGCAAAGGAGATTACCAATCCAACTCCGGTAGTATCGCTCCACTCCCGTCCGGGAGCGAAGAAGACCATCTATCTTGATTTCAGTGGATATATTGATGACTACAATGCGAATGTTGCCAGTATGCGATATAATATCAAGGAAAAGAGTTCGCTTCCATATCTCGAAACGCCTGCTTTTGTTTTCGCAGGACGCTTTGCCAATAAGAAAACAAATGAGGTCAAGACCAAAACGACCGACCTTAGCGAAACCTACCCACTCGCCTATGCTGTATATGACATTTGGCGAATGGTGGCTGAGGACTTTATGATGTTTGATGTGGATGTAACTACCGAAGAGCCAGACTATGATGGACTCGTCAAGTCTTCGGCGGATGACGATACTTATGGTAAAAGAGTCATCTTCGATTATGCGCCTAATGGCAGATGGTATGCGGAATCGGGCGGGATATCTGGTTTGGGCGCGTTTGGCTTTAGAGCAGATCGTCCCGCCTATATCTTTGGTAATGGCTCGCGTCAAAACTTAGCTGCGCAAGCTACCCATGAAACTTCCCATACATGCGGATTGGCGCATGATGGCGGGCAAATGTATTTGGAGGGCTATCAAACATATCAAGATGGAAAATGGATAGATATCCCAGCTGGGTTTAGCCCTTCAGAGTATTATACGGGTTTGGAGATTGCGAATGGATGCAAGTGGTATCCGGTAATGGGCGGGGTACCTTCGGCAATTTACTATAGTGGATATGATTACGATGCGGGGGATTTCATCAACCAGTTTTCCAATGGAAACTATGATGGCGCCACGAACAAGGGGGACGATGATTTAGCGGTGATGCTGGGGCTTAAGCCAGGCGATCGTGAAGCCAATAATAAAAACACCATCATTGATTTTCCGTCCAAGCTTTATCCAGATGGGAAAGATAGCTATGCCACGCGCAATTTGTCGCTTGCCAAGGATGATGCGGGCGATACGATAGCGGAGGCGAAGGGGTTGGTAGCAAATGGGGAAACTTCGCTTTCCACTACTGGCGTAATAGGCAAGCACATCGAGGGAACGGAGGTAGTGGATGATGTCGATGTATTCGCCGTCGCCGTAACTGGAGCGGGAACGATTACCGCCAAGGTAATTCCTGGATATTTGGATGAGATAGAGGGAGCATCATTGGACGCCAAGATGGAACTTTTGTCGGCAAGCGGCGATGTATTGGCAACGAGCGAAGACGTGATGGACGGATCGGCTGATTTTCGCGAGGCGGGAGTATCATTTGAGTGCGAGGCGAAGGGAAAGTACTTTATTCGCGTATCGGGAACGAATCATCCAATCCCTTTGAAAGTCGCACCAGAGGGATATGAGGTTCCGACTGGTGGATGGAACGCGAACGCCAAGAATAATTACGGCTCGGTAGGTCCATACAAGTTAACGCTTGATTTGGACGGAGCTGAATTCGCCACCCCGAGCGATGGGCGAAGCAAGGCGCTGCGGATAATAGTGCGATGAAGACTTGGGCGCAAGGGTGGGGTTGTAGATGGGCGGGAGATTATGATATAATACGCGAAGTTTTTACCAAGGAGGAGAAAAATCAATGGTATATTCAACAGAGGTTCAGCACCAGTGTCCTTTAGCCAAAGGATGCAATCATGGTCCTGCTCCAATTCCTGAAGAAGGCAAGTGGGTGCAGGCGAAACAGATCAAGGATATTTCCGGCTACACGCACGGCGTAGGTTGGTGCGCTCCACAGCAGGGAGCGTGCAAGCTTTCGTTGAATGTGAAGAATGGCGTGATCGAGGAGGCGTTGGTCGAGACGATTGGTTGTTCGGGTATGACGCATTCGGCGGCGATGGCGAGCGAGATTCTCGTTGGCAAGACGATTCTCGAAGCGCTCAATACCGACTTGGTGTGCGATGCGATCAACACGGCGATGCGCGAGCTTTTCCTGCAGATCGTATATGGGCGCACGCAAAGCGCGTTCTCGGATGGCGGTTTGGTGATCGGCGCGGGCTTGGAGGATCTCGGCAAGGGGCTGCGTTCGATGGTGGGAACCATGTACGCGACGAAGGCGAAGGGTCCTCGCTACTTGGAGATGACCGAGGGCTATTGCACGCGCATGGCGCTCAACAAGGAAGGCGAAGTAATCGGCTATGAATTCGTCTCGTTGGGCAAGATGACGGACTTCATCAAGAAGGGGCTTACTCCCAATGAGGCGTGGGAGAAGGCGAAGGGCCATTACGGACAGTTCGAGGGCGCGGCGAAGTACATCGATCCGCGTAAGGAATAAGGAAAGGGCTTTTGAAAATGGCTACTAAGAAGACAGCAGGCAAGAAGGCAACGGAGAAGTTGTTCGAGGGATACGAGCGGCGCGAGGCGAAGATTCTGGCGGCGTTGAAGCCATACGGCATCAAGTCGATCGAGGAATGCGCGGAGATCTGCAAGAAGGCGGGGTTCGATCCATACAAGATCGTGGAAGAGACGCAGCCGATTTGCTTCGAGAACGCGAAGTGGGCCTACACGGTAGGCGCGGCGATGGCGATCAAGAAGGGGTGCAAGAAGGCGAAGGACGCGGCCGCCGAGATCGGCGTTGGTCTGCAGGCGTTCTGCATTCCCGGATCGGTGGCGGAGAACCGCAAGGTCGGTTTGGGGCACGGCAACCTCGGCGCGATGCTGCTCGACGACAATACGGAGTGCTTCGCGTTCCTCGCGGGTCACGAATCGTTCGCGGCGGCGGAGGGTGCGATCAAGATCGCGCTTAACGCGAACAAGGTTCGCAAGACGAACCTTCGCGTAATTCTCAACGGCTTGGGCAAGGACGCCGCCTACATCATCAGCCGCATCAACGGCTTTACGTACGTGAAGACGGCCTTCAACGCGAAGAGCGAGAAGCTTCGGGTAGTTGGCGAGAAGCCATTCTCGAAGGGACCGCGCGCGGCGGTGAAGTGCTATGGCGCGGATAACGTTCCGGAAGGCGTGGCGATCATGCAGAAGGAGAATGTCGGCGTTTCGATTACCGGAAACTCGACGAATCCGACGCGCTTCCAGCATCCAGTCGCGGGAACGTACAAGAAGTGGTGCTGGGAGAATGGGCGCAAGTATTTCTCGGTGGCATCCGGCGGCGGCACCGGGCGCACGCTTCACCCCGATAACATGGCGGCGGGTCCTTCGAGCTACGGCATGACCGACACCATGGGCCGTATGC
>CALCDB010000037.1 GCA_937901395.1 uncultured Verrucomicrobiota bacterium
CGCAAAAGCAGGACGATTAAAGTTGATATGCATTGCAATCATGCCTCCAGGGACATTATATCGCTTCAGCCAACTATACCAATCTCCATCCGGGATATTCTCAAAAGTATAATACTCATAAGGGTTGGCAGGATTGGTTACTTTATAGGCCTTGCCCCTACCCTCAGGGTCATTGAGCGGATACAATGTTACATTCTGAGGCGCGCACAACTCCTCCAGTTCGATCCAGCCGAAGACATCGCGTTCCCAAGCCGTCAGCGGCATGGGCCACATGCCATTGATGATATTTTCGCCATCGTCCATCAGGTCCCAGGGCTCAGGACCATTGTTATCCCAGTTTGACAAAGCGTTGACCGTATCATAAAGATCGGGCAAGCCCAGAGTATGGGACAATTCGTGACAAAAAACGCCAATGCCCGTCTGATAAGCATTACTACTGCCCATCACGACCTCATTCGAGAGGCCATAGCGGCAAGCCCTCACGCCATCATAAGTGCCAAGGCTTGACAAAGTACCACTCATCGACCAGGGCTGATCGTAATTTTGCGACTGATTGGCACCCTGACCAGAAAAAAGGACATAGACCAGATCGACCATGCCATCTTCGCCATAATTATGACCAAGAGCAGGCAGGTTGGCTTCTTCCTTGCTGAGTAGCGCATTGTCATGATCAAGGTCAATGTAGGCGCCACAGCTATTGCAGTAGGCGTAGTGGATATTGCCACCCTCTTGGCAGGTAGCCTCCTTGGCAGCGGTGACAGGCAGATTGCTGATGACGTGCTGGCAAGGCGTGATCACACCGCTTGCGCAGGCAATCATCTCGTCGAGTTCTTTGTCGCTGATACACGGACGGCCGCCGTGAGGTGTCCAATCGACCAATAGGCGGTAATGCGGGCATCGTTCGCGGAGCTTCTTGAACTTAGTTGCGACATTGGCGCGGGTGCAACCCCACATTTCGGCGATGCGCGAAAGGTTGAAGCCGAGCTGCAAGAGGAAGACTATCGAAAGTTCGTATTCGTCGAGGTCATCCTTTTGCTTGATCTGACGCAGGGTAATCGCGAAACCTTCGGCGTTGCGGCGGTCGATTGATTCGGAATCCTCGGTATCGTAGCGATCCAAACCTCCGCCCGTCTTGCAAGCACGACATTGTGAGCGAAGGTAAATCATATCCTTCGCCACTTTGCAATTCTTGCAATCGCTTGCCATTTGTCCTTCGGTGTCCTTTCGTTTATGCAATGCCCTCATAATATGTGCGCGTGTTAAATTTTCATCACAACCACAACAACCTTGCCGCCCGGCTTGTGAAGCCCCCGACGATAGACCCCGAGCAAATCAATATCCGAATCGTCCGCGAGAAGTCCGCCGTGGACGAGCGCGTCTTGCAATCCCTTCAAGAGATTATCGAGATCGCGCCTGCGGTTGTCCGGCGGGAACGCGAAGACGAGAAGCGCGGCGCGTCCCTTGATAGGAGTTGCCCCTCTAACTATCCGAACCACCTCGGCGCGGTAATCCAACCCCGCCTTGCTGATATGGTGACATCCGTTGTCGTGCCGCCAATAGTGATTCATCGAAGGTGTCCACGGAAGAACGCCCGCCCAAACGGTGCCATCGTTCGCCGCCTGCCCATTCTGAACCTCGGTGAACGCATTAACCCCTCGGCGCGTCAAATCCAAAATCTCGCCCATCGTCAATTCGGGCTTCACCTCCGCTTTCGGCTTCCTCGACTTCGACACCTTCACCGGCTTCGCCTTGTGCCGTTTTTCAATTTCGGCAAGGGTCGCGCGCCCGTTAATAATCTCGTGATATTCACTTATGGATATACTCATATTTTACTTACCTCTTCTACCCATTACATCAAGTTATATCTTCTACGATTAAATAACTAATAAATACTCTTATCTTGGTGGTCAAATTGTGGGCTTGAGATGACCACAAAATGTCCACAAAAAAGCCACACATCACAAGACGGGACGATTCGCCTGCTTGCGGTTGCGACTTTCGGCCATTTGCTTTGCCTTGAGCGCCCGGCGTTTCGCGCATTGCCCGTTGTGCCGCGCCCAATTCGTAATCATAATCCCGTCCGTGCGGATTTCGAGCCAACCAACATCGGCGAGTGCCTTGCAAAAGTCGTTTTGGTGCGCCGCGTCGTCAATCATAAACGGCTTCCACCTCGGCAACCAACCATCCACAGTTTCCTCATCCAACACGGCAAAGAGCCGGAAGAACGCAAGGAATGCGTCGCCCTGCGTAATCCCCAAGCGGTCGGCCGCCTCGATGATTTCGGGCTTCGTCGGCGTGGCGACTTCAATCTTTAGCCAACGCCTCATACGCGCTCCCCCTCGTTCACAAAGTCGGTGATTTCCTTGTCCGCTCCCTCCTCGATCATATCCGCGAGGTCGTTATAGAACTGAACGAGAGTATTTCGCGCTTGAATGTGCATCTTGCCGTCTTTCGTTCCGAGCTGATACCGTGTGCGTATTCGCAGGCGTTTGCCGTTCTCCTTGATCGGCTCAACATTGATGATTATTCTCATAGTATCGGGCCTCTCCTTTGTTTTCTTATGGGTTGTGCGATTTTCCACGGCTGCAAGTTCGCAACCATTAAAAATGTTTCGGTTGTAAGCCCCGCGTAATACCATTCACGCAGGTCTTTTTTCGGCGGGATAACGATTCGATAGGTTCGCCCGAGTTGCGCCGCCAACTTCTCCGCGCCATCTATACCCGGCTTGTATTCCGTCCCGTCAGCGCGGAATTTCGAGCCGTCGTTGTCCGATACAATCGTCACCCGATCAACCTTCAAACGCCCGCAAAGATCGCGCAATAGTTCCGTTCCCGTCGCACACGCCGAACGCCCGACGGCGGGAAGACCGAGCGCATAGCCGGCAATACAGTCGGTCGCACCCTCAACAATCACGATTTCACGGAAGCGCAAGCCGTGATCGAGGTATTCACGGGGTTTGAGTTCGGGGTCGTAAAAAAGTCCATCTCGGCTTCCGCTGACCGAAAATTTGTCACTCGAACCGTAGCGACGCAGGCGGATGCCGATTGTCTTTCCCTCCGCGTCTCTCATCGGGAAGCACCACGACATATAATGCGAAGAACACCCGACGAGGAGGCGGTCAACATAGCACGCGGCAAGATTGAGGTCCCGCCCGATAGCCAACATCCCATCAAAGATGTCGCCGCCTTTGTAGCTCTCGATTTCAGCGCGGAAACCCGCCATCACGCGCTCGGCATCAAACAACCGACGAACGGGACGGCTTGGGGCTTTCGGAGCGAAGCGCGGGCGCATTGGGCGGTCTACGAGGAAGTGAAACCAACCGCCGGACGCGCACACATTCTTCGATTCGGTGCGCATACAATGAATCACATTGCCGTCCTCGGTATGTCCGCACCATCCCTTGTGTCCGCAAATCGGGCAAGGTTCGTGCTTATATTCTACCCATCCGTTCATTCGCCGCCTTTGATTCGATATTCACAAAACACGACGCGCTTGCACGCGCAATGCATCAAAACGCAATATCCGTCATTGGAATACGGACACTTGAACGCCGCCATTACCAACCCTGCCTTTCTCTCATTCGCCCGATCATTCGCCCGGCTTGCTCCATCCGCAGCGGCATTTTGAAACCCCTATTCCGTAATAAGGCCGCTTGTTTGATTGTCGCATACCCGCCATTGATTCGGCGGAAATACTCATCGAGTAATTGCTTGCCCTGCCCGAACGGAATCTTGCCGGGGTCAACGCCGAGGCGGTCACGCAGCAATAGAGCTTGCTTGGCGGTGAATCTCCGTCCACGGTCGGCGGGGTTCTCCTTCACGGGCGCAATGTCCCACGCATTGAACGGGTCAATCTTGCTAATCAGATATTTCGCTTTCGCCTGCAATGCCGCACGGGTTGCGGCTTCGCGCTTCTTACGCGCTTCGACCTCGGCCTTTACTCGGGCAATCTCCTCGGTCATATCCACGGGCTTCCCGCCCTCGCGAACGCGCCGCGCAACCTCGGTCACAACATCATCATCAATGTTGCCGCCCAAAATATCAGCGGTCGAGCAAAGTTTGTGCCGCCCCGCGTTTCCTACGAAGTCCACAATCAAACACGACGGCTTGACCGATTTGCGGATCATATCGCACCGCTCGTCATCGCTTGTGCAATCACCGAGCAATCCCGCCACCTCGTCAGCCGGGCGAGTGCCGCGCCCCGCCATTTGCGCGTATAAGGCGCGGCTCTTTGTCGGACGAGCCATAATCACCACCTGCACGCCCGAATCGTCGAAGCCCTCGGTCAACACGCCGACATTCACCACGAACTGCAACCGCCCCGCCTTGAAGTCGGCAAGGATGCGCCGCCGTTCCTGCTTGTCGGTCTTTCCGCAAATCCAAGAAGCGCGGTCGGGTTTGTATCGGTTGAGGATTTCCGCCATTCGCTCCGCTTGGTCTACCGTTGCCGCGAACACGATAGCCCGCTTGTCACCGCAAATCTCCACCGTCGGCGCGGCTATGCCTTGCAGGTTGCGCTCGTCTTCCATCACCTCGGCAAGATCGCCTTGGTTGAGGTCGCCCGCCGTCGTGCGAACGCCCGAAAAGTCGAGTGAGCCAACCGTGACCATCTGCTGCTCGATAGGGACGAGCCATCCCTGCTTGATCGCGTTTATGATTTCGTA
>CALCDB010000038.1 GCA_937901395.1 uncultured Verrucomicrobiota bacterium
CAAAAAGGCAAAGTGTCCCTATAGTACGCCCAATGTGTCGGTATTGCTTTCACCTACCCCTTCACCTTATGATATAATATCATAACAAAATCAAATTGGCTAAAATAATTCGTCCATCCGCTGCGTCTATATCAATAGCAAGCGAAATACTCGCAGCATAAATGAAAGGAAAAACACATGAATAAATTAATGTTATTGGCAGTTGCGGCAATATTATCCACTACCGCCATTGCGGATGAGGTAGCCCCCACTCCACCAACTCAGCCCAATCGTATGAATCGCATGAGAAGGAGTAGACCGGCCAACTTCAACCAAGCGGCGATGGGCGCAGGCATGAACGACCCCATCCTCCGCGCGATCATGAACCCCAAGGTCGTCGAAGAACTCGGTCTCAGCGATGAGCAGAAGGAAAAACTCGTCGCCCTCAAGTCGTCGCGTGATGACAACCACGAACTCCAAAAGAAGGTCGGCGAGCAGACGCGAAAACAAATCGAGCTCCTCCAAGCCGAAAAGATTGATGAAACCGCGATTATGGCATCCATTGACGAAGTATTCGAACTCCGCAAGAAGATGGCGAAGGCGCAAACCAAGCGCATCATCGAAGCACGCTCCATCCTTAGTCCCGAGCAGCTCAAGAAAGCCCGTCAAATGATCGAGGAAAGGCGCGCAAAGTTCAATAAGAAAGATGAACTAAAAGATTAATGGCCAATATCCAAGAGATCTCGGCGCTCGTCTCCGAACATGGGGAATGGCTCTCCGCTTTCTTGCGCGGCCTCACTCATTGCGAGGCGGACGCCGACGACTCTTTTCAGGAAGTATGGCTGCGCCTATTGAAGCAGCGCGATGCCATAAACGAAACTTCCATGCGCGCATATCTCGTGAAAGTAGCCCGCTCCGTGGTGATCGATCGATATCGGCGCAACGAGCGCTATGAACTGACGCTGGATGCGCCTTGCGAAGACGAGACTTCTGCGCTATCATCGTTAATGGATGAAGCGCCACCGCCTGACGAGAAAGTCGAGGCGCACTCTACTCACGATGATGTGCTCGCCCACATTCGCGCCCTACCCAAGAACTTGCGCCTCGTTGTACTTATGCGAATCGAAGGCGAATTGACTTTCCAGGAAATTGCCGACGAATTGAAGGTTCCGCTGGGAACTGTGCTTACTTGGATGCGCTCCGCCACCTCGAAACTAAAGATGAAAATCAATCCCCATAATGAACTAAACTTGCCATGAACGAGAATGAAGATAAAAACTTGAATCATCTTATAAAATCCGCCTTGGAATCGCGTGGCGCCTTTCAATTGCGCATCCCCAAAAAGCGCCTCGCTCATCGCTGGCTGAGATGGACGATTCCAGGTCTGCTCGCCGCCTCCCTCGCGATCGTCGCCTTGTTCCGAACGATGTTATCCCCATCGCCCATATACTCGCTCACCGATACGATAGAATTTCTTTCGGCGGTAGATGAAATCGACTTGGATGAGACCGCCTTAAACTCTCCCACCGAACTGCTGCTCGCATGGCAAGATATCCCCTATACCGCCATTGCGGATGAGCAAACCGCCGAATAACATCAATTAGGGGTGGGGAATGAATGGTGGAGATAAGGGGAGTCGAACCCCTGACCTTCTCAATGCCATTGAGACGCTCTACCAACTGAGCTATATCCCCATTCCGAAGTGCGCGTGGTAGTATACCAAACTTTGCTTAAAGTTGTCAACCGCAAACGGACTCGTTTTTGGTATAATACAACAATTATGAAATTCGAAGATAATCTGCGTGCGCTTGAAGATCTCGTCAACAAGATGGAATCTGGCGATATGAAGTTGGATGATATGATCGCCGCCTTTGAACAGGGGCGCAAACTCATCGCCACTTGTCAAAAGGACCTCGAATCCATCCGTCTGCGCATCGAGAAGGTAACCAAGGCAGGCACGATTGAGGAATTGAAGATATGAAACAGATTTACGTTCAGGCCCAAGCCGACCACATAGAATCGCTATTCAAGGGCTCGCCGCTCGCGGCAATCGAAGAATTGATCTGGAATGCGCTCGACGCCAACGCGCGCGAGGTTAAGGTAGATATCATCACCAATGCGCTCGGCGCGGTGGAGGCGATTCGCGTCTCCGATGACGGCACGGGCATCGATGCGCTCAAGGCGGATCAGACGTTCGGCAATCTCGGCGGCAGCTGGAAGCGCACCTTCAAGGCGCCTATCGCGAATGGTCGCGTCTTGCACGGGCGACATGGGCGCGGACGCTTCAAGGCCTTCGCGCTGGGTATGCACGTGGAATGGCGAACGACGATGCGGGCGGGCGACGACCTCGTATCGTTCAAGCTCTCGGGCGATGCCGAAAAGCCAGGCGTGTTCAATCTTGAGGATGCCCCCAGAGGCGTGGCCACCGGAACCGAAGTTTACATTACCAATGTCAAGGCGACCACCGATTCGCTGCTGAATGCCGGCGAGACCGTGCAGAATCTGGCGGCCAAGTTCGCGCTCTACCTAAAGAGCTATCCGAACGTTAGAATATACTTCAACGGCTTGCCGGTAACGCCGGTAATCGTGCAGAAGCGCACTACCGACTATCGACTCAAGTTGAGCAATGGCGCCGACGCCAAACTCGAGATCATCGAGTGGAAGCGCAAATTCGTTGGCTCTGGGCGACTCGTGTTCGCGGGACCCGACGGCTTCCAGCTTCATGAGCAATCCGCTGGCGTGAGATCGGGCACCGGCGCCTCGTTCACCGCCTACATGATCGCCCCGCGCTTCCCGGCGCTCGCCGCCGAAAACGCGCTTTTGATGGATGAACTCAACCCGGAAACGCGGCTCTATATCGATGAGGCGCATAAGGTAATCAAGGCGCACTTCCTGGCGATGGGCGAGGAGAAGAGCGAATTCGAAATCGCTTGGCAGGAAAGAATCGATGCGCTTACCAAAGAAGAGCGCAAAGCCCTGCTCGCGCTTCTCAAGAAATCACTGAAGGCGAAGTGAGCGCCGCAAACTGAGTACGTTCAGTAGGTTAATCGTGTAGAAGATTACCAACATCGTCACTACGCCCATATAACCGAAACCAAGCTTATCCGATACCAATATCGCGGCCTGATTGCCCGCGAGTCCAGCGAAGCCCCACGCCGAAAGCACCGCGCCATGAATCTTCGAGATGTTGGTCATGCCGTAATTATCCGCCAAAATCGCCGGTATTA
>CALCDB010000039.1 GCA_937901395.1 uncultured Verrucomicrobiota bacterium
CGGCCGATCGACATTGTCCGTGATAATGTCGACTTCCTCTTCGCCTCGGCGCAGAAGGGCCTCCAGTCCATGACGGGGTTGTCGTTCATCGTCGGTCGCGAAGATTTGATCCGCGCCTCTGCGGACTATCCACGCCGCAGCTACTACTGCAATCTTTTCTTGCAGTACGACTGCTTTGAGAAGACGGGCGAGATGCACTGCACGCCGCCGGTCCAGACGATCTACGCGACGTTGCAGGCGTTGAAGGAGTATTGGGCCGAGGGCGAGGAGGCCAAGTGGGCGCGGCACACGCGGGTTTTTGAGGCGCTTCATCGGGGGCTCGCCGAACTCGGCTTCCGCAATTTGATCCCGCGCGAGTATCAGTCGGGACTTGTCATCTCCGTCCTTTATCCGGACGATCCGGCTTGGTCCTTTGAGAAGGTGCATGACTACTGCCAGGAGCGCGGTTTTACGATCTACCCTGGCAAGGTCGGTTCGGCGCGGACCTTTCGGCTGTGCGCGTTGGGGGCGATCGACGTGCCCGACATCGAGGCCTTCTTCAAGGTCTTTCGCGCCGCGCTAGCGGTTTAAACAATTCCACTGTTCACCTTCACCTTCACCTCTCACCTTCACTGTCCTTGCTCGGTTGACGGCGGGAACGGGTTTTTGATATACTTCTCCCCCGTTGTTCCGGTGGGATACTCAAGCGGTCAACGAGGGCAGACTGTAAATCTGCTGGCTTACGCCTTCCAAGGTTCGAATCCTTGCCCCACCACCAATTTCACGTATTCGAGATTCGTGAGATTCGAGTAGCGTAGACTTGTTGTCGCACGGGCGTTTTGGTATAATACGCACATTTATGTAGCAAATTCGACGAAGGAGGAAGATGATGAAAAAGAAAGTTCTAATTACCGGTATTGGTATGCTTTGCGCCAATGGCAATGGGAAGGATGCCGCATGGGAGAGCATCAAGGCGGGCAAACCGGGAATATCGCGGATTACGCGGTTCGATCCTTCGCGAGTGACGAGTCAAGTAGCCGGGGAGGTAAAGGACTTTCAGGCGTACGCGATTGAGTCGGGGATGGTGGACAAGAAGTCGGCTCGGCACATGGCGTTGTTTTCGCAATATGCGGTGGCGGTTGCGAAAGAAGCGTGGAAGGACGCAGGCTTCGACGAGGCGAATCATCCCGATATGGATCGAGTCGGGGTAATGTTCGGCAATGGCATTGGCGGCTTGGATGTTACGGGCGACAATTACAAGGTGCTTTTCGATCGCGGACCAGATAGGGTTTCGCCATTGGCGGTTCCGGAGCTGATACCGAACGAGGCGGCGGGTAATGTGTCGATTGCGTTAGGCACGAAGGGACCGGCGCAGGTAGTGGTAACGGCATGCGCATCCTCGACGGATGCGATAGGGTTCGCGATGGACATGATACGCGCGGGAAGAGCGGATGTCGTAGTCGCGGGAGGAACGGAAGCGGCGGTAATCGAGTTCACGGTAAGCGGGTTTATGAAGATGAGGGCGCTTTCCACCCATTTCAACGATACGCCAGAGAAGGCGTGTCGTCCATTCACGAAGGATCGCGACGGTTTCGTGATGGGCGAGGGAGCGGCGGCGCTGATATTGGAGTCGGAGGAGCATGCGAAGGCGCGTGGCGCCAAGGTGTACGCGGAGTTGGCCGGATATGGCGCGACTTCCGACGCGTATCACATCACCGCGCCAGATCCATCGGGAGTAGGGGCGATCAAGGCGATTGAGATAGCGCTTAAGGACGCGGAGATCGCGGATAAGGGCGAGGTTGATTACATAAATGCGCATGGCACCTCGACGCATCTCAACGATCAGATGGAGACGAAGGCGTTCAAGGCGGTGTTCGGCGAGGAGGGAGCGAAGAAGATCAACATCTCATCGACGAAATCAATGCACGGCCATCTTTTGGGCGGCGCCGGAGCATTGGAGGCGGCGATTACGGCGTTGGCGATTCGCGATGGCTTCGTGCCGCCGACGATTAACTACGATACGCCGGATCTTGAAGTCGATGTGGCGAATGGCGAAGTTCCGCTGGATCTCAACTATACACCAAATGTTGGGGTTAAGCGCGATATCAAAGTAGCATTATCGAGTTCGTTGGGCTTCGGCGGACACAATGGAATTTTAGTGCTGAAGAAGGCGTGAGATATGGAGTTGCCGGTTTTCAAGAACATATACAACAGAGCTGGGGAAGAATTGCTTCCGCATCGTCCGCCATTCCTATTCGTGGACAAGTTGATAAGCGCGGACGAGACGGGAGCGATTGGAGAATATACCTTCACGTTGGAGAAGAACGATTTTTTCAAGGGGCACTTTCCGGATTTTCCAGTGGTTCCTGGGGTGATATTGATCGAGGCGATGGCACAGGTCGCTGGAGCGGCGGTAACGGCTCGCGGGATTCTCGGCGATCAAGTAGCGTTTGCATTGGCGGCAGTTGAAGATGTGCGCTTTCGTCAGCCATTCCGTCCAGGGGATAAGTTAGTGACGGTAGTCTCGATTCGGCGCGAGCGAGTTCCGCTTGGCGTTTACGAGGTAAGGGGCTATCTCAACGGCGAACCGAACGGCAAAGGCGAGGCGGCGGTCGAGTGCACGGTAAAGTGCATGATGGGCAGTAAAATCGTGGAGAGCAAGAAATGATCAGGATAGTAAAGGCCGCGGATCGTAGAGTAGTGGAATTCAACAAGCGTCCCGCTTTTCCCGTGGAGGCTGAGGAGGCGGCGCGCGAAGTATTGGCGGAGATTAGGCGCGATGGAGACAAGGCGGTTTGCAAATACGTGGCGAAGTTTGATGGTTTCAAGGCGACGAGACCAGCCGAGTTACGGCTTGATGTGGCGAAGATCACGGCGAAGGGCATCGACAAGCGAATTTTGAAGGCGGTCAAGACGGCGCACGATAGAGTATACGCATTTTCGGAGGCGTCGTTGCGTAAGCCTTGGAAGATGCGTACTCCGAAAGGTGGCAGTGCGGGCGAGTTCTTTTCGCCGATGGAGCGAGTCGGGGTGTATATTCCCGGCGGAACGGCTCCATTAGCCTCGACTTCGATAATGACGGTGACGTTGGCGAAGGCGGCGGGAGTGAAGGAGATCGTAGCATGTACACCGGCGGGGCGCGACGGCAAAGTAAACCCAGTTCTGCTTTACGCCCTGAAGATGGCGGGTGCGACCGAGATATATCGGGTAGGCGGAATTCAGGCGATTGGGATGATGGCATTCGGAACGAAGCACTGTAAGAAAGTGCAGAAGATCGCGGGACCTGGTAATGCGTTCGTGACGGCTGCCAAGCGTCAGGTCTTCGGCTACGTGGCGATTGATCAGGTAGCCGGACCGAGCGAGATCGCGGTTCTTACGGATGGTAGCGTAGACGCGAAGTGGGTAGCGGCGGATTTGCTCTCGCAGGCGGAGCATGGTAGCGGCTGGGAGAAGTCGCTTTGCGTGTGCACCTCGAAGGAGCAGGCAAAGACGATTCTGGACGAAGTAATGCGGCAGACGGAGACGCTTTCTCGCAAGGCGTTCGTGAAGAGAGTAATTGATCGTGATGGAATTCTCATCGTGATCGCGAAAGATGTTGACGAGGGCTTGGGAGTAGTGAATCGTTTCGCGCCAGAACATTTCGAGATAATGACGAAAGATGCGAATAAGGTAATGCGCGGCGTCACTGCCGCGGGCGCGGTCTTCGCCGGCGCGTGGACGCCCGAGTCGGCCGGCGACTTCGTTGCGGGGCCAAGCCATGTGCTACCGACCGGTGGAGCGGCGAATATGTTCAGCGGTCTTACGCCAGATGATTTCAGACGGCGGCATAGTTTCGTTGCCTTTACCCGCGAGGATTTGGAGGCGACGAGGGATTCGATCGCGGCATTCGCCGAGGTCGAGGGGCTGGATGGGCACGGGCGAGCCGCTACGATAAGATTCGAATGACGTATATACAGAGGCATGCGTATGGATTTGGGTGCACGTTCGCTGCGCTCCTGTGGCCATTTTTCAGAAAGCGTCAGAAGATTTCCATCGACAATATAATCAAGTGCAAGATCACCGAAGATCGTGGAGAAGCGAAGCGCATCGCAAAGCGAGCGTGGTGCCATCTCGCGGGGCATATCTGCGAGGCATTATGCGTGCCAAATGTGGTGACCAAGGATAATTGGCGAGAGCATTTGGATGTTTCGGAATTGGCGCCAGCGGCGGAAAAGCTACTGCTGGAAAGTCCGACGACGCCGATGTTGTTGGTATCCTCTCATCATGGAGTATGGGAGGCGGCCACGAACATCCTCTCGTTTGTGCGCCCCATGATAGCGGTAGCGAGAATCCAAAATAACAAATTCATCGCGGGATGGATGAAGCGACATCATTTTCGCGGACCAGTTACGCTTATCGACAAGAATCAGGGCTTCACGGCCAAAGTGTTGAGGCAGTGGCAGGATGAGTGTTCCGCGATGACGATATTGATGGATCAGCATGCTGGCAACGGGGAGAAGTTGGAGTTTCTCGGGCGTCCGGCTTGGACATACACCTCGGCTTCTCGGTTGGCGATTCGTTATGGTGCGCCGATTGTAGTAGGGTCGTTCGTGAGGGTAGGTCCATACCAATACAAACTCGTAGGCGGAGATGTGGTGAGATTTTCAAAGACTGACGACAAAAATGCGGCTACGCAACTATTGAACGATAGATTGGGCGAGGCGATACGACGATACCCCGATCAATACTTGTGGTCGCACAGGAGGTGGCGTTGTGACTAATTTTTATTTTGTCATGATATGCGATTGGATATGCTTATTGCTAAGCTTAGTGTTCGCATGGTCATTGATACTCGTGATGATCGGGTTGATAAAGCCGACTCATCGGCATCCAAAGGCGGAGAAGAGACTGCGCTTCGCGGTGTTGATTTGCGCTCGTAATGAAGAGCGAGTAATAAAGCTTCCCGTGAAGAGCGTGCTGATGTCGAAGTATCCGACAGAATATCGCGAAGTAATCGTGCTGGCGGATAATTGTACGGATTCGACGGCGAGAGTCGCGCGCGAGGCGGGAGCGACGGTATGGGAAAAGACGGAGCCCAGTTCCGGCAAGGGAGACGTCTTAAGTTGGGGAATCAAGAAGTTGTTTGAGCGTGGTGGATTCGACGCGATTGCGGTATTCGATGCGGATAACATAGCTTCTGATACATGGTTTGACGTAATGAACGATGCATTACAAGATGGCGAGACGGTGGTTACCGGGCGGCGCCATTCCTCCAATGCGCAGGCTAACACCATATCGGGCTGGTATACGATATATTGGGACATGATGAATGAACTCTCAAACCGTGTTCGCACCAATCTCGGGCTTTCGGGCAAGCTCACGGGTACAGGATTTGCATTTCTACCGGCAGCATTGGGAGATGAGGGTTGGAACACACATACGATGGTCGAGGACGTGGAGTTTTCAGTGCAGACGAATCTTCGCGGTGGGCGGGTTTCGTATGTTGCTGAGGCCGACTATGCGGATGAGCAGCCAGTGACGGTCTTGTATATGTGGCGGCAGTTGCGGCGCTGGGCGACAGGCGGTTGGCAGGTAGTCAGGGATTATTTCTGGCTGTGGTTGAAGACGCTTGTTCGTAAACCATCATTACGCCTTTTCGATAGCTTCTTCGCCATCTTGACGGGGATGTCGGTAGCATTCATACTCTTCTTCAATATAATCGCCTTCATATATCGTTTATGCTATGGAGTGATGGATGCGTCGGCAACGAAGTTCTTCTTTGCGGTCTTCTTCTTCGTGTTCATCGTAGGTTTGGTAACGGCGGTATCGGCGGTAGCGCTTTCGCCGAAGAAACGGCGGCCAAAGATAATTTCAGTAATCACATTTCCAGTGTTTTCAATCATCCTCGCGGCGTCCACGATCTTCACATTGTTTCATCCAACTAAACGTTGGAAACCTATACCACACGGCGAATAAGTTATGAGCTTCAAGTTATCAGATCCATTCGGCAGTGCGCCTTCCATAGCTCCCTTCACGGAGTCCATCTCGACGGGCAGGTCTTGGCATAATTTACCGATTACTCGCGAATATACGCTTGGACAGCTGCTTGATCAAACGGTCGCGCGATGCGGGGAGAACGATGCGGTCGTTTATGCGGATAGGGACTATCGTCTTACGTGGTATGAGTTTTCGGAAGAAGTCGATTATGTGGCAAAAGGGCTGATGGCGCTCGGTATCAAGCGTGGCGAGAAGATTGCGCTTTGGGCGACGAATGTTCCGCACTGGATAGTGCTGATGTTCGCGACGGCGAAGATTGGGGCGATCCTATTGCCGCTTAACATCAATTACAAACGGGAAGAAATCAATTTCGCCTTACAGCAATCGGAGACCGAAAATCTCTTCGTAATCAACGGCTATCGCGATTGCGACTATGTCGAGGTAATAAACGATTTGATTCCGGAATTGAAGGAGTGTCCGCGAGGCAATCTCAAGGCGAAGAAGTATCCGCATTTGAAGCGGATATTCTTTTTAGGCGGCGAGAAGCATCGTGGAATGTATTCGCTCAACGAGGTGAAGTCGCTCGCTTGCGAGGTAACGCAGGAAGAATATATCGCTCGTCAGGCGGAGTGCGACGTTAACGATGTAGTCAATATGCAATATACGAGCGGGACTACGGGCTTTCCCAAGGGTGTGCAGCTGACGCATCGAAATATCGCGAACGATGGCTTTTGGATTGGGGCATGCCAGAATCTATCGGCAAGAGATCGGGTATGCATACCAGTTCCGCTGTTTCATTGTTTTGGGTGCGTGTTGGGCGTGATGAGTTGCGTAAACCACGGGGCGACGATGGTGCTTTTGGAAAAGTTTGATCCAGTTCAGGTAATGAGTTCAATTGAGCGAGAGAAGTGCACCGCCACATACGGAGTTCCAACGATGTACATAGCGATGCTGGATCATCCGCTTTTTAATCGCTTTGATTTTCGCTCGCTCAGAACTGGCATCATGTCGGGCTCGGCTTGTCCCGTTCATCGTATGCAGCAGGCGCAAACGAAGATGTTCATGCGGGAGATTTGCAACCCGTATGGGCTTACCGAGGCGGGACCGGTAATGACGATGACGCGATATTTTGAGGAGTCGGTGGAGCGCAAGTGCCAGACGATTGGGCAGGCATTGCCGGGCATTGAGGTTGCGATTATAGATCCAGAAACTGGAGAGTTGGCACCATTGGGCAAGGATGGAGAGATTTGCTGTCGCGGGTTCAATACTATGAAAGGGTACTACAAGATGCCTGAGCAGACGGCGAAGTGCATTGATAAAAATGGATGGCTACATTCCGGCGATATTGGCAAAATGGATGAAGAGGGGTATTACTATATCACCGGGCGGCTTAAAGACTTGATCATTCGTGGAGGCGAGAATATCTCGCCCAAGGAGGTAGAGGACTTTTTGGGGACGATGCCCGGCGTAAAGGATGTGGCGGTAGTCGGGTGCCCATCAAAGAAATACGGAGAGCAGCCGGTAGCGTTTATCATACCTTCTGATGGTGAAACACTTACAAAAGAGCAGGTAGATGAATTTTGCAAGGATCGAATTTCCTGGTTCAAGATACCAAAGTACGTGCATTTTCTAAATGAATTTCCGATGACCGCATCGCAGAAGATTCAGAAGTACAAATTACGGGAGATGGCGGCTACGCTTTGGCCTGAAGCATGATGAATGTGGTTTCGTTAGTCGGGCGGCCGAATACCGGCAAGAGCGCGCTTTTCAATCGAATCGCGAAAAAGCGGGTGGCGATTGTATTTGATCAGCCGGGAGTGACGCGAGATCGAGTCACTCGGGAGGTGGATATCTCGGGTCGGCGAGTGATGTTGGTGGATACGGGGGGAATCGCCTTTGATAAGCGGGTAACGCGAGACCCATTGGACGATGAAACCAAGAGTCAGGCGGCGTTAGCCGTTGAGGATTCTGCGGTCTGCGTGATAGTAGTTGACGTAAGGGCGGGAATCACGCCCTTGGATATCGAAGTAATCAAGCGGATTCGCGAGTCCGGCGTTCCATGTATGATCGCGGCCAATAAGTGCGATACGGCCGATGAGGATTGGAGAGCCGCGGAATTCGAGCGTTTTGGTTTGCCGGTATACGCCATAAGCGCGGAGCATGGGCGCGGGGTAGAGGCGCTGATTAGTGGAGTAGTTGACAAGTTGCCGCCTTCTCTCGCCGATGAAAGCGCGGCAAAGCCGCTTCGTGTCGCCATCGTGGGTAGGCCTAATGCGGGCAAATCATCGTATGTGAATCGTCTACTCAACGCTCCGCGAGTAATCGTATCGGAGATAGCCGGCACTACCCGAGACGCCATAGAAGTTCCATTCACCATCGGTTCGGGACCAGAGGCGCGGCATTATATGTTAGTCGATACCGCTGGGATGAAGCCGCACACAAAGATGTCCAAGACCAGTGTTGATAATTTTTCATTATTCCGCTCGGAGCAGGCGATAGAAGAAGCGGATGTAGTGTTGTTGTTATTAGATGCAACATTAGGACCGACTTTGCAGGATAAGCGGATAGCGGGCAAGATACTTGATGCGCACAAGGCGTGCGTTGTATTGGTGGAGAAGTGGGATCTGGCGATGGTGGAATCGGGGATGACGGAAACCAAGGCGTTGCCGGCCATTCGCAAGATGATGCCATTTCTAAATTTTGCGCCAGTCGTATTTTGTTCAAATAAGACAGGCTACAACATTCGGCGCACCATTGATGCGATTGATAGAGCGGCGGCGAGCGCCTCGGAACGGTTGCCGACGGGGATGCTTAATAGGGTGCTCACAACGGCGACGAAAAAAACGCTTTCGCCGATGATGAAAGGTAAGCGCCTAAAGGTGTATTACGCTTTGCAGGTAATGACGAATCCACAAACATTGCGGCTCTTTGTCAATGATCCAAAGTTGGTAACGTCGGCGTATCTTGCGTTTTTGGAAAAGAACATCCGTGCACGTTTTGGGCTTGAAGGAGCGCCTTTACGGATGTTCTTAAAAGCTCGAAATCGGAAAGATTTATCAAAGATTTAATTTGTTTATAAGTTGTTCACGGGATTTTGATAAGTGTAGATATAATCTACCGTCAGACCTTGGATAATTCTGATATAATAGTGACCATGAATGATTTAAGGGTTCCACCAAACAGTGTTGAGGCAGAGCGTGCGGTTTTAGGCTGCATTTTTCTGGATTCAATTGGTCGCAGTGAAGATAGGGTGTTGGACGAATGTCGCTCGCAAGGCGTCGTTGCGGAGACGTTTTATAATCCAGCCAATCGCATCATTTACACGGTGATATTGGAGATGATGATGGCATCAAAGCCCGTGGATGCATTATCGGTAATTGAAGAGTTGAAGCGCACGAATCGCTTAGAGGAGGTTGGCGGGATAGGATATATTCGCTCGTTGATCGATCAGGTTCCCACCGCTGCGCACGCCGAGCACTATCTATCCATCATACGGGAGAAATATCTGCGGCGAATGATGATTGACCGCGCGACCAAGGTAGTCGCCGAGGCATTTGACGAAAATGAGTTTCCCAATTCCCAAATAGTATTGGGCAATGCCGAACGGACATTTCTTGAGATTGATAACGCCACAGCGGGCGCGACGATGCCGTGGTCGGATGCGATTAACGAGAGTTTCAAGCGCATTGATCGAATGTTCGAGTCGGGCGGGAGGTTGACGGAGGGGCTTTCCACCGGCTACAAGTATCTGGACGAGGTCTTACAGGGGCTGAAGCCAGGCGAGATGATCGTGATCGCGGCGCGTCCTTCGGTCGGCAAGACATCATTGGCGATGAACATCGCGGAGAGTTGTGCGCTTGGGCAGATGATTTCGACGAATATGCCGGTTCCGAATGATGAAGGAAAGAAGCATCCGGTCTTGATATTTTCGTTGGAGATGCCGGTTGAGCAACTCACGAAGCGCATGCTTGCGGGGCGAGCCAGAGTGGATATGTGGCGGTTAAATCGTAACATCATGCTCAAGAGCGAAAAGAACCTGCTTACTACGAATCTCATGATCGCGATGGGCGAGTTAAAGAACGCACCGATATTTGTGGATGATACCGCGGGGTTGGATGTAATGGATCTAAGGGCGAGAGCCAGGCGAATGAAGAAGCAGCACAACATCGAGCTCATTGTGATAGATTATCTGCAACTCTGCAATTGTCGGGAAGGCGCACGGCAGAGTCGTCAAATCGAGGTTTCGATGATTTCGCAACAACTCAAGGCGATGGCGAAGGAGTTGAAGATTCCGGTAATCGTGCTTTCTCAGCTCTCGCGTGCAAACGAGCAACGTGGAGACAAGTACGAGAAGCCGAAGCTTTCGGATTTGCGCGATTCCGGAGCGATTGAACAAGATGCCGATGTCGTATTTCTAATGCGTCGGCCATCGCGCAACTCGAAGGACCCTGAAGCCGCCGATTTGACGCTTGCGTATGTGGATATAGCGAAGAACCGTAATGGCGAAACCGGCGAGGTGAAGATGTCGTTCCTGCGCGAATTTACGCGTTTTGTGGATCGTGAACCGGATCATAAGGAAAGCAGTAATTTCCAGACTTCGGAACCAGTGCCGACGCAGTCGGAATTCAGTGAGGACCCAAACTCGTAATTTATGGTATAATATCCGCCCAATGAAATGTGAATTGTGTCATAATGCGGAGGCGCAGACGGTTATAACGCGCATGAACGGAGCGGCCGAGGAGGAGCTTTACGTATGCAAGGTATGCGCCAATGCGGAGCATCAACGGCAACATAGGAAGAGGCAGCGCACACGCAAGATTTCGGGGTTGCCGCCGGGGATATCGATGTCGGTTACGGAAATTTCCGGCAACGCTGATATGGACGGGGAAGCGCCGCCATTCTTAGGCGCGATCATGAACGCGCTTAAGGGCATCGTTTCGGATGTCGAGAAAACTTGTAGATCGAAAAGTGGCGAAGAGGGCAAGCGTTATCACAACTTTCCATTATCGAGGGTGGAATCGGAATTTCGCATAGGCAATCGTCTGCATCTCGAGGGGTTGCACATAATTGGCGAGTTAGATGCGGTGAAGCGAGCGCTTCATGCATTGGATATGAAACTTATTGGGATAGATGTCGATGGCGTTGAGGATGCGGGGCACACCTATAAGCTTAATTATGGCAGCAATTTGGAGCAGGCGAAGAGGGTGGTATCGGATATTCTCAGGGCGGAGCGCAATGCTCGACATTTGATAGTTCACGATAGCCCACGGGTATTTTGCGATGCGGTTTGCCGAGCATTGGCGTTGCTTAAGAATTGTCGGCTATTATCACCGGGAGAATTGTATGATATGCTTTCCCCAATTCGGTTGGCGGCGCATGAGCGGATGTTGGATGGCATTGAGGCCGATGATGTCGAGCAAATGCTCATGGATATAGATCTTTCGGCGAATGAGGATACGTTGGAGGCGGATGAGCATATGCGCGTAGATGCGGAGCGAGCGGATATACTTAACCATCGTTTTGAGGATGTGACGCTCAATGAACGGGCAGAAGGGATGTTATCGTGAGTATGTCGCTTAGCAAGAACGCGATGGATGCGCTTAATGCGGCCTCCAGCTGCGCCAGTCAATTGGGGCATGATCATATCGGGGCGGAGCATATTTTTCTTTCGATCATCGCCATTCCCAAGTGCCAAGCCGCGAAGCGGTTGGTCGCGTTGGGGTTCTCGCTTGAGGATCTAAACGAATCGATGAAGACGATGATCTCCGGTAATTCGGAGGCGACGTTGCAAAAAGGCATATTGCCGATGACGGCGCGCACTCGGAAGATCCTCGAGATGGCGGTCGTCGAGGCGGGGCCCGGCAATGTGGTCGGCACCGTGCATTTGATCTTGGCGATGCTTCGCGAGGGCGAGAATGCGGCCGCCCAGCTCTTGTTCAACGCTGGTGTAACGGTTGATAAATTCATCGCCGCCGGAACCCAAGGGGAGGCCTCGCCGACCGGGAGTGAAGCGGAGCGGAGCGAAGGCACTGAGGATCCCGACGATGACGATGGAATTGACGCGCCTTCCGTTGGCGCTAATGGGAAGGCAATCAAGACGCCTACGATTAATGCGTACGGGCGCGACCTCACGGAGCTTGCGCGTTTAGGTAAGCTCGATCCCGTAATTGGGCGCGGTAAGGAACTCAAGCGCATCGTGCAGATTCTTTCGCGGCGCACCAAGAACAATGCGGTATTGATCGGCGAGGCGGGCGTGGGCAAGACGGCCGTCGTGGAAGGTCTCGCCCTCGCCATTCATCAAGGCAACGTTTCGGAGCGAATGCAGTCAAAGCGAGTAGTGGCGCTTGATATGGCGCGAATCGTTGCGGGAACGCAATATCGCGGACAGTTCGAAGAACGCTTGAAGAGGATTATCGACGAGACGAAGCGTAGCGGGAACATCATCCTCTTTCTGGACGAGATCCACACCATGGTCGGCGCCGGCGGAGCTGAGGGCGCGATGGATGCGGCGAACATCCTCAAGCCCGCATTGGCGCGTGGCGAGTTGCAGTGCGTAGGCGCTACCACGCTCAAGGAATATCATAAGTCGATAGAAAAGGATGCCGCATTGGAGCGGCGCTTCCAGTCGGTGCAAATTGAAGAGCCCACGATCGCGGATACGATTGAGATATTGAAGGGGATCGCGCCCAAGTATTCGGAGTATCATTCCGTAGAGTATTCCGAAGCTGCGATTCGTGTGGCCGCCGAACTCACCGCGCGTTATTTGCCGGCGCGCCAATTGCCGGACAAGGCGATTGATGCGATTGACGAGACTGGGGCGCGGCTACGTTCGGCCGCGAGTGCGCGTCCAAAACAGCTTACCGCCATGCAGGAGAATATCGATTTGCTTCGTGGCAAGAAGGATGCTGCGGTTGCGCAGGGCGATTTCGATGCGGCGGCGCAATTTCGCGATGAGTTACGGCAAGCCAGCATTGATTTCGAGGCGGCGCTCAAGAAGTGGAAGCGGTCGCACGCCGAGACGGTGCTTGCGGTTTCCGAAAACGACATTGCCGAGACCGTATCTTCGATGAGCGGCGTTCCCATCGAGAAGATGAACGCGACCACCGCCGAGAAATTACTCGGTATGGAGAAAGCGCTAAACGAAGTGGTAATCGGGCAATCTCCGGCGGTCAGCGCGATTGCGCGCGCATTGCGGCGTAGTCGCGCGTTGATGGCCGATCCGAAGCGCCCTATCGGATCCTTCCTCTTTTTGGGCCCCACTGGCGTAGGCAAGACCTACCTGGCCAAGATGTTGGCCGATAGGGTATATGGCGACGACAAGGCGTTGATTACGCTTGATATGTCGGAATTTCAGGAGAAGTACTCGTCATCGCGTTTGGTTGGCGCGCCGCCTGGATATGTTGGCTACGATGAGGGCGGGCAGCTCACCGAGAAAGTGCGGCGTAGGCCATATTCGGTGGTATTGTTCGACGAGTTCGAGAAGGCGAATGGCGATGTCTGCAATATGCTGTTGCAGATTCTCGATGAAGGACGATTGACGGATGGGCAGGGGCGAATCATAGATTTTCGCAACACCATCATCATTTGCACGGCGAATCTCGGCTTCGATTTTGCGCGTGAGGGACATTCGCTTGGCTTCGCCAAGGAGACGACGGAAACCAGCTATGATATGCTGAAGGAAAAACTGCTTGCCGAAGCGAAGCGCGCGTTTCGTCCCGAATTGCTGAATCGTTTTGATGAGACTGTGGTATTCCGCAAGTTGGAAAAAGAAGATATGCGCAAGATTCTCGACTTGGAGCTCAAGAAGTTGGAGGCGCGGCTTGAGAAGACGCATATCACATTGTCGCTCGATCGCAAAGCGGCTGATTTTCTGATCGAGAAGGGCTATGATTCGTCCTTGGGGGCGCGTCCATTGCGGCGCGTCGTTCAGGATTATATCGAAGACCCATTATCCGATTTGGTGCTTGCCGGCAAGGTGAAGCCGCGGTTACGGGCGCGGGTCGCCAAAGACGGAAAGTCGCTTAAGTTAAGCTAAGCGTTGAGGCGAGAGTGGATAATATGATATAATGTTAAAGATATTTGAGGGAGCATAGAATATGACTTTGGCAGAACTTGAGAGTGCGAAGGAGCTGAGTTTGAAGGAGATTGCCGCTGCGAATGACGCTGCGGCGATTGAGGCGCTTCGCGTAAAGTACATCGGGCGGAATGGTTCCATTCCCGGCCTCATCAAAGCGATGAAGGATGTCCCGAAGGAAGAGCGGCCGGCCTTTGGTAAGGCGGTTCAGGCGTGGCGCGCGGAAGTGGAAGCGGCGTTGGCCTCGAAGGGCGTTGGCAGCGCGGATGAGAAGGCGGTGGCGGTTGATATCACATTGCCAGGGCGTTGGTTTGGGCTTGGCGTAAAGCATCCGCTTTCTCGAATCATCGAAGAGACGGCGGCGATTTTCGGGCGCCTTGGTTTCACGGTAGCCGATGGACCCGAGTTGGAGAATCGCTTCAACAACTTCACGGCGCTTAATACGCCGCCGCACCATCCATCACAAGACCGAACCGACACTTTCTGGTTCAATGATGATTGCCTGTTGCGCACGCAGACCTCGCCAGTGCAGATTCGCACAATGATGGCGAACAAGCCGCCGATTCGCGTGATTTGTCCGGGGCGCACATTTCGTAGGGATACGACGGATGCCACGCATTCGGCGAACTTCCACCAAGTCGAAGGGTTGTATGTTGATTACAGCGATACGAAGCCAGTATCGTTGGCGGATCTGAAGAGCGTGTTGGCATATTTTGCGAAGGAGATGATGGGCGATGGAGTAGCGGTAAGGTTTCGTCCACACTTCTTTCCATTCACCGAACCTTCGGTGGAGGTCGACTTCAGTTGCCATGTATGCAAGGGCAAGGGATGCAATGTATGCAAGCAGTCGGGCTGGATCGAGGTTGCCGGAGCGGGGATGGTC
>CALCDB010000040.1 GCA_937901395.1 uncultured Verrucomicrobiota bacterium
ACGCGACGCGAGCACCTTGCGCCCGCCTTTCGTCGCCTTGCGCGCACGATACCCGATTTTCCGTTTACGTTTAAGCTTCGACGGCTGCCATGTCATCTTCATGATTTTCTATTCCTTTCAAAAATGTTTGCGTATTATATCAAATTTCTTTTGCTCATTTCAAGTAGTCAAAGCGGCTTATTTATCGATGTCCAATCGCTCCAATAATGGAGCTATGAAGCTTTCGCTCACTTCCATACCCAAGGAGATCTCGGGTTTCGTATCTCCATGAAAATCGCTGCCTGCCGATGTGAGATACTTAAGTCGCTTCGCAATCCGCGTCCATTCGACATTTTCCTCATTTGTATTATGCTCGTACAATGCCTCCATCCCATCCAAACCCTTTTCCCTTAATTCCATTAGTTTCATTTCTGCCGTTGAATAATCACATCCCGAATACTTCCAATCGTCGCGCCAGTACTTAGGATGCGCCATGATGCAGATTCCGCCCGCTTGATGAACGACCTTGAATGCGTCCTCCTGCGATGGATGCCAACGCTCCTCATAGCACCGAGTCTCCTTTGGCGATTCTGGCGAAAGATATTTCGCGAACGCCTCTTCTTTGCTCCTTGCGTATTTATGCTCGACGAGATATTTCGCGAAATGTGGTCTCGCCAAAACTTCCCCGTGCGCATATTTGCCTATTTCATTCGCCAAATCAATTCCCAATTTCAGAAAATTGGCGATTATACGCTCATTGCGCTGATTCCGCTCTTCCAGCACCTTCTTTAGAAAAGCCCTTAGCGCCTCGTTCCTGTGGTCGATTCCCAATCCAAGAAGATGAAACTTATCGAATCCCTCTCCGGGTTCGATTGAAAGTTCAATGCCAGCAATGCGCCTTGCCGAGTCATCATTACATGCCAACAATTCCTCGACCCCGTCGCAATTATCATGATCCGTCAAGGCCAATGCGAAGAAAGACCGCGCCCGCTTCGCTATCTCGCTTGGAGAAAACGTTCCATCGCTCGCCGTTGAATGCACATGGAAATCAACCTTCATTTATCGCCTGCTTCAATATCCCCACCCACTCTTCGACCTCGCCTTTGCGCTCCACGATCAAGCGCAAATATGGTTCGGTATTTGATTTGCGTATGTTTATCCACCCGTCTTCATATTCTATGCGAATGCCATCCATCGTGTTTCGAGAAATTTCTTTTGGCATCTTCTCTTTCGCCGTGCGAAGCGCTCTAAGAATAGCGGCTTCCTTATCCTCTACCTTGAAATTCATCTCGCCAGAATTCTCGTACACCTCGCGAATCGGCGCCATTAACTCCGAAAACATCCTTCCTTCGCGCTTCGCCTTGGCTACCTCGCCCAATATGCGCATCGCTGCCAATACCCCAGAATCACAACAATGGAATTCACGAAAGTAATAATGCCCCGCCAACTCTCCTCCGCAAATCGCTCCGCTTGACCGCAGTATCGGTTTCGCGAATGCGTGACCTACCGGCACCATCAATGGTTCGCAATCCATTCGCCGCAACGCCTCTATCGCCCCACGCGAAGTTCTTACGTCATGAATTATCTTCCCCTTTCCAGTGGCCTGAGCCACGATTGGAATCAAATAATCGGGCTGAACGAATTCGCCTTTCTCGTCCACCAGCATCGCCCGATCCGCATCGCCATCGAATATCACGCCCGCATCGAGGTGCCTGCTCTTTACCAATGCGCTAATCTGTTCGCGCGCTTCCGCCTTTAATGGATTCGGCGAATGTGCCGGAAAGGTTCCGTCCATATTATCGTTGATAATCTCCGCCCCCGGGAATAACCTGTGAACCAGCAACGCGGCCATGCCGTTCGATGCATCAATGCCAAACCTTAGCCCCGATAAATCCGGCAGGCGCGCCTGCATCCACTCAAGATAGCGATCAATCGTTTCCATTGACAATCGCCTCCACTTTATTTAAGCCGTTTGCATACCCTACCGGCAATGCCCCTTTCATCGATACCTTAAGCCCATTATCGGAAGGCGGATTATGCGAAGCCGTAATCATCACCGAACCATCGTAGCCATCCTCGGCCGTTAGAAAATACACCATCGGTGTCGTGGAAAGCCCGATGTCCGTAACTTCCACCTGCGCCTCCTTTAAGCCCCTAATCAGCGCTTCGCTTATCGCCGCGCTGGTGGTGCGACAATCTCTGCCTACCAACCATCGCTTACCGCCAACCACCTTCGGTAATGCCTTGCCGATTTTATGAATCATATCGAGGTCGAAATCTACCCCGTATGTTCCCCTCATGTCGTATGCCTTGAAAAAGCTCATTGAAACTCCGTTATCAATACTTCGCCAGCCGTGCCTATCCTCGCACGCTCGCCTTTTGCCAAAAGAATATTTCCGATGTCCCTTTTGTAAATTGATAAGAATCCCGTCGTGGCCACATACTCGCGCCCCTCATCGCCAACATCTTCCCTGTGAAAGCAGAATAGCTTCGTCCTTAATGTTTGATGGGGCTTCGGCGTGACCATATTGAAATCAATAACCTTGAGCGCCTCCTCGAGTCTAATTTCACGATTCCGCCCCCAATCATAAAGACGAAACCTTGTGTTTGAACTTTGTTGCACTTCATACACTTCGGTCCCTTCCCCGATCGCATGCACCAAGCCACCTGGAATGAAGAATATTTCGCCGATATGCGCATCATGCCGTATTAATAGCTTCTCAATCGTGCCATCTTGCGCCGCCTTCCTTACTTGCTCTGCCGTCGTACCCGCCTTTAGTCCCGCATAGATGGGGCCGCCCTTTAATATATACCACATCTCCGTCTTCGGCTCGCCACCTACGATCTTCGCCCCGCGTTCATCGGGATGAACCTGAACCGATAGTGTGCTTTCCGCATGAATGCGCTTCAATAGCACCGGGAAATTTGGATATACTTCGTTTAATCGCTTCCCCGCGTTCTCGCCATCAATGATCATCGAAGGCGAACTTGGATGCGCCGAACACAACCACTCTTCGCTTCCCCACACTAATTTGTGTATGTCCTCTTTGAACTTCATATACGCCCCTTATCACAATCTTCCGCGATCTGCCTCTTCAATTCTTCAATCGAACCGAACTTTCTTTCTTCTCGGATGAAATCCACGAACTTTACTTTTACGCGCTCTTCGCCAGCGTCATCAAGCTTCGTCGCTCCGGGGAAATGCACCTCCAACACCGGCTCTTTCCATGCCGTCTCGCCCATCGTTGGCGCCAACCCGAAATTCGCGACGCCGCTTTTACCCATCGCCTCCACCGCATATACTCCTCGCTTCAGCGGTATCTCCGTTTTGAGATTGATCGTCGGAAAGCCCATCTTGCCTCCGCAACCCTTGCCCTTGAAACGCCTTCCCTCGCATGTGAAGCGCCGTCCCAACATCGCATTCACCTTTCTTATCTCTCCTTCTTCCAGTGCCTTGCGAATGCGCGATGATGAAATCCGCTCGCCTTCGAACTCCGCATACGGAACCACGCTTACCTTGTAGCCATGCTCCATAAGCCACTTGGCATCGCCCTCTCCGCCGTTGCCGAATCGCCAATCCTCTCCGCACCTTATCTCTCCCGCATCCCCGAGATATCGCTCGGCGAATTCCATTGGCGAAAATCCCGCGAACTCCAAGGTGAAATCGATTATCTCGCAGGGCTTGCCGATTAGCTCGATTCGCTCGTTGATGGATGTTATTAACCTGGGCGCGCACTGTGGCTTGATTACGGAAAGCGGATGATTGCGAAATGTAATCACGCGATCCGCGCCCGCGATGATCGCCTGATGGCCAAGATGAACCCCATCGAAGAATCCTATTGCAACGCTTGGCTTAACGGCATCACCCATGATGCGAAATCTCCGATCTCGGTATTTAAAATCCGTTCGAACGGCACTGCCTTGTCAACTGTGAACCTGCCTATTTTCGTGCGCCGCAAACTCTCCAATGCGGCCCCGCATCCCAATGCCTCGCCAAAATCATTTGCCAAGGTTCTTACAATCAGCGACTTCGTCCCCGTTACCGAAAACCTATTCTCCGTTACCTCGAAGCGATAGACATGCGTCAGAAATTGACTATGCTCGCCCGTATCCGCTACTTCATAATCTGCCGTGCCTGGCTTGCGAATCGAACAGTATCGCGGTTCCGTCTGAAAAATATCGCCTCTGAACTCCGCCGTCGCCTTCTCTACGCTCGCCGCGTCGAATTTCACCGATGCATTCGCTATTACTTCCCCGTGAATATCGTGGGTGTTCGTCTTTATGCCAAAGCGCATCGTTCCCTCGTATGCACGATCCGCCCCCATTACCCTATCCACGAATTTATTGGCATCGTTTATCAATAGTATGAATAGTCCCGATGCCATCGCATCCAACGATCCGCCATGCCCGACCTTGACCAAGTTGAACTTGCGCTTTATCGATTTCATTACCGCCGAAAACGCGATCCCCGCCGGCTTGTCAATCAATAGATAGCCGTGCAGATCCTCAAGCATCTTCAATTGCGTCAAATTAGCCATTTTTATCTCGCCTCATTGCCGGATACTCAAACTCCCAATTCCTCTTCAAGAATTTGCTCGCCTCATACTTCGCCATAGCCAAATCGTGTAGACGAAAATTTCCGCAACTTTCGACCCGCGCCCCGGGAATCTCGCCCTCGTATTCCGCCTGATACCGAAATGCAGCGCGAATCAATCCCTCGATATCCTTCGGCTCGATTGCGTTCGTAGTATGCACCAGGAAATAGCACCCCGTCATACAGCCCATCGGACCGAAATACACTACCCTATCCTTGAATTCTGAATTGCGCAGATATGTCGCTACTATATGCTCGATCGTATGCATCGCGTTGGGATGAATCGCCGGCTCCGCATTGGGTCGCTTCATGCGAATGTCGAAAGTCGTTACCCACCCGCCCTTTACTCTATCGCGCCGGCTTACGTATATTCCCGGTTTTAATTTCGTGTGATCGACTTGAAATGATGGTATCAGTTTCATTTGAACCCCAATAGTTTATGTAATTGCACCGATAGCGACCAGCCCTCAAGTTCTTCAATCGCCGCCTTCGCCAGCGCAAAATCAATCTTCCCGCCGCGATCGCATGGCGAAACATAATAATCGTCCGCCTTGATTTGTCCCCTTGTCTTCTTGCAGAACTCCGCTATGTCCTCACGATCTGCGACTACCCTTACCTCGTTCGCTTCTTGCAACTCTATCCTCGCGCCTACTTTGGGCGAACAGGCGATATAGTCCACGAAGCTTAGCCACTCCGCCTTGTCCACCCCGTTCGTGCCATTCGTCTCTACTGCGATCCAATATCCATCCGCCTTCAGTCGCGCCACCAATTCTGGCATTCCTGCTTGTATCGTCGGTTCGCCTCCAGTAAGCACGATGTTCTTTATCTTGTATTCCCCAACCTCCGCCAACAATTCCTCTAAGCCCTGCGTATATCTGCGTTCGACTTCCGTATCGCACCATTCGCACTTTAGGTTGCACCCCGCGAAGCGTATGAATACGCATTTGCGCCCCATGTTGCG
>CALCDB010000041.1 GCA_937901395.1 uncultured Verrucomicrobiota bacterium
CGAGCAAATACACCTTGCCGTCCTTGAGCAGGCAACCATCATTGCGGTTGAGCGCGGCCTGAATTTCGATGGGCGAGACTTCTTCGCCATCCGCCTCGAAGGTGTAGTTCACGTCGAAGTCGCCATCAGGCGCATCTTTGATGCGGACGACGGGGATGATGTTCTTGAAAGTATCGTAGAGTGCTGCGAGGCGTTCGCTTAATTCGATCTTCCAATTCGCGCGACGCCTCAGCATCGGGTAGCCGGCGCCGAGAAAGGTGAGCAGCTTCTGCTGATCGGTCATATAGAGGCGTTGATCGCCTTCCTTATAGCCAGGAGCAAAGCCCCATTTTTTTAGTTCGTCGATCGCGGCTTTCTCTTCCTTGAGCGAGCGCACGCGTCGAACCATATCGTCGTTGGGGTCTTCGAGATACACCACGCGTTCGGACTGCATCGAACAGGCCGGAAAGTTGATTTCCCCATAGTATGCGTCAAGCTCCACCGATAGCGTGGCGCGAGTGCCGTAGATCATGAGATAGAAGTTGGGCGACATGGGAACTTCGATGAAGTCCATCTCCTTTTCGCCGGGTGTCGCCGCCTCCTCGTCCGGCGAGGCGGGCGCTTCCTCGTCATCCTGTTCGAGGATGGAGAGGGCGAGGCCGAGCGCGACGACATGCGGGCATACCATACCATAGCGTTGGTTGATGGCGCATGGACATTCCGAGTGGATCTTGCCGCCTTCCTTGAGCTTGAAGCTGACGGGCATTTCCCATCCATCGGGCTGTTCGATCTTGCCAGATACGATCAGCGTATCGTCATCGTAGCGGACATCCCTCACCGCATTGGAATTGCAGAGGTGAAGTGCCTGATTAAAGACGTCGGCTCCTCCCCAGCCAATTACTTCCTCTTGGGTTATGCCGCTTTTAATCATCGAGGTGTCGCAGGCGGAGTTGTCCGCAAGCCGCGTTTGCGTCCTTGCCACGAGAGCGCCTCAGCATCGTCTGCACATGATTGCGCATCAGCACATCGAGGAACATCATCATCGTTTGTTCGCTTGGGGTTTTGAAGTCGGGACGATGCGAGACTGGTGAGAGGGGAATGAGATTTACCTTCGCCATGGGGACGCGCCGCACTTGTCGCGCGAGTTCTTCGGCGCATGAACGCGAATCGTTGACGCCGGCGATTACTGTATATTCGAAGGTGATGATGCGCTTGGTCTTGGCGGTATAGTAGGCGCAGGCGGAGAGCAGCTCGTCGATCGGCCAGCGCTTGTTGACGGGCATGAGTTGATTGCGCGACTCGTCGTTGGGCGCGTGAAGCGATACGGAAAGCTCGAATTGAATGCCCTCGTCGGCGAGACGCTTGAAGCCCGGCACCACACCGCAAGTGGAAAGCGTGATGTGGCGCGCACCGAGGTTGGGTCCCTTGCCCGCATTGATGAGACGAAGCGCGCGGATGGTTTCATCGTAATTCGCGAAGGGTTCGCCCATCCCCATTACGACGATATTGGTAATTTCTCCATATTGTCGGCCGAGCATATATTCGGCCACGATCTCGTCGGCGGTGAGCGACCGAATTACGCCGCGCGCTCCCGAGGCGCAAAACACGCACCCCATTGCGCAGCCGACTTGCGTGGAGATGCATTGCGTGAAGCGTCCCGTCGCGGGAATCAGCACGGTTTCCACGGATGCGCCATCTTCATAGCCAATCAATAGCTTCTTGGTTCCATCGGTGGATTCGGAAGTGTTGATTAGCTTGCAAGCGGTAATCGGAAATTCGCGCTTTAGCGTCTCGCGGAAATCTTTTGGTAGCGTGGTGGCAGCCTCCCAATCATTGATATAGTCGCGATATAGCGCTTGCAGAATCTGGTCGGCGCGAAATGGACGCAGCCCACGCTCCTTTAAGATGGGCTTCCATTCATCCGGCAATATACTCCACGCTTTTGTCATTAAGTGTAGTATATCATAATTGGGGAAATTTGGTATAATACAAAGGTAGCGAAAGAGGAAAGTTGATATGAATAATTTTGAATTTTGTTCTCCAACGAAGTTTGTGTTCGGGCGCAATGCGGAAGAGCGCATAGGCGCGCTGATTTGCGAGTTTGGCGGCACGCGCGTGCTGTTGCATTTCGGCGGCGGCAGCATCAAGCGGAATGGTATCTACGATAAGGTAGTGAAATCGCTCAAGGCGGCCGAGTTGCCGTTCGTCGAATTGGGCGGCGTTCAGCCCAATCCACGCGAAGCATTGGTTCGCGAAGGCATCGGAATCGTCCGCAAGGAGAAACTTGATTTCATCCTGGCGGTTGGTGGCGGCAGCGTAATCGATTCGTCGAAGGCGATCGCCTTCGGTGCGCTATACGAAGGGGACTTTCGCGAGTATGCGTTCGGCAAGGATGTAAAAGTAATGAAGAGCGTTCCTTGTGCGTTGCCCATAGGAACTGCGCTTACTATCGCGGCGGCGGGCAGCGAGGGCTCGTGCAACAGCATCATCAGTCTGTCGCCCGACAATCTCAAGCGCACGATCACGGGCGATAAATTGCGGCCACGCTTCTCGGTGCTGAATCCAGAATGGACATTCTCATTGCCGCCATACCAGACGGCGTGTGGGCTCACGGATATTTTCGCGCATGTGGTCGAGCGATATTTCACGCCTACCGAGAGGGTGACGATTACCGATGAGTTGTGCGAGGCGGTGATGCGCACGGTAATTAAGGAGAGCGCGGCGGTGATGAAGAACCCGAACGATTACGAGGCGCGCGCGAACATAATGTGGGCGGGGATGGTTGCGCATAATAATATTTGCGGAGTTGGCCGCGCACAAGATTGGGCGAGTCATGGTATCGAACATGAATTATCGGCCCTATATGATTGCGCGCATGGCGCGGGACTCGCCGTGGTGATGCCAGCTTGGATGGAGGCGGTAATGCCGTTCGGCGTGGAACGCTTCGTCCGTTTCGCGACGCGCGTTTGGGATGTGCCGGAAACTGGCGAGAAGCTGGAGATCGCGAAAGCGGGCATTCGCCGTTATCGTGAATGGCTTAAGTCGCTCAATATGCCGCAGAGTCTCGAGGAGCTTGGCGCGAAGCGTGAGGACATTCCGCTATTGGCGGCGAACTTGCATCTCAATGGCAATACAATCGGCGCGTTCCATCCGCTGACCGAAGCCGATGTTAGGGATATTCTATCGAAGCATTGCTGATAATAAACGGCAAAATATTGGAGGACAAACAATGTATATGAATGAACGAGTGAAGGTGAATATTAAGGTAGCGAATGGAAAATGTCAGGCAGAAGGCAAGGAGGGGCGTTCCTTCCAAGCCAGAGTGGTGCCGAACGATACTCTTCAAGGCGATAGTCTCGTAGAAAAATTAGTTCAAGGCGATTATTTCGGGAGTGCGGCACAGGCGAGAAATGCGATTAGCAACATTGAAGAGTTTATTCTGGCTGAACTGAAGAAGGGCAATCGAATCGACTTCCCATTCGCAAGCTTTTATCCGCGCCTCTCTTCCGCGCTTTCGGCGCGTAATGTCGATCCGGAAGAAGATGGAGTTTCGGTTCTCGGAGCGGTAAAGGCAACGCACAAACTTGTAAAAGCATTAAGGGATTCGGTAACGCCGGTTAATCCCGAAACTGAAAACACTGATGAGCCTAAACTTCAGAATGTGCTCGATTTTAAGACAGGGGAGTATGATCAGATTAGTAAAGGCGCAGAAGTGCATATTGGGCATATGTTCATAACGCTTGACCAGCCGGATGAGCGATTCATCCTTCAAACTTATTCTAGTAATTATAGTATTGATGGTGAGTATGTTGCGACTGCCGAGGTTATTTTCAAAGATGATGGCCTTATAAAGATAAAATTTAATAACGATATTCAGCCTGGCAAATACACTTTGGTCGCCGAAACGCGAGCTGGTAAGGATGTGGACTGTGAGCTTAAGCGATTAAAGCGTAATGTAACAGTCGTTGAAGGTTGAAATCCACTCCTCGTATATGCAGAATACAATCTCTGCCTATGCAAGAGTGAGAAATGCCGCCATTGCAGATGAGAAACGGAGCCATTACAGGTGAGAAATGGCGCCATTATAGGTGAGAAATGGCGCCATTTGTGGGTAGAAATGCCGCCATTTGTGGGTAGAAATGGCGCCATTTCTGGGGTGAAATGCCGCCATTTCTGTGTCGTGCACTTGCTCAATATGAAAAATGCATATTTTTAGCATTATTTCCTCATATTTGAACTATCCATTCAACATACGGTCAAGTTTGCGATTGGGTGGTTGAAGAGTGAGATTTAGACAGGATTAACAGGATGGACAGGATTGGAGAGGAGAGAGAAGAGTTGGATGGGAGGTGGGGGCGATAATGCTTCGCTGGAGATGCGAGAAGGGGGCGAGAAGAGCGTTGCAGGAAAAATTTATGAAAACAAAACCTCATTGACAGGGGGGGGGTAAATGGTATCATACACGCTAATGATGGGAGAGGCGTCGCTTTTTTCGTCATATCCAAAAAGAAACGGAGAAATATTATGATGCAAAAGATTCGTTCGTTATTCGTCGCGGCCATCGCGCTTGCGACATCATTTGTAAGTAGTTCCGCGCTGGCGGCAGATCCTGTTGCTGTGTGGGATGGAGACTTGACAGATGGCTCTGTTAAGGGAAATTGCACATTAGACCTCAACGGAAACACTCCTAATGAGGATGGAACGGTTACGATTGGGACAGCTCCGATTAAGATTAAACTCAACGGCGACACTGGTTTTGAAGATTTTATAGGAACTTATATTGTCAAGTATTCGGGTGTAACGGAGAATCCTTCTGCGGATACGGCACTTATCGCGCTAACGACTCAAAGTTATTCTGATCTTGTAGGTTTGTGCGTTGAAAATACGGGGGCGATAAAAGGTATTTCAAGTGGATCAAAGTGGAATCATAATAATAACGTATCAAAAGGTAATCTCGCCGTTACGGATGGTTCTCATATGCTTGCGTTTCGGGCTAAGATGTCCCCAAACACCGATGGGACAAATAGAGGCACATACGGGTATGTTTACGGAGGTGAAGTATATGGCGTATCTGGATTAGTTGGTGGGTCACAGAAACATATGGTCATTGCAATCGGAGGTGAACTTTCTGCCAACAAGCTTCCTGCGCTTACAGGCATGAAGATTGAGGCGGTTGCGGTTTTCAATGACATCTTGTCTAATGAGGAAATCGTTACATATGAAATGAACAATTTCGGGTATATTCCGTGCCCAGTTGCGAAGTTCGCGGGTGCTAATTTGGCAGACAACGGAAGTAGCAACGGCTATACCATAAATGTTAACGGGAATACCGATAATGGCGATGGTTCGATTTCTCTTTCATCAGCTCACGGTGGATTGCTGATTGATAACCCAAATTTTGCGATGGCGAATGCTTCGGTAATTGTTCGTTATTCCGCATATACTGCTGATACTACAAAGCGCCATCCATTTGCGACATTTGGATCGAATTCCACAACGGAAAAGCGCGTTGATGATGACTATGGTTGTGGACTTGATACAGCGAGCAAGGCGTTCTTTATACAACCAGGCGACTTGGGTTGGTATACAGGATCTGCGGTGTCGATGAATACGGCTGGTTCTACATTCGCGGTGGTTATTGCGCCAAATGGCAATAAGCTTCTCTATCACGACAATGGTAGTGGAACGATGACGGCGTATGTTAATAGTGGCGAGCAAAAAACAAGTCCTACTCTTAATAAACTTGCTATTGGAGGATTTCGCGGATCAAGCGGAGGTACTAACTATGGCTCTTATAATACCTTCAATATGACGATAAGCGGTATTGCGGTATTTGATCATGCTTTGGCGGCAAGTGAGATTAATGCCTTTAAGTGGGAAAATCATTGGATTGGAGAGGGAGAAGATGATAATTGGTCTACTCCAGAAAATTGGTCAACAGGCATCGCACCAATCAAGGGCGATGTGGCGATAATCCCAGCAGGTGAGGTTGTTAATGTTGATGTAGCGATTGCTTCTGGCGTGACGATTCAGGGTGCGGGTACGGTTATCTATGACAATAAGTTGCCGGGCAATGAGAAGACGAGTTATACGGCGGCGGCGTGGACTGGTACGGTGTGGATTAAAAACTATGGCGCGGCAGGAGGAGCCGGTAAGTTTGCTGAATACAATGATATGAAGTCATGGGGCAATGCGGATTCGGTTGTTCGATTCACGAATTGCAATGGCTTTATTGATGGTAATGTTAATGGTGATTTTGACTATGCACTTGAAATGTATGGAGAGGAAACTACTGGTTATCTTGGGTGGAAAGATTCGAGTGGATGGAGCACTAGAACTCATGGCTTTAAGGAATTGATAGGTAATGGGCAGCTTGATTTGCGGTCAGTTCCAGGGAAATCATGCGCAGAGTTGTGGAAGTTTGGAAGCATAGAAGGTTTTTCGGGTGAATTAATTCTCTGTGAAGGAGCTGCATATGGAAAGCGAGTCGTTGTTGGCTCGGGAACGATTGGTGGCGAAAAAGATGGTGGTAAACTTTCAATTGAGGCGGATAAGGTAGCGAAAATCAGCAGTGGTAAGACATGGTCGGCTATTGAAACGACGATTAACGGTACGGTCGTTGCGGGGGTCAGCGCGACGGCGCCGTTTGCGAGCACGGTTACGGGGTCGGGTGAGATTGTGTTTGATGGAGCCGGTTCTACGGCAAATACGATGCCAGCTGCCATCAACGACAAGCTTGGCGAGGGCTGGTCTGGGGTGGTGACGCTGCGTAATTTTGGCGCCAACAATGGCAAGCAAATCTATCTCGCCAATTTCGGCGCGAAGGTTAAGCTAAATGGCATTGATGGCTATTTGAGCACTTCCGGCGGCGGTTCGTATGCTGGCGAACTCATCCTGGAGGACTATGTTAAGTCCGACGGCACTGTCCAGTATGCTTGGACACAGAATAATGGTTCTTCTGCTACGCATACTACGATTGCTAAATTGTCTGGATCTGGTACGCTCTATGGTAACGCTGGCGCAACGCAGTGGTTTAGGTTCACCGATGGCTCCGAATTCCGCGGAACGATTAACTTTCCCAATGTCGGTTCGTCGCCCAAGCGTCGTTCGGTTGTTTTTGGCACATCGAATTGTAGTGATGGAATGTTGATTGTTGATGCTGGGCAAACGATTACCATTGCGGAAGGAAAGACTTGGACGTTTCCCGTCGGGGCAACAGTGAATGGTACGATTGGCGGAAAGGGAACGTTGATTTCGCCGATGACGCTGAACGGCACTCTTGACGCCACTGATGCTGATACGCTCTTGACCCTGCAGGCGAAGCCGACGATTAGTTCGTGTGCGATGGTTGTGGTCAATGATTTTCCGACGGATGATTCGCCAGCCACCATCCTCAAGATTGGCGAGGACGCTACTGGCTTCACGGATGAGGAAGTTCTCTGCGATAGAATTATCGCCAAGAAATCTGACGGAACAATTAGCGAGGCCTACTTCAAGGCAGTAGTTGATACGACTAACCAGAAGATTGTCCTTATGCCGTCGGAAGCAACCGATCCAGAGCGGACTACCGAGATTACCAATGCCAAAACGCTTGAATCTCCAATTTCAAGATTGAGTGGTAATGAGATATTGACTGGCGTTGGCGGCGTTCAGTCATCTACGATGTTCCTTGGCCCGAAGGCGACGCTTCGAATCGATCCGATTAAGACACCGCTGAAGGTTTCTGCCACGCCTGATTTCCTCGCAGGCGCTAAGATTGCGCTTTCGGATTGCTATAGTGATTGCACGCTTGGCAAGTTTGTGCTCGTGACTTGGACGGGTAATGTTCCGTCCGTGCTTCCTGAATTTGACGTTTCGTGTCTTACGACGGAAGGTATCAGCACCTCGATTACTTGCGAAGCTGCGCCACAGTCCGGTGATTACCAGCTCGTTCTTAAGATTGGCGATTATGACAGTAGCGCAAGAACGATTCGCGTGATGCCGCTTGGCGACTCGATTACTGAAGGTTCGGCGAAAGGCAGTGTTAATTTCGCACGGTCAAACTACCGTATTCCGCTTATGAAGAAACTCGCGGCGAATGGCTTCAAGCCAATTTCGGTCGGTGTTTACAAGGGCGAGAACGACGTTGAGACTGGTGGAACCGAGAAGTGCATTTACGATGCGGCTCGGGTTCGTCAGCCCGATGAGTATATTACATATGCCGCGCGTTCTGGCGCTCAGTGCCGCCTTACGGGCGTTCCTGGCTGGGAAGATAGCATTGATGTTATGCTCGATGCGGCGGGTGATGTGGACGTTATCACCTTCAAGATCGGCACGAATGATTTGAAGAATGGTGTCGGCCTTGAGAACTTTATCGCGTCGTGGAAGAATACGATTGCAAAGATTCGGAATGCACGGCCTAACGTGAAGATTGTTGTAGGCACAATTTGGAATTCGTCATCAACAACGGAAGGTGATTTGGTTTCTCAGGCGAATACGCAGATTAGGGAGTATGTTACATCGCATGATGATTACAACAAGCTTCTCTTCCTCGCGGATATCAATACCGAAGTTCCATATAACGACTACACGAAATTCGATGGGCTCCATCCAAACTGGACCGGACACGATATGTTCGCCAATACGTGGCTCGAGCAGATCAAAGAGGCGGTCAAAGAAGGGTTCCCGGTTGCGCCATTAACGCCGAACACGAATACAGGCGCGATTAATAATGTCGATCAGTCTTATCGCAACGGTATGGTTCGTATCGCGACTTTCAAGCCGACTGTGGATTGGAAGTGGGATAAAACGAGTGCGATTACCTATCAGGATGTCAATGAAGAATTGAAGGACAAGCTTGATACGACGGTCTTCTCGAAGGTTGGTTACTACATGGAGCTTAAGCGTAAGAATACAGCACTGACTGATTATCGTGGAAATGTGCGGTATGTTTGGGCGGATATGATGGCGTTTGGTGATGGGAAATTCGCTACTTTGGGCGTTCCGACCACGAGTCATCGGCAGGTTGTTGAAAAACTCCATGTCGATTCCAATGATACTGGTATTCGTAAGATTCTGCCGACGGACAACACGCAGACGGGTGCTATTGAGTTCTGGCCGAATTCCTATAATTCAGCTCAAGGTCCTTCGGCGGCGGGCTATCCAGCACATCTGTGCGGCTATGACTGGAATGATGCGGTTTCGAGCGGCATGGCTTATGGCTCAATGCAGATTCATCGCGTCTTCAAGAATGGCGACTCTTGGAATCAAGCGGAAGTATTGATGGCGTTCAACCGTTGGACTGGAACTGGAGCGAATGAGGTTGGCATTGGCTCCTTTGCGTCGAAATTCCTCGACAGTTCATCAAATGGCTATTCGGTTGATTACACGCAGACGAGTGCGCTTGAGGCGATGAATGCCGGCGCTTATGAGGATATAACGATTGAAATCTGGGGCAAGGTAAAGAATACCTGCACTTGGACTGGCAATGGTGATAACGTGAGTTGGTCGGATCCAGCCAATTGGGAGAATGGTGTTCCGACTGATGGTGATGATGTGATAATTCCAGATGAGGCGGCAATTACGCTCAATGACAATATTTACGTTGCTACTCTTACGATTCAAGGCGCGAGCGCGTCGATTACGGGCACTGGTTCGATCAAGATTGGTAATCTCGCTGATTCTACCTTGACGGGCAAGGCGACGATTGTCTTTGATGGTGCTTTGCCAGATTCAACTATTCAAGATCAACTCAAGGCGGAAACTTGGACGGGTACGGCTTGGATTAAGGGCGTGAGCGGTCTTACCTTCTTCAATCCAAATAATTTTGGTAACGGAAACTCTACGATTCGCTTATCTGGTGTTGCAGGATACCTTAAGCAATCTGATAGCGCTACGGGGGATCATGCGTATTTAGAGGTGTTGCCGACGATTGATCTTGTAAATGATTCGTATGATTTTGGTTTGAAGATTACTGATGGCTGGTCTGCGGATCGTGTGCAATTTAGAAAGGTGACGGGCGCTGGTTCGTATGTTCTCGCAAAACCGAAGGGTGCGCCGACTCGTCGTCACTTCTTCCCAAATGTAGCGGAATTTGCTGGTTCGTTTATCTTGGAGACGGCAGGAAATTTGAGTACGATTTTCATTGCACGCGATTGGACGGATTATACGAATAATGACAATGAGCATAATTCCAATATATTCATTGCGGGTGCGATTCCATCGGGACTGGTCATAAACAATGGCGCAGGGAAGATTATTATGCAGGAATCCGTGACCGCGGAAATCGCTGCGGGTAAGACCTGGACTGCGGCGGGTGGCGTCGAGCAGAGTGCCAATAATAAGATCGTGCTCAATGGTACTTATGGGGCAACGGCGACACAGACGATTTCGGGCGGTGCGCTTGAGTTCGCGTCTAATTCGACATCAACATTCGATGCTGCGGATGGTGCGGTTCTGACGATGGCTCCAGCCACGATTACTGGCACTGGTTCGATTACGAAGATTGGCGCTGGAACGCTGAAGTTTGATAACTCGCACCTCTTCTATGGTGGTAGTAGCGGGGTCAATACGGGTACGGAGCTGGTCATTACTGGCGGTACGCTTGATTTGAATGGTGCCTATACGTGGAAGAATGACGGCTCTGGATTCCTTACTCAGAAGCCGATCACCCTCGGTGGTGTTGGAGTGACGACCATTACGGGCGGCAATGTCACCTTCTATAACAATAGCAATATCGACAATGTTATCTACGATGGCGGCAATGGTGCGAATGCGCCTGCAGAATTCGCAGCCAGTTGGCATAGTTCGTATACCGATCAGACTAGGACTCGTAACATCAATGTCGGCAAGGGAACTGGCACGGATTACGACCTCTTGATTTCGGGCGCGATTGGTATTGTGGGCGGACAGTTCGGCGGTACGACAATCCACAAGACTGGCGCGGGTACCGTTAAGATGACGGGCGAGTTCAATATGCCGACGCTCTTGATTGATGCGGGCACTTGGAAGATGGGCGCCGCGAAGGCGGTGGCTGCGAATACCACGGTTGGAGCGGGCACTACGCTCGATGTCAACGGACAGACGGCGACCTTGATGACGCTGACGAACACGGGCACGATCTCGTCCGACACGCCGGCTACGATTAATATTACGTCGTCCGCTACCATTTCGGGTAATGTGAGCGGCGTGTCCCTCGTCTCTCAAGGCGGAGTGATTACAGTTAATGAAGGTGCGAATGTTGGCGAGGATGTAGCGTTCGTGGTTGACCTCGACGAGGCCGTTATCGGCGCTACTCCGTTCGTCTTTGCCGACGACTCGTTCTATGGCAAGGTAACGACGACGGGCGATGGCGGTGCGTTGAAATATGACCCTAAAACCCATAAGGTTGCATACAAGGGGAAGACACTTTCCGATACGATGATTTGGCTTCCGATTGGTGACTCGATCACCGAGGGTGAGCGGTATATGGGACATCCTGGTCAAGGCGACGTGGAGACACGTGGTGGCTATCGTTACCAGCTCTACAGCCAGTTGACGGCTGCGGGTATGAGCGTCCGTTCGGTTGGTTATCGTACGGGACATTCGACAACTGTTGAGCCGGACAATTGCGATTGGGCATGGCATGCAGCGCAGTACGGCGGTGTGATTGCGCACGACAATGGTGGTGGACATGGTGGAGCGCTCTTCGACGTGGAGAATACGTTGCAGGTTGCAGGATACCCGGACGTCATCACGATTCTTCTTGGCGTGAATGATCTTTCGTTCGGCAATCCTTCGGCGGCGAACATCTACGATTCGATGGACGCGATGGTCAAGAAGATTGCCAAGATGCGTCCAAATTCGAAGATTCTCGTTTCCACGCTGTTGCCGGCTGGCGGTAGCCGTGGCTACATTGACACATACAATACGTTGCTCCGCGAGAAGAACACAGCGAACGCATCTCCGTTCAATCTTGCGAATGTCAAGCTCGTTGATGTCAATGAGAAATTTGGTTCGTATAACGCTAGTTACTTCAAGAGTGACAATCTGCACCCGAATGAAACCGGCTCGATTAGGGTTGCCAAGTCCTTTATGGGCTTTATGGCGGAGGCGATAGACGAAATCGTCGATGGTGCTACAAAGATGGTTCATGTCCATAATGGAGAGAGCGGATATGTTCTCGTTCGCTTCTCGAAGGCACTTGATAACGATGCGACGGCGACGCTGACGATTGCTGGTACGGATGTGGATGGCAACGTGGTGGAGCAGGCCTTCGAAAATGGTGTGATTGATACGACCGACAAGCGCGTGATGCGCTTCGCGATTCCGCAGGGCACGACGCTGAAGGGTGGCGTTTACACGGCAACCCTTTCGGAGATTGATACGGCTGAGCTTTCGTCCGACTTCGTGGAGATTCAAGGCACGGGCGCAGAAGCGAATATTGACAAGGCCTATCGCGAGGGCTTCCAGCGTTATGGTACGGTTACGTTCTCCAATGGGACGATTACTACTGATGGCATCGGCTTGGGCGACAACTGGCAGGGGAATGGTCCTACTACTATTCAGATTGATAAGAATGAACTTGAGAATGTTGACATTAAGCGCGTTGGTTATTACCTTGAGTTGAAGCGTGCAAACGAGCCCTCGCAATTCGTCTGGGTGTCGATGGATGCGTTCAATACCAGTTTGTCCAACTTGCTCGTCCCGACCGTGGCGGCGGGTGCGCACAAGGCCAAGGTTACGACTCTCCAGGTCTATGCGAACCGCGCCAGCGTGACGAATACGGCGATAAACGATGGCGCCGTTGATATGACCCAGACGGGTGTCGTGGAGTTCACGCCGTGGGATTGGACTGGGACTGATCAGAGCGGTTATCCGAACGATATTCATTCGGGCAGGATGGGTTGGAATGATACGCTTCGCGATGCGGCGGCTGGCACGCTCAAGGGCGGAATGCAGGTCTTCCGC
>CALCDB010000042.1 GCA_937901395.1 uncultured Verrucomicrobiota bacterium
TTCTTGAGGTCGCGCGCGGTGTCGGCGAAGACCTTGATGAACTCCCCGCCGATGATCTTGCGCTTCGTCTCGGGATCGGTGACGCCCTTCGCCTTGTCGAGGAAGCGCTTCTCGGCGTCGATCTGGATGAGGTTGATGCCGAACTTGCCCTTGAAGACCTGCTTCACTTCCTTCGCCTCGTTGAGCCGCATGCACCCATGATCCACGAACACGCAAGTAAGTTGCTTGCCAATCGCCTTATGTAGCAATACCGCGCAAACCGATGAATCCACCCCACCCGACATCGCCAGCAATACTTTCTTGTTGCCGACCTGTTCACGAATCGAGGCGATTTCCTCCTTGATGTATTTCTTCGCGTTAAACGCCTTGCCTACACGAGCAAGGCGCGCCTTCTCAGCTTGGTTCATTTTCTTATTTACCTTTTCCCAGGCGTTCGCCTGAATATTTATGCTCATGAATTGGCTTCCACCACCATTCATTGTCAAGATACCACTTTACCGTCTTGCGGATTCCTGTATCAAAGTTCTCTTCCGGCCGCCACCCCAACTCGTTCATCAGCTTCGAGGGATCTATCGCATAGCGAAGATCGTGGCCAGGTCTATCCGCAACATAGGTTATGAGCTCATCGTACTTGCCTTCCTTACGTGGACGCAACTCGTCCAAAATGCGGCAAACCGTCTTCACTACCTCTAGATTGGTGCGCTCGTTATGCCCGCCGACATTGTACGTTTCGCCATCGCGACCCTTCTCGTTCACCAAGCAAAGCGCCTTTACATGATCTTCCACATACAGCCAATCGCGAATATTCGCGCCCTTGCCATATACCGGTAGCGGCTTTCCGTCAAGGCAATTAAGAATGATCAACGGAATCAACTTTTCGGGAAAATGGTATGGCCCGTAATTGTTCGAGCAGTTCGTAATTCGCGTCGGCAGGCCATAAGTATCATGCCAGGCACGAACGAGATGATCGCTCGCCGCCTTCGACGCGGAATATGGAGAGTGCGGAGAATACGGCGTGGCCTCAGTGAAGTAACCGCTCTCGCCCAAGGTACCATAGACCTCATCGGTGGAAATATGCTGAAACACGAACTCTGGATGCTCGCGCCACCACCCCAACGCCGATTGCAATAAGGTAGCGGTGCCTACCACATTCGTGCGCACGAATTCGCCCGGCCCATCAATCGAACGATCGACATGGCTTTCCGCCGCAAGATGAAAGATCGTATCTGGCTTGAATTCGGTAAATGCGCGATCCATCGCCGCCTGATCGCAGATATCGGCCTTAAGCAAGGTATACTTTCCATCAACTTCCTTGAGCGACTCAGGAACCCCAGCGTACGTAAGCTTGTCAACCACCAACACCTCGCAACCTGCCTTGCAAAGATGCCGAACGAGCGCCGAACCGATGAAGCCACATCCGCCAGTTACGATACAGCGCTTATTTTTCATCTTGCTTCTCCGCCGCTGGCTGCTCGCCGCCATTATCGCCGCCCTGCTCGCCCTCCGCCTCCTTGGGAGCCGGCAACTCCGGTGGCGGCATATCATCGCCATCGTCATCGCCTTTCATGCGAAGTTTCTTTTTCGGACGATACCCGTAACCATAGCCATAGCCATAACCGTAACCATAGCCACCGCCGCCATAGCCATAGCCGCCGTATTTACTGCCATACTTGCCGTACTTATGGTGATGCGAATGAGGCGCAAACGCTCCCGCGCTCGACATCTCGATATCATTCACGATAACGCCGAGAATATTCGCACCGGCTTCAATGAGACTACGCGAGCAGTGCTGAATCGGCTTGAAGTGAGTACGATCGGGGCAGCACATGATGATCACCGAATCGACCATCACGCCCAACGACATCACATCGCCAACGAGTCCGTATGGCGGCGAGTCGACGATAATGTGATCATAATTAGCCCTCGCCCACTCGAAGAACTCCGGAATCGCCGATGAACCGAAGATTGAAGCCGGCGAGACTCCCTCTGGCGCCGCCGAACAAATCACATCGAGGTTGGGAACTTGCGTCTTATTCACCAACTCGGCGAAATTCACCGATTTCCCATTGGCCGCCTGAAGCACATGCGAGAAGCTGCGGTCGTTCTTGATGTCAAAGCCCCAAATGCGCGCCAATCTCGGACGCCGCAAGTCGAAATCGACATGCAGAACCTTACGTCCCGCCTGTGCGTACGTAATCGCCAACGAGGTCGAAGTAATGGTCTTGCCTTCGCCTGGCTGAGTCGAAATCACGAGCAAGCAATGCGTAAGCGCCTCGTAACGCGGTGAATCCAATAGATTTCTCAAACCCGCAATCACCTCGGCGAATTGAGAATACTTATCTTCAATCAAGAACTTGGCTACCTCCTCGCGCTTTTTACGCCTTACGTGAGGCAATACCGCCAAAACCTTCAACGCCAAGCGGCCTTCGATATCCGCAAGATTGACGACCGTATCCTCGAGGTTATCGACGATCAATACGAAGAGAATTCCCAACGCCAACGATAGCACGATGCCCGCGCCGAAAATTATCATCGGATTCGGCAACACTGGCTTCGACGGAATGCTCGCCTGACGACCAACGGTGACGATTTCGTTGTTGGATTCCGCTTCCATGCGCGCCTTGTTCTCGTCAAGAATCAATCCTTCCAAAACGCGATTCGCAACCCCGTATTCGGCTTCGAGCTGTCCCAGCCCCGATTCGGCCAACACGATCTGCTGCTCCAACGAGGAAAGCTCATTGCGCAGATCCTCCTGCTTCTGACGGAGATTCGCCAACTGCCCGCGATTGACCTGAAGCATCGAACGCCCGGTATCCAACGCGCGCCCAGCCGCTTCCAAGAAGCGCGACTTCGCCTGCTCGAGACTGCTCTTGGCGAGTTTCACTTCAGGATGATCATCGGTAAACACCTCGGATAGCTGCTGATACTTGCTGCCAGCATCCTGATACGCGCGAAATTCCGTGGCGATTTCCTCGGCGCGCGGAACGCCAGTCGAAAGATTGCCATACTTGGAAGGATCGCTCTGAACTTGCTGCAACATCTTCTCCCATTCCACGAGATTGGTCTCCTCGCTCTCCAACGCGAGAATATCGGTAGTCGTCGCCTGCAGGCTTTGCGCGGCCGTCTCCTTGGTCGAACGAAGATTATCGACCCTGTTCGCCGTGCGGAACTCCAGCAAGTCAGCCGCGATCTTATCCACATCTCGACGCTTACGTTCGACGTTCTGATGAATCTGAGTTACCGCCTTATCGCAACGCGCCTTGTTCTCTTCCGCCGTGAACGACTCGATCGACTCGGCGTAGTTGTTCGCGAGCGCCGCGCAAAGCTGAGGCGATTCCGACCTAATGGCGATGGTGATAATGCGAGAATGCCTGACCAAATCCAGCTTGGCTCCCGCCAATGCCTCGAATATCTCCTCATCCGAAACCTGCGAAGCGGGGTTGCTGGCACGATACTGCTGCACTACCTTCGTGATCAACTTCGTGCTACGCCACGCCGAAATACGGGTATTGAAAATCTCCGCGTAATCAGTTCCATAATCCGGCATCGCGTCGGCCAACGCGCTGTTGCCGCGATAGCCAGCGCTGGATGTGCGCCGCATATCCATCGTGAACTCGCTAACCGCCTCGTAAATCGTAGGCGAAACCCGGTAAATCGCAAAGGCGACGATCAAACCGACCAATAGGAACACGAATACCGAAAGCCACCGCTGCGAAATCACGCGAAGCATTCGCCCAATCGTAATCGTGCCAACAATCGAACCGCCTTCTCCGCCGCCTCCATTATCGCCGCCGTATGCCGTGCCCCCATATACGCCGCCATATTGGGTTCCATAAGCCGTTGAACCATAATACGCCGGCTTGCCATAATTCTTTCCGGCTCCATAGTAAAGCGGCTTGTTGCTACCATAGTACATTGGCGACTTTGAACCGCCACCATAGTAAATCGGTGCCTTGGAATTCCCACCATAATACATCGGCTTGTTATCCGCCATAAATTAGCTCCTTTCCATATTCTTCGGAAACGCATTCGCAGAAATCGCTGCGTATGCCCCCAATATCAAAATTACATCTGCCCTTAACAACGAAATCACGAAAAATGAATTGGCGATTATGGCGCCAAGCGCAACTGGGAATATCCAGCAACTCGGGCCCGGCAATACTCGAAGAGGAATCCAATAAAATAACTTTCTCACATACGTGAACATCAAGAACCCAAAAGGCAATGCAAACGCAACCGTACCGACAATTCCATATTCTACAAGCAATTGCCACCAACCCGACGGCACCGCCACGATCCCGGGAACCAACATCTCCCAATCCTTGGCAGTGGCGAACGTGCGAACGTCAAAGGCAAACGAGCCTATGCCAGTTCCCAACCATGGACTATCCTTCCATGCCAAAAACGAAATGCTGGAAAGTAGCGCGCGGAAATCCTTGAATGAATCCTCAATGAATTCGAAATCGGCATAGGCATCCAACTGCGCGCTATAGGTGGATAGCGGAAGTATCGCATACATAATCAAGCCACAAACCACGATTGAAACCGCAAATACCACCAGAAAACGAAAATCTCCAGTCCCGCGAAGTTTCTTGGCCGCATAACAGAATGAATACGCCAATAATACAATCTCGGCAGCCGCGAATGATAGCGATATGTATGCTGGCGCGAAAACGAACAACCCTACGGCCGTTCCGCCTATCGCGAAAATGAACAAGGGCATTGCCTTATTCCACTGCAATTCGAATGCCGACATCAAAGTCGCAGTTCCGCCAAGAAGATGCAACCCGAACGCAACCCCAACGAAGGAACAATCAGTAATCGAAAACCGAATTGCCTCGAGAACCCCGCTTTGATGCTGATTAATGAGAATGATCGCAATTATGGCCGCTATGCCCGCCAAGGTAGACGAAAACAATAGAAACGAGACCCTACCTATGCGACCCAGTGAATGTCGCCCGCCCAAAACGACAACAAAAAACGCGACGATTGTAGCAAACGGCATATATCCGTTAGATCCCACCGAGCCGGGGAAAAAGTCCATTGCCTGCTTGGCGATATACCACTCGCCTTTCTCGGAGTTATAACTATACGCAATTCCAGTATTAAGCGCACGAATGCCGGCAAACACCATCAATGTCAGCAATGCCCAGAAGAATGGATCATTAAACAAGCGATGCACCACCCTCCTGCGTGCATCATGCGGCATCTCCAATCCACGAGTCTCCGGCTCCATCAACATCCATACCAACGCCAATGCCGACAACCACAACAATACCGTTGCTATCGTCGCCTCAGCACAATAGGGGAATAGGAAGAGCGGCGCGACCGCCACAAAGGCAAGATGCGCCGCCAACCCGTACTTGGCAATTAACTTGTGCACTTTAGTAGGACAACCTAATACCAATCATCGCGCGCCAACGATCGTAATCATATGCGCCACTACGCGAATCACTCTCGCTATTCCACGAACGCTGATACTCGCCACGCACATACGCGCCAATAATACGATTGAACTGATAGTTCAAGCTCAAGCTGCCGGTGAATACGTCGACATTGTAATCATGGCCGGAATCCTGAACATATTCATTCGTATCACGATGATAGATTATATCAAGACCCGCGCTCATCTTTCCATTTATGAGCGTCTTGGAAAGTCCCCAGCTGATGGAATCAACGCGCGACTTCGAAGCCTGCTGACGCTCTGAAGGCTGATAGTAGCTCGTCGCAAGAAGCATCGTATTCCAAGTTTCGCCAATCTTCCAGTTTCCGGAAAGCGTATACACGAATCCATCATCCGTAGAAGCGCCATCGCCATAATTAAACCGACTCCAACCAACGAGAGCACGATATGAAATACGTTCGGTCATATACGAACCAAGACCGGCCTGGAAAGTCAAGCCCTTCGAAGTGTCGTCGATATCAGCGTATCCCTCGTTGTTCTCCTGCGTATAGCTCTGATACTGACCGGAAATGATGATGTCCGTCCATTGAGAAGGAGCCCAGCCGAGCTCAAGCCCGACATTCCAACGATCCCAGCCATAGAACGCCTGATTAATTGGACCATTTTCGCAATCCATATAGTCCAACCAATAATAGCTGGCATTGATATCACCATGGAATTGCTCGTTGAAGCGACGCTGCGCCGACCCAGAGAACTGCAATTGGCGAGTATCGTTCTGATAACCCCTTCCATTGGTCTGCAAAAACTCATCAGCCATAGTCTGTTGACGATAGCCCTGACCCAACACAACCGCCCAGCCCTTCTCGGAGCCAACTGAGTTCGCCCAGTTCCAACGAAGGTCTTCGCCAAACGTGTGGTTATTGTGGTTATTGGCATTGGTGTTCTTCGAATAAGCCGTATAATTGTAGTAGCCGTTCAACAAAAGCGACCACTGCTCCGCCTTATAGGTAAGATTAAACGCCGGGCTAATCACCCACATCACATCGCCGCCATCACCATCGCCACCATTACTACCATGCGTTGAGCCAGGGTTGGAATCATAGCCAACCGACAACGCCACAGACGGCATTAACGTCATGCGACTGCCAAACTGGACGCCTTGCGGACGATCCAGAAGCTCGGCCTTGGCGGTAAACACCGACATCAGGCACAGAGCCGTCAACAATGCTATATTAGACTTCTTCATAGTTCCTCCTAAATGCAAATCTTAGTAAGTCGTCTGCCACTGGTATCCGCCTGGCTCCGTAATATCGCCACCAATCGGAGGATTCGAAGTTCCCCCCTCGATGATATCGCCGCCAAGATGCGGAATCTGATAACGGAACTTATTCTGAACCGCATCCAATACCGGCGAACGAGTATCAATGAGCGCTTCCGGGCTCGCGTTCTTGCCAAGAATATCCGCCAATACCGAATCAAGATGCTGCGGCCCGACAATAACCAAAACGAAATCATAATCAGGACGCCGCCCGACATCGGCAGAGGCAAGAATCGGATCATAATCAGGCTTACGATCATCGTCCGGTGGAACTACTGCGTGCGGAATCCACTCATCCTTCGCCAAACCACGAGCATCTTCATCTGCTATCGTTTCAACTAACTTGTCCGAAAGATCCTCTGGCTTGCCATTCGATGCCTTGAGCAACATGATAATGGCCATGCCCATACGCGTGGATGGATTATCGGTATCGGCGACACGTTCACCTACGACCTTCAAGATATCCATCGCGACCTTCGTGAACTCCTCGTCGGTCGGCTTGAGGTTGGGATCGCTATTGCGATTGAACAGGTCTTTCGAGAAGTTCTCGCAAATGGCCGTGAGACCATCGTGAGTAACCGTCGCGAACATCTCGGCCGTCAATACCTTGAGATTATCCTTCGCCGCATTCGTCAATGCCGCCCTGTTGGCATTGATGAAAAGCGCGGCAATTTCCTCCTTCGTTCCCGGGCGCTTTGCGATCGCGGCGTTAACCTCGGCGAGGAACTGCTTCTGATCGGCAGCCGAGAGCTGCTTCATGATGCTCGCCATCTCTTCCTTGTTCTCGATCGCCTTATCGATGCGACTGCGTGCATCGGCAAGCGAGAGTGCATTAGCGCTTGTAACACCAATAAGCGTTACTGCCAAAACCATCAATAATTTCTTCATACTATTTTACCTCCATCAAAAAATTAATACCATGTTTCTGGTACCCATACTGCGTCACCAGACCGCAACAAAATATCCTTATCAACGCGACCATCCTTTCCGATTTCGTCGATATTGACATTCATATGCGTTATCTTGCCGTCTTTATCGCATCTAGATACCCGAATGCGGGTCTTATCGGCGAACGGCTTGCAATGCCCCGCAGCCTGCAACGCCTTCGTAACCGTAAGATCCATCGTTGCCGGCATATTGACCGGCCCAGGATTCGACACCTGACCAAGCACCGTAACCGTGCCCCACGGCGAAACCCCCTTGCCATCATAAGGCGCGAACGTAACGGTAACCATAGGCTGACGATAATACTTAGAATAAGCGACGATTAACTTCTTCTTCAACGCCTCAAGCGTAAGCCCCCCGCATGCTACCGGATCTTGCAACAATAATGGCAAGGTAATATCACCATTCTGGTCAACCATTACCTCCATCTTCGTGGGCGGGGCTGCAATCGTGCCTACTTGAATAATCAAAACGATGCCAGGCTGAATGCGCGGTTCCCCGCAGAACTTGGCTGCGGCATCGGCGCTCATCTGCTCCTCTTCACCAATAGAATCCGCGATTCTATCGTAAATCGTCTGGCACCCGCATAGCGTAAAACAAGCCACTGCGAATGCCAAAAGCATCAATTTTGTATACAATACTCTCATCACAGTTTTGTATTATAGCATATTTCCATCTGCACTCGCAAGGGGGAATTTATAACTTTTTTCACTCTCCCGCCCCATCGTCATTTGGTCATTTCCAGGCGGAAATTGCACGCACGACATCATGAAAACGTTGCTTAGCGGCCATAGCATCGCTTTCAGTGCCAACGACGATGCGTAACGCACAAGACTCGAACTCGGCATAAATTGCATCTGCCGTTCTATGCACTTCCAAAACATCGGGCAATTCCCCGTGCTTGATGCCATACTCAATGAGCCTTTTCAGGGTATTGCGCGTGCCCTTGGTGAAATTGCTGATACTTGGCGTCATGTTCGCCCCGCTACGAACCATACCAACTACAAAATCGAACACTGCTATCAAAAAGTCCTTGTTCTCAAACATTACTTCTACGACCGTTTGACAAACACCCTCAAGCTTCTCGACCGCGGTGCCTCGTTTTGCGAGTAGTTTTGTACAGCGTTGATCAATTTTCCCCGTAACCGTGAGAATCGCCGCATCCAATATTTCTCGCTTATCGCAATAATACCGATACAGCACTGTGCGCGAAACTCCTGTCGCCGCCGCTATCATTATCAATGACACATTTGCGTATCCGACTTTGGAAAAAAGGCGAACTGCCGTTTCGGCGATTTCCCGTCGCCGTGCCTCATGATCTATCTTTTTTGCCATTGCTCCCTACTTTCCTAATATAGTTAAGTTCATTGCGCGCAAATATTCGCCGCCCCTTTTTCGGCCCCGTGATAACGATGCCAAATCGCTCGCATTCTCGTGCAATTGGACTATGAACCGTCAGTGCGAACCGATGCCAAAAACAACTTTGTATCAGCCCTCGCCTTGCCAAGAATTTAACATATCTCTCGGCTTCATGCTGTTCAACTTTCGTTTCGGTTGGAAAATCGTACATTAAATACGCATGCACAAAAATCTTGGCCGCCTTGAATGCCTTAAGAACCTTTTCCGCCGAATCAAGAGTGATGCCTTTATTCATCAACTTTAACAACCTATCGTTGGCGCATTCAAGGCCGCCAGTCACCGCAATGCACCCAGCCTTCGCCATTAACTTCGTAAGCTTCGTTGTAAAAATGGCATCAAATCGAATGTTTCCCCACCATTCGCACTTGAATTTACGCTTGATTATCTCTTCGCAAATTCCACGCACCAAAGAAGGCGGCATCGCTTCGTCCACAAAATGAAAACGCGTGCCCAATGCCTGCATGGCATCGACCACCGCCTTTGGCTTTGGCATTCTGAAGCACCCGATATATGGTAACTTCACATCACAGAATGCGCATTTATGCCAATAACATCCTCTCGCCATTACCAACTTTACCCATTTCCCCGAATTCCAAAGATTCGTGACAAAGTTATCCGTCTCTACGACATCAAAATATTCGCTCCAATCGATCCCCCTATATGATGGTTTGACAAACGCCGGAATCTTGGCGCCTTTCTTCGCCCAATGCCCATACCCTTCATCAAATTGAAACTCGTCAAAATAGCGATATGGCCGTCTATCTGTCATCTCCCGCAATTCTGTCGATACATATCCCCCTCCAATCGCAAGCTTTATTTTTGGATAATGGCGCCTTACGTATCGAGCGATCTTAAACGCCCCTACCAACGTGCCCGGGAAAGGACAAGTCACGCCTATCACGGTAGGTCGCGTCTCCTCTATCGCCTCCTTCAGATGATGTTCCAATGGTCGATCAATCACCCCCCTGCGACGAATCTTCTTCTCAAGCTCTCCAAAATCCGTCACCGCCCTGCACAGATGTTCGGCATAACGCGAGAAGCCAAAATCAGAATCTACGTTATCCCGAATCCAAATTGCCAGCTCATCTATAACCTTACTCGCCTCTCTCTTCGCTTCCAATGGTGCGCTACCGCTCAAGAACTCCAATAACTCTTCGGTCGTCTCGTCTCCATACTTGAGCAATACATCACGAACGACCTTAATCGATAAATCCCGTTGATGAACCTCAATGCCTTGACTTTCCAAGAATCCGGTGAGATGCATCGTCGCCGGATACGGAGTATTCGTCTGTAACAACGGCGGAGTTAGCAATAGCAATCTCACATTCGAGCGACCAATGCCTTCGCGAATTCAGAACATTTTACCTCGGTGGCGCCATCCATCTGCCGAGCGAAATCATAAGTGACGATTTTGGACTCGATTACCTTGTTCATCGCCGCGATAATCATTTCTGCCGCTTCGGTCCACCCCAAGTATCTAAACATCATCTCCCCGGAAAGGATTAACGACCCCGGATTCACTTTGTCAAGGTTGGCGTATTTAGGCGCCGTTCCATGGGTCGCCTCGAAAACCGCAACCCCAGTTTGATAGTTTATGTTCGCTCCCGGTGCAATTCCAATTCCCCCGACTGTCGCCGCCAAGGCATCGGAGACATAATCGCCGTTTAGGTTCAATGTCGCAATCACATCATATTCACTTGGACGGGTCAGAATCTGTTGTAAAAACGCATCACAGATGCAATCCTTCACCAGAATCATTCGCCCTGTCCGAGGATTCTTGAATTCACACCATGGTCCATCTCCGATAGTCGTCGCGCCATATTCACGCCGCGCAAGAGCATATCCCCAATCTCTGAATGCGCCTTCCGTGAATTTCTGAATATTTCCCTTATGAACCAATGTGACTGATTTGCGGTCGTTTGCAATGGCATAGTCAAATGCGGCTCTCACCAATCGCTCGGTGCCTTCAACTGATACGGGCTTTATGCCGATTGACGATGTATCTGGAAAACGAATCTTCCGAACGCCCATTTCGTTGATCAGAAAATCACGAACCTTTTTCACTTCCGCCGTTCCGTTCATCCACTCGATTCCCGCGTATATATCTTCAGTGTTTTCGCGGAATATCACCATATCGGTAAGCTCGGGATGCTTGACTGGAGATGGAACGCCATTAAACCATCTAACTGGTCGTAGACATACGTAAAGATCAAGCTGTTGACGCATCGCCACATTGATGGATCGAATACCTCCGCCAATTGGAGTCGTAAGCGGCCCCTTGATGGATACTAACGATTCGCGACAGGCGTCAACAGTCGCTTGCGGCAACCATTCCCCAGTGAGCTTATATGCCTTCTCGCCGGCGAGAACTTCCTTCCATTCGACTGCACGCTTTCCGCCATAAGCCTTCTCGACCGCCGCATTCCATACGATCATCGCAGCCCTCGTAATATCCGGCCCGGTTCCATCGCCCTCGATATAGGGAATTATCGGATTGCTTGGAACCTTAAGCCGCCCTTCAACCATTGATATGTTCTCTGCCATCACAACGCCTCTTTTGATTATGCCTTTACTAATAAATCATTACGATACAATGCACGAATGGCATCGCAGTCCAACGTATGCCCGGCACGAAATGATACGACCGTCCCGCAGAATCTATAATCCCCGATGAGCGCAATTGCGGCCATGAGATCAAGCGTCGCACGATGCCACGCCGGCTCTAAGAACTTACCATCCTTCGCAAAGCGCGGTTCGGTATAAAACCTTTTCCTGCCATGGATTAGAATATTGCGTTCGTTGTATCCCCAATTTCGCGTCGAAGCGAATAGCTTGCCTATCGTTTTCGCCAATACGTATTGCTTTCGCGTCGCGTTCGTTCGTGCCAATGACGCATATTTAAACACTTCCGGCGTAACATCGAAAACAATTCGCTGATCGCCTATTATCGTGTTCCAGGATATTGCGCAATCAATCCTTAGATTGTGCGATCCATCTTCCGCTGGCAAAAATAGCAAAAAGTCTCCGCGCTTACCGCCAAAGGCGACGGGCTCGCGGACTGTAACATAACCAGCTTCCTCGTCCTTGCGAACTTTACCAGCTCTTTCGAATGCTTCGACCAATGGTAGGGATGATTGCTCAAATAGCGGTGGGTCCCCGGAATATACCTTGATGAGGGCGTCGTCTATCCCCAAGCCGCATTTAAGCGCGATTATATGCTCGACCATTCGCAGGTAATTATGCGGAGAACCTGACCGTAGCACAAGATTCTGCGCGCTCGTCCAAAGATTGGCGATATCGACTTTGGTATCTAACTGCTCGGCTTGATCAAGCCGACGAATCCACCACCCCTTCTTGTCGCTTGGCGCGAATGCCAAACGCTGCCGATGCTTGCCTTGAAAAGTCCCTATGCCCTCCACCTCTACTTCTTGCGCCAACGTCTGGCGACATGGCGGGAAAGCGACGGTGCCTTTTTCGGCTATTCGCGAATCATCTATCGGTTGCGCCCTAAATAGTTGGAACGCCGCATCAATGGATGCGGCGCTGCCAAACACTACTCTACCGATTTTATAATCGGCCATCTTTATTGCGCCGGAGCAGTTCCGTCGTCTCCATATCCCTTTGACTTGAGATACTCGACGACCTTGCCGACCGTGACAAGTTTCTCGGCATCTTCTTCTGGAATGGCCGCGCCGAATTCCTCTTCAAAAGCCATGATAAGCTCAACCTGGTCAAGCGAATCTGCCCCGAGGTCATCAATGAACGATGCCTCTAACGTAACCTGCTCCGCGTTGACGCCGAGCTGTTCAACGATAATGTCTTTTACACGATCTTCAAGCTTTCCTGCCATAATATGTTCAACTCCTTTGTTGTGTTGATGTCGGTATTGTATCAAATTATTGTGGTGCTTTGCAAGGGGGTAATTAACCAAACATTCCTCCGTTGACAGAAATGATCTGCCCAGTCACATACGATGCCTCGTCGGAAGCCAACCATACGACCGCATTCGCCACGTCTTTCGCCGTCCCAAAGCGCTTCAATGGTATCGTCTCCGCATATTGCTTTTTCAACTCGTCTGGCAGCACATCCGTCATTTTCGATTGAATAAACCCCGGCGCTACCGCATTGCAGCGAATGTTCCGCGACCCAAGCTCCTTCGCCGTTGTTTTGGTCAACGCGATTACCCCGCCCTTCGAAGCCGTGTAATTCGCCTGCCCCGCATTACCGATGATCCCAACTACCGACGTAATGTTTATTATCGCTCCGCCAGCCTGCTCGCCCGTCGCCGATTTGTTCTTCATCATCGGTCTTGATGCCGCGCGCGTAAAAAGGAACGTTCCCTTGAGATTGATATCCAACACCGTATCCCAATCGGCATCGCTCATCCTCATCAACAAACCGTCTTTCGTGACTCCTGCGTTATTGACGAGTATATCCACCTTCCCGAACTTTTCTATGGTGGCCTTGACGCACGCATCGACTTGTGCGGAATCGGAAACATCTACCTTTTGACACATCGCCGCCCCATCGCAAGTCTCGATCGAACGTGCGCACGCCACTACTTGCGCGCCTTCTTCCGACAATCTCTTTACGATCTCGGCGCCAATTCCCCGCGATGCTCCGGTAACAATCGCCACTTTGCCTTCAAGCCTTCCCATCTTATAGCCCTCCAATCGTCGTTTCAAGCGTCGGCAAATCGCCAACGTTAAAGGTAATGAGCTCGGAATCAATCTTCTTTATCAACCCCGACAGCACCTTCCCGGGACCGAACTCGACAAAGGCGCTACACCCGAACTCCTTGGCCGTTTTTACATCCATCGCCCAATTCGTCGTTCCCGTTACTTGCTCAAGCATCATTGCCTTGATTGCGCTTGGATCCGTATCGTGAAATTTTCCCGTGACATTTGATAGCACTGGTATCTTGGGCGTCTTGAAGGTTATGCCATCCAGGATCGGCGATAGTTTTTCACGCGCTGGCGACATGAATTTGGAATGAAATGCTCCAGCCGTTGCTAATGGTATCGCGCGCTTTATGCCCAATTCCTTGGCGATTGTGGCCGCATTGGCAATCGCTTCTTTGGAACCGGAAAGCACTTGCTGCTGAGCGGAATTGATATTCGCTATCGTGCATCCGCTACGCGCGCAAAGCTCAGTCAACTGTCCCTCGCTCGCGCCGACAATCGCAATCATCCCCGATGGCTCCGCCTCGCAGGCCTCCTGCATGAAACGCCCACGCGCCTCCAATACCTTTAGGGTTGATTCGAAATCCAATACGCCCGCGACGCAAAGAGCCCCCCACTCTCCCAACGAAAGCCCCCCTGCGCAATCAAACTCCACCGCCTTGCGTTTCTTGAGCGCGGTATATGCCGCGTAGCTGGTTACGAAAATCGCCGGCTGGCATACATTGGACTTCAACAACTCCTCCGCCGGCCCCTCGAAGCATATCTTCTTCAGATCGAAACCAAGCGCCTGATTGGCTCGATCGAAGAACGCCATTATCTCCGCATCGGCCTCGGCGAAATCACGCCCCATCCCAGGAACTTGCGCTCCTTGTCCGGCAAAAATACAACACTTCATTTCAACTCCTTCCAAAGTTTAGTGGTTACATTCGTCGTGGCTCCGCCAGTCTGCAGGAACATCGCGCCCGATGGCAATCTGCCGGCATCAATCGCCATCGATGCATTGCCATCTGCCGAAAACATCGCCCGCTTGACGGCCTTCCAATCGTCTTCGCCCTTCATGCGATACATAATATTCGAAAATTCAGCCCTCCTTGTTACCGTCGCGGAATAGCCATTGCGCCAGAAATCCTCGACAAAGGAATGTAGACCCGTGAATCCTCGTGCGCGATTGCCGCGCTTGATCGTTGAGACCTCCGCGATCTTTGACCATTCCTTGCTATCGCCCATCTTGTAGAAGCACGTGTAGGAGGTCATGTTATCATCGGTATCGGCGCATGCGAGACGAATGGTCACTGGCTCGCCCTCTC
>CALCDB010000043.1 GCA_937901395.1 uncultured Verrucomicrobiota bacterium
GACTTCCCTTGATCGCCCCCGAAATCTCCGCGCGGTCGACGAGTCCGCCGAGCGCAAGCGAGGTGACGGACTTTCCGCAGCCGGACTCCCCGACGAGCGCCACGCGTCCGTTCTCGGGAATCTCAAACGAGACATCGCGAACCGGAACGGAAAGACGATCTTCCATCCGAAACTCTATGCGCAGATTGCTTACCGATAACGTCATTTACGCCTCATCACCAACTTGGACAAGATGAAATACACGAGCACCAAACCGATTGCCGATAATATCACGATTGGCAGATGTTCGCTCGCCATATTCTTGCCCTTCGTGCACAATTCCAGATATGTTATGTCGCCCGCCGAGCGACCGATCGCATAGCCGATTACCGCCAATATCGCCGTCCATATCCCCGCGCCAAGCGTAGTGAATAGCGTGAAGCTGCCGAGCGGCATGCGGGATATCCCCGCTGGGACGGAGATTAGCTGACGAATCACCGGAACCAGACGACAGATGAAAGTAGTCGCTTCGCCATATTTGTTGAACACCTCGCACGCGCGGGAAAGCGGTTCGCGCTTGATGAAGAAATACTTACCATACTTCTCCAAGAATGGCTTCCCCACCCACAGCGCCAGAAAATAATTCACGTATGCGCCGACCAATGAGCCCAAGATGCCGATGATAATCGCAAGATACAAGGCCAACGCGAAATGGCCGTGCATCAACTCCCCGCGAGCCGCCAAGAAGCCAGCGGGTATCATCACCACCTCGCTCGGGAATGGTATGAAGCTCGACTCCACCGCCATAAACAGGAAGATTAGCACGAAGCCCCACGTCGGCGCAAAAGCCGCGATGGTATCAAGATGAGAAGCGATTGTTTCTAACATATCTGATATCCCTTGTATTGCTCTCGCAGATAAGGCCGCCTGACGATACCGACATTGAGTTCGATATCCCCTTCGAGCCGATCATAATGACTGTATGAACAAACCAATCCCTTGACGAGTTCCATATCCGCATCCGCATTGAGCGAAGTAACCAATGCCGTCGGACCAGGAACATTAGTTGGCGCGATCAACACGCCAAGGGATGAACGTTCCGCGAGAATCGAATTCTCCTTGCTATCACGACCGAGAATTACCCCCGCACCACCTGGTAGACGAAACCTGCGACCGACCGTCAGCAATTCCGTCAAGCCCCTATTGTCAAGTCCCTCATGGTCCATCAAATCCTTTAGCTTCCTGCAGAAACCCGCTTCGGTAAGTTTGCATCCGCCGGCCGGAGAGGGATAATCCACGATTCCGAACTCCTTCGCCAAGGCGATTTGTCGATCACGGCAACGCCCGGAAATATCCAACAACTTCTCGCGGTCTATCAGCCCCTCGAGCTCGGGAATCGTCGGCTCCAGAAGTTTAGCCGACAATGGCCTCACCAATCTCCCCTTCAGACCCGACTCGCGCTCCACGATCCCCAGCGACTGACGATTCTGCGACATCGGCCGCTGCCCCATCACCTCGCCGGTGGAAACGAAGTCAAAGCCGAGGCGCGCCATCAATTCGCCCGCACGCCTGATCATCAGCGCATGACAATCTATGCAGGGATTCATCGCCCCGCCGAAGCCATGCGCGGGCGACTTTATCAGCGCTATCTCATCCGCCGTAAAATCGACGATATGCAACTTCACTCCCAACGCCGCAGCCGCCTTCTCCGCCGATGAAGAATCGAAAAACGGAGACGAGAAGCATATCGCTTCCATGTAAGCGCCAGCGCGCTCCAATATTGAAATGGCGAGCTGACTATCCAGTCCGCCGCTCATCAACGAAAGCCCTTTGCCGGAAGCCATTAGAATTTTCTCTTGCGGGAGAGAATTACGAACACCGCCCCCAACAGTATCGCCATTATTCCCGAAAGCCCCATCACGATCGCGAACGCATGGTTGTTGCCTTGGAACGGCAAACCGATATTCATTCCGTAGATGGACGCCACCAAAGTAGGCACCGCCAGGAAAATCGTAGCGGCGGTAAGATACTTCATCACATTGTTGAGGTTATTGTTGATGAGCGAAGCGAAAGTATCGAGCGTTCCATTGAGAATGTTCGCGTGAATCGTGGCCGTCTCCAGCGCCTGCTGATATTCGACCATCGCGTCCTCAAGATAATCCCTGTCGTCATCCGAAAGCTGCAACTGGCGCGCGGTATTGGCGCGAGCAAGCGCGATCGTATCCGCCTTCAATGAAGTGGTGAAATAGACGAACGTCTTTTCTATCTGAAACAACTTCAGCAACACTTCGTTCGAGATCGACTCGTGCAGTTCGTCTTCAAGCGCCACCGTGCGAGAATGGATGTCGTTGATATAGCGCAAGAACAGCACCGCCGCATGCCACAATAGACGGAAGGCGAATCTATAGCTATCAGACGGCGCGCACACCCGACGAATCTGATCAAGAAACGCCGTAGTCACCGGAGTCTGCGCGCTACATACGGTTATCACCAACTGCTTGTACAGAATAATGCCCAATGGCACCGTGCGATATGGTATAACCGAATCGTCATCGGCGTCGTCCGAGACCACGGTCGGCACATGCACGATGAGCAAGGTAGCGCCATCCTCATAGTCAAAACGCGGCCTCTCGCCCGCATCAAGCGGATCCGTCAGAAAGTCGCGTGGAACCTGCGAGTGGGTTAAAACGGCCTCCAGCTCCGTCGTGGATGGCTCAACCAAGTTAATCCAACACGAAGAAGAGAATTCGCGAACTTCCTTAAGTCCGCCATTTTCCCACTGGTAAATCGTCATCAAGCCCCGTATCCCTCTTCTTTGAGTTTCGCGACGACGGAATCGGGGTCTTGCGATTTCGTAATCAATTCTTCATACGAAATCAAGCCCTGCTTGTAAAGGTTGGTAAGCGAAGTATCCAACGTCATCATGCCGAACTTCGCGCCCGTCTGCATATCCGACTTGATCATATTCGTCTTATTATCGCGAATACGAGAGCGAACCGCATCGGTCGTGGTCATGATCTCGAACGCCGCGACACGTCCGTGAACCTCGCCGTTCGCATCAAGCTTCGGAAGCAGTATCTGGGAAATCACGGCTTACAGACCCGCCGCAAGCTGCGTTCGTATCTGCGCTTGCTGTTCCATCGGGAATGCGTCCACGATACGATCGATGGTCTCCGCCGCTCCCGTGGTGTGCAACGTACCGAAGACCAAGTGACCGGTTTCCGCAGCGGTAATCGCCGCAGCGATAGTCTCGAGGTCGCGCATTTCGCCCACGAGAATCACATCGGGGTCCTGACGCAATGCGCGGCGAATCGCCTCGGCGAAACTCGGCACGTCATCGCCGACTTCGCGTTGCGTAACCAATGAATTCTTCGAGTTGTGATAGAATTCGATTGGGTCCTCGATGGTAACGATATGCACATTGCGCTCCGAATTGATCACATCGAGCATCGAGGCGAGCGTAGTCGACTTACCCGACCCCGTAGGACCCGTCACCAAGATAAGGCCACGCGGCTTGAACAACAATTCCTTCACCACTGGCGGCAAACCCAATTGCTCCATCGTCAGCAATGTGCTCGGAATCTGACGAAGCACCGCGCCATAGCGCTTTCTTTCCTTGAAGATCGACACACGGAAACGCGTTCCATCGTGATGAGCCAAGGCGAAATCCGCGCCGCCATTGCGCTCGACTTCGGCGACTTGCTTCTCATCGGCAATCTCCTTCACGAGACGAAGCGCATCTTCTTCCGTAAGCGATTCCTCCGACAGCGGCAACAACTCGCCATGCACGCGCAACTTCGGCGGCATGTACGCGCGAATGTGCAAATCGCTGGCTCCCTCGTCAATCGTCGCCTGCAATAACTCTTCCATGTGAACATCCATAGTTTAACCCCTCCTTAGTAGATATCAATCGGCATCGCCCATCGTTACTCTCAGCACTTCCGAAAGACTCGTCATTCCGCTCGCCACCTTAAGCATTCCATCCTCTCGCAATGTACGCATGCCCATCTCTCGCGCACGCTGACGTAGCAATGTGGCTGGAGCATGATCGAAGATAAGTCGCTGAATGGTATCATCGACCTTGAAGATTTCAAATATTCCCTTACGGCCCTTGTAACCGGTCTTCCCGCAACGATCGCACCCAACTCCATGATACATGCTATCTGGGATATTGATGTTGTTGCTACCCTGCGCCAGACCACCAAGCATCTTCAACTCGCGTTCAGTCGGCTTGTACGATTCCTTGCACTTCTCGCAAATCGCCCTCACCAAGCGCTGAGCCATTGCCGCACGCAAGGCGGAAGCGACCAGGAACGGCTTTACGCCAATATCCAAAAGACGCGTCACGGCCGATGGGGCGTCGTTCGTGTGCAGAGTGGAGAACACCAAGTGGCCGGTAAGCGCCGCTTCCATCGCGATATCCGCCGTCTCCGCATCACGAATTTCTCCAATCATCACGATATTCGGCGCCTGACGCAGAATCGAACGAAGCGCCGCCGAGAAGTCCAGCCCGACATCCTTGTTGACCTGCACCTGATTGATACCGCTCATTTGGTATTCTACAGGGTCTTCAACCGTAATCAACTTCTTGTCAGGCGTATTGATCTGCCCAAGACAGGCGTATAGCGTAGTCGTCTTTCCGGAGCCCGTAGGGCCGGTAACCAACACCACCCCATCCGGCAACTTGATTAGCCGTTCAAATGTAGTCTGGTCATCCGAAAGAAATCCCAACTGCGGCAAGCCCAACGAAAGATTGGACTTATCGAGAATACGCATTACGATCGACTCTCCGTGATTCGTTGGCACCGAACTTACGCGCAAGTCAAGATCCTTCCCGCCGACGGATATCTGAATTCTTCCATCCTGAGGAATGCGCTTCTCGGAAATCTTCATCTTCGACATGATCTTGAAGCGCGAGATGATGGCTCCCTGCAGACGCTTAGGCGGCGAATCCATCTTTCTGAGCGCGCCATCTATGCGATATCTTACCCGAAATTCCTTCTCCATCGGTTCAATGTGGATATCGGATGCCTTCATTTTGATGGCATTGGTGATGATCATCGTAGCCAACTTGATTACCGGCGCATCATCGCCAGTCGCGTCCCCTACATCCAACCCCTCCTCGTCCCGCGTCGAAACTTCCGCATCGGCGGGATACAGCTTCGCCATGGCCGCCTTGACTTCGGATAGCGGAGCGATTACCGCCTCGACATCCTTGCCGTTCAATACATACCGCAAAGAATCGATGGCATCGTAGCCCATCGGATCCATCAGCGCCACCGTAATCGAATCTTCGCTCGCCACTACCGGAACAACGCCATACTTCTTGGCGATATCCGCTGAAATGGACCGTCCCGTATCTTCGGAAATGCTTTCTGGACTAATGTGACAATATTTGAGGCCGAACTGATCAGCGATACTTCCGAGAACCTCATCTTCGCCAATCGTCCCACCCGCCAACAGCACGTCCAACGTCGTCTCGTTCGCCGCCTTCATCGAAGACGCGGCGGCCTGAACCTGCTCCGCGGTCAGATACCCGCGCTCGGTCAGAAGCTGAAGGACATACTCGTCGTTACTTGTCATTTTCTATTTGAGTATGATATCAAAACGGAACCCGTCCCGCAACTCAACTCCGGGCCCGCGCCTTGAGAAAGATCCTGAGCGGCGCACCCTCCAGGCCGAAGCGGGCGCGGATGTTCTTT
>CALCDB010000044.1 GCA_937901395.1 uncultured Verrucomicrobiota bacterium
GTGAAGTATACGACGGTCGATGGTACGGCGCGCGCGGGCGTCGACTACGTGGGGCAGAGCGGCCTCCTCGAATGGCCGAACGGCGATAACAAGGCGAAGACGATCGACATCAAGCTGATACCGGATCTGATCGAAACCTACGAGGGCGAGAACAAGCAGTTCGAGGTGAAGCTAACGGCGATTCCCGAAGACGAGCGCGATGACGACGAATACGAGGCGATCTTCACGATAGACGCGAAGACCGGCGAGGTAATGGATACGGCTACCGTGACGCTCAAGGAAACCACGAAGGCGACGGCGGGCACGATTCAGGTAGCGAATACGACGACGCCGAAGAAGCCAGTATTCGATATAGTAGCGGGCAAGAAGCTCATGCTTCAGATTGAGCGCACGAATGGCGCGGCGGGCGAGGTTTCGGTAATCGTGGATGCGAGCGCGTTGGATTTGGAGAAGCAGACGATTACTTGGGAGGATGGAGAGATCGGAATCAAGGAACTCGAATTCGAGATTCCGACGGACGCGAGCGATTACAAGACCACGAAGAAGGCGACGATCAAGTTGAGCGCGGCAACGGCGAAGGTAAGGCCGACATTCGCCGCCACCTCAATCACCGTGAACATTCAGAACGATAAGTTCGCGATGACGGCAGCGGAGTGGGCGAAGACCTTGCCGAAGGAATTCGGCGTTCAGGCAAAGGAGGTGAAGTCCGGCAAGTGGTTCCTCAGCAACGAAGGGAAGCTCTTCACGACGAGCGAAGGAGAAGAGAAGATCAACTTCACGGTTACCGGGCCTTGCACGTTCAAGTATCGCACGGGCGCCGAGGAGGATTGGGAATTCGTATATGTCGCGGCGGGCAAGACGCAAACCGTCGTCATCACCGGAACCGCTGGCGATGAGATCGAGTACGAATACAGCTATAACGATGGAAAATACAAGACGATTCTGCAGGGGGTGAAGTATGGGTACGGTGAGCCGTTTGCGGATGCGGAAGAGAAGGGGCTTAAGGTAGCGGTAGGCAAGTTGCCGGCGGGGATTACGTTGACGCAAGACAGGACCACGAGGGAGTGGTTCGTAAGCGGGACACCGAAGACGCCAGGTTATTACTACGCCGAGATTCAGAACAGCGCGAAGGAACCGGTCGGCGAGCCGTTAGCGTTCATGGTAGAAGCAGCCGAAACCTCAATCGGTACCTTCAACGGCATCATCTGCGAAGATGGAGCGGCGCTCACGAATGCGTTTCCGTCGGTAGGTACGATCTTGGTGACCACGACTACGGCGGGTAGCATAACGGCGAAGGTAACGGTAGGCGGCGGCACCTACAACTTCAAGACGACGGGCTTTGACTCGGCGGAGCCGAAAGAGCAGGACGGTAGCAGAATGCTGACGGCCTATATGGAAGCGGTTGGCAAGAAGGTAGGAACGGTTACCTACACGAATGCGCTTTCGGTGGTGATCAAGGACGCTGATGTCAACGACATCGACAACCTCAAGGGCGAGATTGGCAAGGCGACGATGACATTCGCGATTCCAGACGCAAAGGGCGTTCAGGAGGAAATCGTCTATACGGCGAAGCTCTATCGTGACAACACGAAGGAAAGCGAATATCTCGAAGCGTTCAAGCCGTTCGCGGGTTATTACACGGTTGGCTTGCCGATTGACATTCCCGAGAGCGGCAAGCCGATGGGCAATGGATACGTTACGATGACGCTCAAGGATACCGGCAAGGCGACGGTAGCGGGCAAGCTCGCGGATGGAACATCGATTTCGTGCGCGCTCACGCCGGCGATTCTCAGCGACGGGACGCTCGCGGTTCCGGTGTTCGTGGGCAAGAGCCCGATGGTGTTCGGCGGATATCTGCACGTGATATTCGATGAGGAGACGGGCATGCCAGTCGTCGATTCCACGGAAACGCTCATTTGGGGCAACGACAATGCGAGCCTGACGTATGAAGGCGAGGATGGCTGGAAGTACGACTTGATTCCGTGCGGAGGCTGGTATGATACGGTCTACAACCTTCAAACCTATTACCTCAATTACGACTTCGAGGTAGATGCTGGCGATACGGACGAGCTGCCGGAAGAACTCCTGGCGGATGGCTACGAGTTCGTCAACTCGACGATGCCTACGGGAGAGTCGATGGAGCTTCAGGGGAACAACGCGGTAGTGGAGAAGCAAGTGCTGGTCAAGGATTTGATAACGAAGCTATACGATTTCGAATCAAGCGTCAATCCATCGAACCTGAAGCTCACGTTCAAGCGGGCGACGGGTGTAATTAGCGGAACCTTCGAGCTTTGGAGCGAAGGAGAGAATGCGAAGGGCGATACCGTGCAGAAGAAGATTTCGGGCTTCAAGCACGAAGGCATCATGCTCTTCTCGCGCGATGCGCTTTCGCCGCTTGATGGCAACATCTGGTCGGTAGGCTATTATCTCGCACCAGCAGCCACGAGCTCAATCACGAAGAAGAAATGCACGCTTTCGTATCAGTTCAACATCAAGGCCATTGATAAAGGCGACATTGACCATTGGGAGCAAGATGGCGGGTGGAATCCCGAATGGGGCGAGGAGCCTATTGAAGAATAAGGAAAGATGAACAGCAAAACGCGTAATAGCATAGCGATAATCGCAGTAGTGGCGCTTGGCGCCGCTACCGCGGTTTGGCTTTTCTCGGGTGACGACAAACCCTCGCAGATAGAAGACGGCGGATTTTCGATTTTCGTAAGTCCGAAAGAAAACGAGTCGATTACAAACAAGGGGGCGCGTATAGCGAGGCCAAAAGCCAGCGATCGCATCAAGAATCAGGCGAAGATAGCCGACGCAAAGAAGAACGAGCGGCCCGACTTGGATTTGGAGATAGAGGCGGAGGCCAAGCTTACGGAAGAGATTCGGCTGATTTACGAGCAATTGCAGGCCGCCTTCGACGCCAATGACAGGGCGAATGTAATCAAGTTCGTTCAGAAGCTACAGTCACTGAAGGAGTGGCCGGATGATATCCCCAACGCGGTGAAGTTGAAGGCGCTCGATGCATTGGCGTGGTTCGGGGCGCCGGGGATGGTCGAGGCGGTTGGTTTTCTGGCCGATCGCGACGAAGAGGTAGTGCAAAGCACGATAGAGAAGTTCGACGAGATGCTTTCGGATGTATCATTGGGCGACAAGGGCGCGGCGGATATACTTTCGCAGATCGTCAAAGTCGTTCACGATCGAGATGCAATCGATACATTTCTGATGCGGATGAACGATATGCGACCAACGGTAAAGGCGGAATTGGCGCTGCAGATCTATCATAGCGGCAATCAGGACGCGATTGCGGTTATGGACCAGAATGTGGAATTCGTCTTTTCCGATTCCGAGAATGAGATAGCGACCATCGCCGATATCGAGCAATATCTTGAGAATGCGAGGCAGGAATACATCGATTCCCCAGAGAAAGCGCAAGAAGACGAAGAGTTTTACGGAGCGCCTGCCTTAGAATAAGAGTAGGGTGGAGACGAATATGGAATTCGAGAATACGATTGGTCTTGAGACGCACGTTCAGCTGAAGACGAAGACGAAGATGTTTTGTAGCTGTCTATTGAAGACGGGGTGCGAGCCGAATACGAATGTGTGTCCAGTATGTTTGGGGTATCCTGGGGCATTGCCAGTGATGAACAAGGAGGCGGTGAAGCTCACGGTGATGAGCGGCATGATGCTGGGTTGCGAGATAAATCGGCATGCGACATTCGATCGCAAGAACTATTTCTACCCTGATATGGCGAAGGATTATCAGATCTCGGAAAACGGCAATCCGCTTTGTATCGGGGGCGGGGTTGAGATATCGCTCGCGGATGGGACGAAGAAGTTCATTCGCATCAACCACATTCATCTTGAGGAAGACGCTGCGAAGATTAATCATTACGCCGCGAGTTCAGGAGTGGATTTCAATCGCGGGGGAACGCCACTGATGGAAATCGTCTCCGAACCGGATATTTCGAGCGCAGACGAGGCGATTGCCTATCTGACGGCGCTAAAGGAGATGCTGGTATATGCGGGCGTGAGCGACTGCAATCTCGAAGAGGGAAACATGCGTAGCGATGTCAATATCTCAATTCGCCCGATTGGAGAAGCGAAGCTCGGCACGAAGGTGGAGATAAAGAACATGAACACCTTCAAGGGCATTCACGCCGCGCTTGAATACGAGGCGCGCAGGCAGCGCAACTGCATGGCGCATTCGATTCCAATCATACAGGAGACGAGGCGTTGGGACGGGGAGGCGATGGAGACGGCATCAATGCGTTCCAAGGAGAATGCGCATGATTATCGGTACTTCCCCGAGCCGGATTTGGTTCCGGTGGAGCTTTCGGTCGAGCAGATCGACGAATGGCGCAAGTTGTTGCCAGAGAAGCCGGAAGCGCGACGCGAGCGGATGGCGAAGACATATGGGCTTACCGATTACGATGCGGAAGTACTCGCGCAACAGAAGGAGCGCGCGGATTATTTCGAGAAGGCGGCCGCGAAGGCGAAGAAGCCGAAACTGCTCTGCAATTTCTACATGTCGGACGTGATGAGTTATTTCAACGAGCATGGTTTCAAGGCGGGGACGGAAGAGGCATTGGCGGAACTCTTCAACCTATCAAGCGACGGAAAGATTAATGGTCCGACCTTGAAGGAACTGCTGAGCGAGGTGTTGGAGGGAACGATGACCAATCCCGCGAAAGCGGTGGAAGAGCGCGGGCTGGGAGCGGTGAGTGACGCAGGCGCATTGGAGGCATTCGTAGACGAGGCAATCAAGGCGAACCCGGGACCAGTAGCCGATTTCAAGGCGGGGAAGAAGGCGGCGGCCGGTTTCTTCGTGGGGCAGGTGATGAAACTTTCAAAGGGCAAGGCGGATCCGAAATTGGTAGGTCAGATCGTAGCCAAGAAATTATCAGCGATATGAGCAAATCAATGAGATGGTTGATGGTGTTGGTTGGGGCGGTCGTTAGCGGGTGCCAATCATATCAGATTACCCAGCGCAATATATTCTCGGATGAGGATGGGTTTGTCGTAACGGTTGATTACGGGCATAGCGAGAGCGATCATTTCAATACCTTCATTTCACCGATGACAGGCGAGGAGTTGGAGTTCAAGTCGCGCTTGATGGTCAATGTGGAATTGCCAAACGGAGATGATTTCATTGCTTGGCAATGCATGAATTTTTTGCGCAGAGGAACGATGTATCGCACCGACAATGACGAATGGATGTTTCTCGCGAATGGGTTCTCATGTACGGTTTATCATCAAACCGACGAGGATGAGACGCGTTATCTCGAAGTATATAGAGGCGTTGTATGCGATTCGCCCAAGATTGACGTGGAGAAAAACGACAAGTGGCGAATACTACCACCGAAGGATATTGATTATCACGGGGTCACGCGATGAATCCGCTTGAGAACATTCGCGTAGTTCTGGTGGGCACATTATACACTGGGAATGTGGGTTCATCTTGCAGGGCGATGGCGAACATGGGCATTCATCATTTGCGTCTGGCGGCGCCGAATCTGCAAAATTCATGGGAAGAAGGCGAGCGCTTGGCGGTGCACGCGACGGACATATTGAACGCACGCGAAGAGTTCGCGACATTTGAAGAGGCGGTTCAGGATTGCGTTGCGGTCGTAGGGACTACAGCTCGCGAGGGCTTGTATCGGCAACACGTGAAATCGCCGAGGGATTGCGCGGCAGATATACTAAGTCTAGCGGAAACGGGACCGGTAGCGCTTGTGTTCGGTCGCGAGGACAAGGGCTTATTAAACGAGGAGATCGCGCAATGCACGCATCTCATTCGCATTCCGGTCGACGTAGGCTACACTTCGATAAATCTCTCGCAGGCGGTATTGATCACCTGTTACGAGTTCTTCACGGCGAGCGGACGATACGTTCCAATTCATGAGAAGGCGCCGCCAGCTCCACAGGCGCAGAAGATGCAACTCATGAAGAATTGGTCGAAGATGTTGGAAGAGATCGGATTTATGAAAAGCGAGCAAGCCGAGCATTTTATGCAGGGCTTTCATCGGGTCTTCTCACGTGGCGTTTTCACGAAAGATGATGCCGCTTTAATGTTAGGGGTCGCGAGGCAGGCGATTTGGGCAAAGAACAATGGAAAGGAAGCGAAGTAAATGTGCAATGTGTTGATATTGGCCTCGCTTCTGGCGACGATCGCCCCCAAGCCAGCGACAATCCCAGAAATACAACAGTGGGAAGGCGCAGAGGGGTCGCTAAGATTAAATGGCAATGATTATCAGCGGTTAATCAATTTCAAGAAGGGGGAAGGGCAGTTTGGCGCTGAGGGATACCAGATTGAAATTGGCAGGAGCCGCATAAAGATATTGGCGGACACAAAAGTTGGGGCATACTACGCGAAAAGGACGATAGAGCAGATATTGGCGAATAATCCCAGCGAATTGCCATGCGGTAAGATTACCGATATACCTAAATATCGGATACGGGGAATGGTGTTTGATGTTGGTAGGTTGCCAGTTCCGATTGAATTTTTGTATGAGGTAGTTGATATAATGGCCGCATACAAGATGAATGATTTGCAGCTTCACCTCAATGATAATTATATTTGGCATGGTGATTACATAAAGCAGGGGAAAGATCCATTCAAAGAAAGCTATGCGGCTTTTCGGTTGGAGTCGAAGATTAATGGCCTAACCGCAAAGGATGTATTTTATAGCAAGAAGGATTTCGCTAAGCTCATAAAGTACGCTAAGAAACGCGGCGTAAGGATTGTGCCTGAATTCGATTCGCCTGGTCACGCCTTGGCATTGACACGCGTGCGACCCGACTTGATTTATCAAGGGCCGATGAGAGATCCAGCCAAGCGTTGCGAGATGATTGATGCGGCGAATCCAGAGGCGTTGAAGTTCGTGGCATCTGTTTGGGATGAGTATCTAAAGCCGGGGAATGGAGAGAAGACGGCGTTGTTCAACGATTGCAAAGTGGTGCACATAGGGACGGACGAGTTCTTTGGGGCAAACGAAGATTATCGCAAATATCTTGATGGGCTTCTGGAGCACATACAGGCGGTAGGGTATACGCCGAGAGCGTGGGGAAGTTTGCGCGCGAAGCCAGGCAATACGCCAGTGCGCTCCAAGGGCGTGCAGATGAACATTTGGAGCCTTGATTGGGGTAGAGCCAAGGAGGCGATCGATCTCGGATACGACATAATCAACACGCTTGACAGGAAGTTGTATCTCGTTCCGACGGCGGGCTACTATCGCATGGATCGTAACTTGAAAGAGCTTTGGGAAAATTGGTTGCCGAATGTAATCGGCGAGGACACAATCGAGACAGACAATCCGCAATTCCTTGGCGCGAGTTGGGCACTTTGGAACGATATGATAGGGCCACGACATACGGGATATACATACAAGGATTTGCGTGAGCCGATACAGACGATATGCGGGATATTAGCCGAGAAGATGTGGAATGGCACGCCACCGCCTCGGAAATATGAAGAGCAGTTAGAGTTAATGAAAAAACTAAAAAAGTAAGACATAAGGCAATGGCAGAGAAATTAAGTTTTGAAGCGCCACGTGGCATGCGAGATTTCTATCCCGAGGATATGGTATGGCGCAATAAAGTATTTGACGCATTTCGCGCGGCTGGCGATGCGGCGGGGTTCCAGCCCTATGATGCGTGCGTGGTGGAAAGCTATGAGCTTTTGTCGCGCAAGGCCGGCGAAGAGGTAGGCGAACAGATATATCACTTCTTTGACAAATCCGAACGGCACATCGCCCTGCGCGCCGAAATGACACCGACTTTGGCGAGGATGGTAGCGCAACGTCAGAAGGAGTTGACATTCCCGTTGAAGTGGACCACGATTGCGCAGTGCTTTCGTTACGAGAGAATGACGAAGGGCCGCAAGCGCGAGCATTATCAGTGGAATGTGGACATCATCGGCGAAGATTCGATATTGGCGGAAGTAGAGGTAATCGGGGCGGCTTGCGATGCGCTAAGGCGCATGGGCTTAAGCTCCAAGGATTTCAGGGTGCATGTTTCTTCGCGTAAGTTTCTCGGGGAACTATTGGAGAGAAGCGGGATTGCGGCGGAGAAGCACGCGCAAGTGTTTTTGGCGTTAGACAAGCGTGGCAAGATGCCAGATTCAGAAATCGCCGCCATGCTCAAGGACGGCGGACTTGGCGAGGATGATATTCGCGCGACTTTCGCAATCATGGATACGAAGTCGTACGAGGGATGCGAAGAGCTCAAGGAATTGTTTCGCTTAGCCGAGATCGCGGGCTTCGCCGAATGTCTGCAATTCGACATTTCGGTAATTCGCGGGCTTAGTTATTATACGGGGATCGTATTTGAGTGCTTCGACACCGCGGGAGAATTTCGCGCGATTTTCGGAGGAGGTCGGTATGACAATCTGCTCACGACCATAGGGGGATCGCCAACGAGCGCAGTAGGGTTGGGCTTTGGAGATGTGGTGGTAACGGAACTGCTGAAGGCGCGATTGGGCGAAGAAGCAGCGAAGGCAAAATGCGGTTGCGCAGTCGGCTTTATGTTCCCAGAGCAACGTGATCACGCACTAAGGTTGGCAGCTAAACTTCGCCGAGAGGGCGAGAAGGTAAATCTCGCGCTCAGGGCGCAAAAGCCAAAGAAATTCTTCTCGCATGCAGACCAAAGCGGAGCGGCGAAGGCGGTGTTCATTGGCCCAGACGATGTAGAGAAAGGCGTTGCCAAGCTCAAAGATATGTCCACGCATGAGGAGACGGATGTATGCCTGAACTGAAGCCAGCGCGTACGAGTCTTGAAGTGGGGTTCCCGGAAGGGGAGCTCCCAGAGAACTTTGTACGATTTCGCGGCAAGGATTGGCGCAAGTTAGGTCCGGTCAAGGAGCTACCGTACGATGACGCGCAGTTTGAGTTGGTGATGTTGGACAAGTCGGTAATCTGCGCGAGCGTGATTCGCGAAGTGCATAGAGTGTTAAAGCCAGGCGGAGTGATGCGCTTCACCGTTCCCGAGCGAACGAAAAAGCAGGCGGGATTAAGTCTGCCGGAGATTTATTCCATTGTGAGAGACGGCTTCAACTTGATAGAAGTTGAGCGTCCCTCATGGTGGTTGTTCGGATGCAGGGGGCGCACGATTACCATTTGTGCGCAGAAGAAGGCCTGGAAAGTGCTGCGCAATCAGTTCCGTCCGTACGTATGACAGTATTAGCATATATTCCAGTATTATTCGCGATGACATCTTCCGATGCCGTAATTACCTTGTTGAATTCTCCAAGCGCGACGAGCGCCAAGGAGTTTGCGGCTGCCAAGCAAATGGTGGAAGCAGATGCGAAGGCCGGCAAGCCAATTCAGCAATTCGTAGTTGGCCTATTCACGGATGACAAGGAGCAGGCGAAGAAGTGCTTCGAGAAGTCGCGAGCGAAGATCCATTTAGCCGCGGAGCGATACAACAATCCATTGGCGTGGTATTTGCTTTCACTGGAGAACAACGATATGGCGATGCTGCGAAAGGCAGCCGACTTGGGGAATGTGCAGGCCTTGAACGCATTAGGCACAATAGAGATGCAGGAAATATCGCGTCAGCAAACATGGACCACGAATTCGTGCGATGAATCGGTGAAGCGTAGTTATCAATATTTCTGCAGGGCGGCGAAGGAGCGGGACCCCAATGGATTTGTGAATCTCGGGCTTTGCCATTTGCGTGGATTAGGGTGCGAAAAAAACGTTAAGTTGGCGTTTCAGTGCTTTCGTTCGGCGGCAGAGGCGGGGCATTCGGAGGGGATGGATTACGTGGCGAAGATGTATCGCAATGGAGAGGGTGTGGCGCGCAGTGAATCGCGAGCATTGTATTGGGAGATGCGTGCTCGTGCCAGACGCGGAGACGAGGCGGCCGAGGAATGGCTAAGGAGCGCAAAATGAAGATTCTAATGATTGGCGATGTCGTGGGGAACCCAGGTCGGCGTATATTACGGGAGCGGCTTAATTCCCTGAAGGCGGAATTGGGGGCAACGGCGGCGATTGTCAATGCGGAGAATTGTGCTGCGGGGTCGGGAATCACCGCTAATTTGGCGAAAGAAATATTCAAGGCGGGCGCGAATGTCATAACGCTTGGCGATCATACTTGGGGGCAAAAGGAATTTGCGGGGCAAATAGGCGGAATTGACAATCTAGTGCGACCAGCTAATTTTGCGCGAGAGTGTCCTGGCAAGGGTTGGTGCATGGTGACATTGCCGACTGCTCGCTTCGCGGTGGTGAACTTACAGGGACGCGTCTTCATGCAGGCCGCTGAATGTCCATTCAAGACAGCGGATCGAATATTGGCTGAGATACCGAAGGATGTGGCGGTGTTTGTGGATTTTCATTGCGAGGCAACGAGCGAGAAGATAACGCTTGGCCATTATTTGGATGGTAGGATTACGGCCTTAGTCGGAACGCACACGCATGTGCAGACTTCAGATGCGATGATTCTACCGAAAGGCACGGCATATATTACAGACTTGGGAATGACGGGTCCATATATTTCATCAATCGGTCGAGATTTGAAACCGGTGATGCACAAGTTCATCACTGGCATGCCAGCGCGTTTTGAAGTTGCGGCTGGGCCTTGTACATTAGAAGGTGCCTTGATTGAGTTCGATCCAATTACCAAACGCGCGTCGAAAATAGAGGCGGTCAGGGTTCGTGAATAACGAGGAAGCGATTATTGAAGTCGCGCGACTCGTCAAGTCCGCAGGCGGGCGCGCCTTACTGGTCGGCGGGTGCGTCAGGGACGAGCTTAATGGAATCGTGCCCAAGGATTTCGACATTGAGGTGTTTGGGATCCGCGAGAATCGACTGCAAGCGCTATTGGAATCAAGCTTCGCATTGGATCTGGTCGGAATCTCTTTTGGCGTAATCAAGCTTCATCATTTCGACATCGACGTCGCATTGCCGCGAAGAGAAACCAAATTGGGGTTGGGGCATCGTGCCTTCGAGATGGAATATGAACCCAACCTGACGATAGCAGAAGCTTCGGCTCGACGAGACTTCACCATCAATGCCATTTACAAGGATCCGCTTACTGGCGAAATCTTAGATCCATGGGGCGGAAGGAAGGACTTGGCGGAGAAGGTCTTGCGGCATGTATCGGAACATTTTCGCGAGGATCCATTGCGCGTATTGAGAGGGATGCAGTTCGTGGCGCGTTTTGGTTTGACTATCCACCCTGATACGATAGCGATTTGTCGAACGATGACACCGGAGAACTTGGCGTCGGAACGTCTTTTCGAGGAATGGGCGAAGTTGCTTACGAAGGGCGTTGATATTTCAGCGGGGCTTAGATTTCTACGAGAAGTCGATTGGGTAAAGTATTATCCGGAATTGACGCGTCTAATTGGCTGCGAGCAAGATCCTACGTGGCATCCAGAAGGAGACGTGTGGAATCATACGTTGTGCTGTCTTGATGCATTCGCGCGAGAGCGAGATATGCGTGGTAGGGATGCGGATGAAGATATCATCGTTGGCTTAGCGGTGCTTTGCCATGACTTCGGAAAGCCAGATTGCACGACATACGATCCCAAGCGCAAGCGCATCCGTTCGCTTGGGCATGATGAGGCGGGGGTAGCGCCGACACTATCGTTTCTGCGGCGCTTGACGAATGAGGAGAGAATATTGAAGGAAGTGCCCCCATTAGTCCGATTGCACATGCGGCCGTTTGCGATGTGGAAAGATCATTCTTCGGATGGTGCGATTCGTCGATTGGCCGCGAAAGTGGTGAGGATTGATAGGTTAATTCGTGTAGCGAAGGCCGATGACGCAGGTCGGCCACCATTCCCAAGCGATCTCAGGCCGTTGGAATGGTTGGAGTGCGCGGCGAGGCGCTTGGAAGTGGAAGCTGCCGCACCAAAACCATTGGTATTGGGGCGGCATCTAATCGCGTTGGGAATGAAGCCAAGCGCGAAGTTCGGTGAGATTCTAAGGCGCCTATACGAGGCGCAATTGGATGGATGCTTTAAGAGTACGGAAGATGGCATTGAATACTTACATACTTTGGGATTGGAACGGCACCCTGCTTGATGACACTGAAGCGGCGCTCGCCACGCTGAATCAGATGCTCACAGAGCGAGGCAATTCGACGATCACGATGGAGTTCTATCGTGACCATTTCACGTTTCCGGTCAAACCATTTTACCGCTCCATTGGCGTATGCCTTGAGAATGAGGATTGGGATTCATTGGCGCAAGAGTACCATGATATCTACGCCACCAAGCCGAAGCGACTCAATGGCGAAGCTATCGCGGCATTGGAATTGGTGAAGCGATGTGGCGTGAGACAGTCGATAATCTCAGCATTACGGCAAGACTTATTAGATGAGGTTACCGCAGAATATGGAGTTGCGCCATATATGGAATGCATCTACGGGGTGGACAATCTTGATGGGAACTCGAAGATTGACCGAGCGTTAGAATTATTAAACCACATTGACAAGGCAGACCCCGTCATAATTGGCGATTCATTGCATGATAAGGAGGTCGCCGACGCATTGAAGGTAAGATGCGTATTATGCGCACAGGGCAGTCATGCGGCATGGCGCTTGCGCAAGGCGGCGCCGACAGGCGATACGCTATTGGAGGCGGTTAAGATTGCGCTTTCAATGTAATTTTGATATCATTTACACACAATGTCGAGGGAAAAACTAGGTTATGGCAGAAGAGAGCAAAGAGAAATTATTGGAAGTAGAAGAAGTACGGCAGCGAATCGAGGAATTGAAAACCAAGATAGCGGAGATGGCCGACTACATCAAGGTGGAGGAACGGCGCAAGCGATTGTCCGAGCTTGAAGCCCAGCAGGCCTCCGCGGATTTCTGGAACAACCAGAACAAGGCGCGCGAAGTAATAGCGGCCACGAACGCCGAGCGAGCGTACGTAATACCATTCACTTCGCTTACGAAGACGGTGGAAGATGCGGAAGTGATGTTGGATTTGGCGGGGCTCGAGGAGGGTGCGGCGCAACAGGCCGCGCTCGTGGATACGCTCTCGGAATGCGCGAAGGCGGATGAGTTCTTTGGCAAGTTGCGCTTGCAGTCGCTTTTGGGCGGCAAGTTTGATCAATGCAATGTATTCGTAAAGTTGCACGCTGGGCAAGGCGGCACGGAAGCGTGCGATTGGGTGTCGATGTTGTATCGCATGTACAAGCGCTACGCCGAAGATCAAGGATGGAAGATTGAGGAATACGATAGCCAGCCAGGCGAAGAAGCGGGGTTTAAGGATGTATACTTTCGCGTGGAAGGGTCTTACGCATACGGAATGCTCAAGGCCGAGCGTGGCATTCATCGCTTGGTGAGAATCTCGCCGTTCGATGCCAATAAACGCCGTCAAACGAGTTTCGCCTCGATGGAGACGGTGGCGGAAATCAACGACGATATCGAAGTCGAGATCAAGGACGAAGATTTGCGCATCGATACATATCGTTCCGGCGGAGCGGGTGGACAGCACGTAAACAAGACCGACTCCGCGGTGCGCTTGACGCATTTGCCAACAGGAATCGTGGTGGCCTGTCAGAAGGAGCGTTCGCAACACATGAACAAGGAAAAGGCGATGAATATGTTGCGCGCGCAATTATACGAGTATTACGAAGACCAGAAGCGCGCGGAGATGGATCGCTTCTACGGAGCGAAGAGCGAGAATGGATGGGGGAGCCAAATTCGCAGTTATGTGTTTTGTCCGTACACGATGGTGAAGGACTTGCGCACGGAATGGGAAACGAGCGATGTGAATGCGGTGATGGATGGCCACATACAGCCGTTCATTGAGGCGTGGTTGCAGATGAAGGCGAAGTAAGACCTTAAGATGTTTGACGATAATAACCTTTACGGCGATGCAGTCGGGTTGGATATGCGCGGCAGGCATAATAGTCTATCTTCGGCGTTGGAGGCGGCGTTTAAGGATCTAATAACCGAGAAGAACGAGTTTTTCGATTATCTTAGGGGAGCTTGGAAAGAACTCTTTCCCAATGTCCCCGCGTGGCCAGGGCGTTACGAGGATGGAAAGATATTCCTTTATGTGAGAACGGCGCCCACGTTATATATGCTCCACCCCAAACTGGGCATGATGGCAAATAAACTGAGGGCGCTACCAAATGCGCCCAAGAAGGTAACACTCCGCTTGGAGATTCACGCGCAATGACGATATCGGCGATACTGTTGCTAAGCGCCGTCTTCACGCGTCCAATGGAGCGGGTATCGACGATGGATCCCGCATTGGCGCGTAGCGTGTATGATAGCCATGCGATTCAGCTCGTCTATGAAACTCCGCTTGAGGTCGATTACGAGGCGCGACCATATCGCCTGATACCAGCGTTTTGCGAACTGCCAGAAGTCTCGGCCGATGGGCTCGTCTATCGTTTCAAGGTTCGTCATGGGCGTGGCGAGGATATGATTCGTTCGCTTGAGCGTTTGCGGTCCGCGGATATCGTATCGCCAAATGGGTGGATTATGAAAGACGTGGATGTGATGCGGGTCGTGGATGATAATGTAGTTGAGATTCGGCTTAAGCGGCGTTGTCACTTCTTCGCCTGGCTAATGGCGATGAGCCCAGCGGCGATAATCAATGCGGATGGCAGCGGGACTGGCGCATATCAACTTAAGAGCTGGTGGAAGAACCACGAGATGATATTCACTCGTAGAGATGGCGTGAAGGGCGGGTTCGACGAGATCCGCTATTTCGTGATTGACGATATGTCGACGCAATGGTTGATGTTCCTCAAGGGCGAGATAGATTTCTTAGGCGAGATTTCGCGAGATAATTGGGATTCGATAATTGATGCGGAAGGGCGGATCGATCGTTCGTTGGAGGCGGCGGGAGTGCGGCTTCATTCCATCGCCACCTTGGAGGTTATGCACATTGGCATCAACATGAAGGACCCAGTTTTGGGCGCTAATCGCAAACTTCGTCAGGCGCTTAACGCCGCCTTTGATTATCCGGCTTGGGAGAAGTTCTACAATGGCAGGATTCTCAAGTGCACGACGCCAGTTCCGCCGGGAGTGGAGGGGCAGCTCTCAACGCGCTTTGCCTATGAGTTTGATATAGAGAAGGCGAAGCGTTTGTTGGCCGAGGCTGGATATCCCGAAGGCATCGACCCCAAGACTGGCAGGCGGCTGGTGTTGACGATGTCGATTGGGCGGCCGAATCAAGAGAGTAGAGAGGCGGGCGAATTGATGGCTTCGTTCTACGAGCGAATCGGCATCAAGTTGGAATTGTCGTTTATGACGTGGGATGCGTTTTTGAAGGCGGTGAACGAAGGGCGCACGCAGATGTTTCGAATGGGCTGGGTAGGCGATTACCCCGATGCGCAGAACTTTCTGCAGCTCTTCCATTCCTCGAACGTCAGCCCCGGGCCCAACCATGCCGCCTATTCAAACCCAGAATACGACGCTGAATACGATTTGGCAATGGCGGCGGAAAGCGCGGAGGAGCGCAATTTGCATTGGCGACGCTGTCAGGAGATCATCCGCGAGGATTGCCCATGGATATTCACCCACTTCAACAAGGCATATTCGCTTATACGGCCGACAGTAAGGAATTATGTTCCGTCTGCTTTTCCGTATGGAATGGAGAAACATTATGAAGACGCTGTACCTTGAACGCTCGACGGGAGAAAGCCGAAGTGGCAATTGGGTAGCGGGGCTCGAGCTTGATGGCGTTGAGCGTATCGTGGTTGGGATAGGACCCGGGAGCTTTGCGGGCATTCGCAGTGCGCTCGCTTTCGCGCAGGGCTTCGCGCTCGCGAAAAAAGGGTGCGAGGTATTGGGGCTACCGAGCGCATGTGCATTGGCGGATGGCGGCAAACTCGCGGTAATTGGGGATGCTCGGCGCGGGAAGTTCTGGATCGCGCAATTCGATGGATACGAATTGGAGGGCGATGTTCGCCAAGTCGACGCCGATGCCTTGCGCAGCGCGGTTCCGGCTGATTATCGCGTAGTGACGCCAGACTTCGCGCGTATTGACGCGCTCCTGCGCGAAACCTTCGCTTCGCGATACATCGGCGGCGCTACTCCTACCGATGAGGGACTGCGCCGCTTTGCGGAAAAGAATCCAGCGATTCTCAGGCGCGAGCCATTGCCGATTTACCTGAACCCAGCGGTTCGCGATAATTGAAGTAATTTGGTGGCCAAGGCCGGGATCGAACCGGCGACACGAGGATTTTCAGTCCTCTGCTCTACCAACTGAGCTACCTAGCCACAGCTTTCGTGAAATGGTAGGAGCACAGGGATTCGAACCCTGGACCCAGTGATTAAGAGTCACTTGCTCTACCAGCTGAG
>CALCDB010000045.1 GCA_937901395.1 uncultured Verrucomicrobiota bacterium
CCCTGACCGTGCCCGGCTTCTTCGTCTCGAACCGGTAGGCGACGCCGTCGTTCCGGGCGGCGAGCCGAACGCCCCAGTCGCCGAAGTCGGCGAACGTCTCGGTGCCCTTGAGGCACACCTTCGCCTTCTTGTAGACGGGCGTCTCGACTGAGCCCGAGACCTCGCGCCGCGTGACGCCCTTCAAGGTCGCGCCCTGGCAGAGGCACGCGCCGTCGACCTTCATGCCGATCGGCGTCTTCGCCACGACGACCACGCCGTCGCGCGAGACCTCGTAGGCCAGCGGCTTCGCCCAGAGGCGGATCTCGTTGCGTCCGTCGGGCGACGTCGCCGTCGCGTCGGCACCGTCAAACTTCATGAGGCAGCATCCAGCCGCAGCCATCCCCAGCATCGTGACTATCAGTCTTTTCATCGTCGTTGCGTCTTTCCTTTCGGTGTTACTTGAAATTCGACAGCATCTCGCGCATCCGCTCCGCCGCAATCTTGATCTGCTCGAGGCTCGTCGCGTAGCTCATGCGCACGAAACCCTCGCCGCAGGAGCCGAACGCACTCCCGGGGACGCACGCGACGCCATGCTCCTTCAGGAGCCGGAGCGCGAACTCCTCGCTCGAAAGCCCCGTCGTCCGCACGTCGGGGAAGAGGTAGAACGCCCCCTTCGGCATCAAGCAGGGAAGCCCCATCTCGTTCAGCGCCGGCACGAGGAAGTCGCGGCGGCGCCGGTATTCTCCGCGCATCCGCGCGACGTCCTTGTCGCCGTGGTCCATCGCCTCGACGCCCGCCGCCTGGCTCAGGGTCGGCGCCGACATGATGCCGTACTGGTGAATCTTCATCATCGCGTCGATGATGTCGCGCGGTCCGCACGCATAGCCGAGTCGATAGCCAGTCATCGCCCACGACTTCGAAAAGCCATTCAGCAAAATCACGCGGTCGTGATATTCCCCGAAAGTCGCGAAGCTATCCAATGTCGGCTGCGCAACAAAATCATGCTCATAATTAAGCTCGCTATAAACTTCATCCGCAAGCACGATGAGATCGTGGCGTTTGGCGAAATCAAGAATCGCCATCATATCGTTGCGCGATAGCGTCGCGCCCGTTGGATTGCACGGAAAGTTCAACAGCAGCGCCTTCGTCTTCGGCGTTACCTTCGCCTCCAAGGCGTCGAGCGTGAGACGAAACTCGTCCTCCACTCTCGTCTCCACGCATACGGGAACGGCGTGCGCCAAGCGAATCGTGGGCGCGTAGGAAACGAAGCATGGCTCATGATAGAGAATCTCGTCGCCAGGCGAACATAATGCGCGAATCGCCAAGTCAATCGCCTCGGAAACGCCAACCGTTACCAATATCTCGCGTTGCCAATCGAACTCCGCCTTGAAGCGCCGCGAAAGATAATTGGCTATCGCCTGCCTGAGCGCTGGCGTTCCGAGATTCGAAGTGTAGTGGGTTCCGCCGTCTTCGAGACACGTCACCGCCGCGCGCGAGATGTGCCAAGGGGTATCGAAATCGGGCTCGCCGACGCCGAGAGATACGATGTCTTTCGACTGCGCGACGATGTCGAAGAACTTTCGTATGCCGCTCTTCGGCAGTTCTGCGACGTGCGGCGCTACCCTCATTTCAGTTCTTGTAGGTGACGATGCCCTTGCCCTTGCGGCAAACGCCGATTATCGAATATGGCTGATGCTGCGCTCTCAGGATGTTCGTCGCCTTCACGAGATCCTTCTTCGCTATGATAATCACGTAGCCGATGCCCATGTTGAAAACGCGATACATCTCATCGCGATCAACTTTGCCCTGACGCTCGATGAACTTGAAGATCGTCGGCACATCCCACGAGGAGCGATCAATCTCCGCGTTCACGCACTTCGGCAATACCCGCGGGATATTATCCTGAAAGCCGCCGCCAGTGATATGCGCCATACCCGTAATGTGAATCTTACGATCCAACAATTTCGCGACTGGCCTCAGGAAGCTACGGTGCACAGCCAACAACGCCTCGCCGAATGTCTGATCCGTGCCCGGCAGCTTATCGCGACAAGAGAATTGGCAAAGATCGAAAATTACCTTGCGCGCCAACGAAAAGCCATTCGTTTGCAACCCACCGGAAGGTAGCCCGATGATCACGTCGCCCGCGCGAATCGACTTGCCGGTAATGAGCCGCTTCTTCGATACGCACCCGACGATCGTTCCCACGAGATCGTATTCGTTCGCCGGATAAAGGCCCGGCATCTCCGCCGTCTCCCCGCCGAGCAAGGCCATCTTGTTCTCCTTGCACGCCTTGCAAAGTCCGCTCACGATTTGCTTGAACTGCCCCGCGTCCACCTTCGAGGTGCCTACGTAGTCCATGAAAAACAACGGCTTCGCTCCCTGCACGAGAATGTCGTTCACGCAATGGTTCACGATATCCTGGCCTACCGTATCGTGACGGTTCATCATCGCCGCGACCTTGAGCTTCGTCCCCACGCCATCCGTCGAGGCGACCAGGATCATGTCCTTGCCTTGCGGTACCTTGTGAAGACCCCCGAACGCGCCGATGTTGCCGATCACGTTCTGGGTCTTCGTATTGGCTACCATCTGCTTGATGGAGCCGACCGCGTTCATCTTGACGTCGATGTTGACGCCGGCCTGCGCGTAAGCAGATTTCTTTTCCGCCATGATCTATTACCTCTTTTACGGGATTAGAGCTTGTTGTTCGAACCGAGGACCTTCACGATCTTGTGCATGTAAAGCTCCTTCATCGCATCACGCGCCGGCGTCAGATACTGACGCGGATCGAAGTGACCCGGATTCTCGGCCATGTGCTTGCGGATCGCCGCCGTCATCGCCAGACGCGAGTCGCTGTCGATGTTGATCTTGCACACCGCGCTCTTCGCGGCCTTGC
>CALCDB010000046.1 GCA_937901395.1 uncultured Verrucomicrobiota bacterium
TTCTCTCCCACAAAATCTCTCTTCTTATGGGGCGCGCAGCGCCCCCTCCCCGCGCTTGAAAGACAAGGCGGCGAATCTTTCGACCGCCGCCCCGTCTTCGTATCGAGCACCCTTGCTTAACGCAGATACATCATCGTGCCCATTACCTTGACTGGCGCGATTTTCGCCGAAAGTACACCTGTCTGATCATCGTAGACGAGTTCATATTCGTTTCCATCCTCCGGCCAAATTGGCGTAATCTTCTCGGTGTCAAGCCCAGTTACCGTCATTACCGTAACGCCCTCTTCTGGTATCGTCCATCCCGAAAGGTCGAGCTTGAATCCTTCGTTGTCGTTGATTGTCAATGTATCAAATGTCGCCGCAACGCCATTTGCAAGATACAATGTCGAATCGGCGAACATCACAACATTAAGCGTTCCGTTCTTTACGAATGCATTGGAGAGCTTGAGCGTCGCCGCCATCTGAACCATAATGTCAGTTGTCGTATCTTCTGGGAAGGTTGTCTGCCTCATGAAGTCAAGCGTACCTTGCTGAACATCAAACGAACCGCCGCCAACAATCGTTGCCGTGCTAATATGATATACCGATTCACCTATCTTCGTTATCTTATTGCCATTGAGTTTGTAGTCAATCGCGTTGTAGCCCTGACTGATCGACGCAAACTCGTTGGTGTTCGGCGTATCGATAATGGAATTAGCCAATACCGACACATCCCAATTCTGCTTATAGTTAATGTCGATTGCATCGCCAGTATTCGTAAGCTTGCCGCCATTGAGAATAAGCTTCGCTCCGATATCACGATTACCGTTGATATCCAAAGTGGCGCCCTCGTCGATCTTGATATACTCGCCATAACGCGCATCGCCGAACTTGACCATTCCATCGTTATTAACTACGATATTCGTAAGCGCAATCGCAAGCGAAGTATCGAATGTAAGCGTACGCGTATCGTTGATTACGAGAGTATCGTCCGCGATACGCGGAATCGGGTTGCCCGCAACATCCACGAATGCGGTCGTATCCTCGATCAACACTTCCTCATCCTCGGATGCGAGGTAAATATCAGTGCCGATTGGCTCACGCGTGGAGGTAACGGTAACGAAGTAGCACCCTTCCGCATAGCCCATCGTAGCCGAGCAATACGAGCCCTCAGCAGGGCCTATGAACTTCACGCGCTCATCCTCGTCCATCGGTCCCGTCAACTTGACGGACTGCCCCGCATACTGAGTAAGCGATGCCGTCGAAAAGTCGAATGTAAGCGCACCATCATCGCCAAGCTTGGTAGGTCCGCCCACGATCGAAAGCGCGAAGCCCTTGATCGTAATCGGCGCATTGATGAAGGTCGCGCCATCATTGGTCACCTTGCCATCGACGCCGCCAACGAAGGTGAAGCTCGGCTCCACCGCGCCTTCCGCCGCCATGAACGTAAGCGATTCGCAATCCGTTACCGTATCAATCGTGATTTGCGCCGCGCCATTCGCGCTCATCTCCACTGCCGCGCCGCTCGCCGGCTCCGCGAACTTCTCCTCTTCGCCTTCCTTCGTCCAGCTCTCTTCCGCAACCCAATTCTCCTCACCCTCGAATGTGCGGGCGTAAGTTCCGAATGGCGAAACATACGCGAATTCATCCGAGAGCGCCTTCAACGCTTGCGGACCCAACGCGTACTCGTAAATGCGCACCGCCTGAATCGCCGTAGCGTTGGTGGCGCCATTTGCCCGCTGAATTCCCGTAGATCCAGGGTTGCCATGAATCGAGCCAATCTGAAGCTGATTGCCGAATGTCGGGTTCTCGACCTCCGTCTCGTTCCACTTCTGTCCATCGAGATATACGATGATCTTCGTTGGCGTCTTGGTGAACACATACGTGTGCGAAGTAGTGGTAGCGTTCGGAACGCCCATCGTCGCCAACGCCTGATACGGAGTAGCACCATCTATCGTGCGGACGATCTTCACCTCGTTATCATTCTTGCCCGCGATAAGGCCGATCGTTCCGCCTTCCTTCGTACCGAAAGTGATGAGCGCGGCATTCGGCACATTCGGCAAAATGCCCGCCACCATGCACGACCACGTTTCCGCTGGGTAGGTAATGCCGCCTGTTGAATATGGAGTCGAGAGAGTATTCACCGCCCAGCCGTACTTGAACGACTCGCCAGTAAGGTAGCTGTTCGAGACATCATAATCGGTGTCGAACTCAATCGTATCCGTCTTCTTACCTCTACTTGCATCCGACCGTCTCCCGCTACCGGCTCCCATAAAGGTCCAGTCGTAGAGACATACGCCATTATCAACAATCGGGATATCCCAAATTGGCATTCCCTCGACACCGGTCAAATCAATCTTGGCGAGTTCGTCAATCAAGCCCTGTCCGCTAAGCTCGCTCTTGTTCGCAACCGTAACGTCCTTCTTAGAGACGATCGCTACCTTATCGCACAGGAGTAGATTATCGAGAATGAAGTCGCCGCCATTCAGGTAGAGCGTGAACTCGCCCTCGTAGCCCAGCAACTTTTCATTGATCTTCATTGCGGTAACATCCTCGCCTTCTGCCGCCACATACGTAGTGCGCCCATCGAGCAGCCATCCAACATCCGCGAAATCGAACATCTCCACCAACGAAGAATACTCTTCCGCATCAATGCCGTCCACCGGCTGAATCTTGAGCGTTTCCGCCTTGTCCTCCACGAAATTACGCTTTACAAACACCTTCGAGATCTTCGCTTCCTGCAAAAGCGCGAGATCGCCCTTCGCGAAGTAAAGCGTCACCGAATCCGTCTCGCAGGTAAAGCCGACCTGAACTTCAGTTGGTTCTTCAATTTGCGCCGTGAAAAGATCGACGATATTCGCAATGCTAATCTCCTCGTCACTGATCGTATCGTAAAGCATGCTCTTGGAATACGCAACCGTGTTCTCGTTATAGACGAGAGTCTTGTTTTCAATCATCGTCGGCTCAACCGTCTCATCGGCATTCGCTACATATACCGTCTTATTCAAGAACTTATCGCTTAAGGTAGTGAGCGTGCCCGAACAAACCGCTACCGGAACATCCTCGGCGGTTTCGCTCGGGAAGATATACGTTACCTCATTCGCTACCGACACATCACCGAAAGCCGATGCTCCCGTAAGTGAAATGATGCCATTTTCAACCGTGAGCGGAGCCGTGAACGATTGTCCATCGACCATCTCAATCGCTCCCTTGCCGAACTTCGTTACCGTTACCGTTCCTCCATGTGGCTCAACCGCGCTATTGATCGTCAACTTGGAGTTCTCTCCTACATAAATGCCAACGCCAACGCTACCCTCGTTTCTCGCCATAATTCCCGTGTTGCCCAACTGATTGATCACGGCTGGCTTCGTGAAATTCTGCGTCTCGCTCGCGGGAACGTAGAACTGCGCCGCACTCTCAATCGCTCCGCCATTGATACGGAAGTTGCTTCCGTCGTCCGTTAAGTTGAACGTCGAACCCGGCATCAAGTAGAACTGCTGCGCCCAATACATTGTTCCTCCGACTGGCACAAGATTCAGGGTTGAATCTTCATCGACCTTGATGATGCCATTCGCGTTCGAAGCCCCCGAAGTCCATCCGCAAAGATTGCGCGCATTGAAGGTAAGGGTCGCTCCTTCGGTGATGAGGATCGTCGGCTTTTCTGGCGTCGCATTCGTGCCGAACTTAAGTCCGCCGCTCTCGCAACGATACTGCATCGTATGCGTTCCACCCGCGAAAATGATATGCGTGGCGAATGTCGCATTTTGATAACCGGTGCCATAATCCAAGGTCGCACCATACTCGCCTTCGCCCACGAACTTGTAGGTTACATTATCTCCCGCCGACTTGATTGCCGACAAAAGATTCGATGCATCATAACCCGTCGTCGCATCAAAATCAAACTCAACCTGTCCAACGAATTCCGCAAAAGCAACTCTGCCCACGAAACTACCCAAAACGCTCGCTTCCCCCTTAATTGTTACCAGCTCGCCTTCCGCTCCACCAGCAAAAGCGAAACTTATGCCATCTGGACTCGTATTACCGAGGTCAATCGTCGCCGCTCCCTCGAATGTCATCGTCACGAATGCATCCGTCGTTGGCGGATCATCCTCCCATGGAATGTTTTCCCATACATCGTCAAACCCATCTGGAATCGTCACATTGATGGTCGGCGCATCCGAAGAAGAATAGATGCGAATATCGCTCTCGCTCAGCACCTCCGCATAAAGGCGCCAATCCTGAAGCGCAAGACCTGTTGAATCGACGCAACCTTGTTGAGCCGCTGTCTGACCATTAGCAACCGCAAAAATGCCATACGCCGTACGCGTAGTGGTTGCACCGTAGCTTCCCGTTCCCCTCGAATATCCATCCACGTATAACGTCAAACTTCCATTATTTGAAGTTAGCACATAAGTATGAAAGTCGGTTATGTCATCAACCGTGGCGCTGACCACCTCGGTATGGCTTTCACCAACATTGTGATTAAACGAAACCACATTCCCTTTCACATATAGTCCATACATATCGCCATTGCCATTACCTGGACCCCACGCGCACAAGCAAATGCGACTATCTCCCAAATCTGGAACCTTCGCAATCATGCCAACTGTCCAAGTCGAGGTGCCGATATTATAGCCCTGAGTATTACCAGTAGCCCCAGCGCCCGTCAACTGAAATGCCTGCACTCCTTCATCGCGCCCGTCAACATACGTTCCAGAGATATTCTTCACCGTGGAAATATCGGTTGAACCGATATTCACGATACTACCATTGAACGTATGACCGAACTTAGGCGTGCTGCCAAGCCCCGCAACTGCAGACCCAGTTGCCAAAAAAGTCGCAAATGCGACACTCGCTACCGCTAATAGTTTTAACTTATTCATATATGAATATACCCTTCACAATTATTGCATATAATATTACCAAGTTTATTTTCTATCGTCAAGCGATTAAATTGAAAAATCTCACTCCCCAATTTCTGGGGACACACCCACAGCGGCGATTCACGATATGATTTCCAGCAGTTTTCCATTACACGCATATATATGCGTGTGGAAATACTATTTTCTTGCAATTATTGCAAGTTATCCCTATCTTCATATCGGCATAATCATTTTAACATTACCACCGATATTGACAATCTTAAGTCCGTATTCTTTTGGCTTACCTTTTATCATACCGTACGCGTTATCACCTATTGTCCGAGTAAATGTTTTTCGTGCATTATCCTTCTCCCTTTCTCCACCTCTACACGGCTATCCTCTCCAATCGAATTAAATCCTGTTAATCCTGTCAAAATCTTAACCTCTCTAAGCCCTCATGACAACCTCTCTATATGGGGCATTTTGTGTACGCCTATGGGGCATTTAATGTACCTAATTCGGGCATTTCGTGTACGCCTATGGGGCAATTTGTGTACTTATATCAATTCAGCTGGATGTCTATATCAGTAAGGAAACTACATTATATCCAACAAGCAATCTATCAATATCCAAAAAACAATCTGTCTGTATCTCCACATTCACCTCTCCAATCGAAGCAAATCATGTCAATCCTGTCAAAATCTTAACCCCTCTAAGCCCTCATGCCAATCTCTCGGGGTTGCCGACCCAAAGTGTCCCTATAGTAAGCCCGATATGTCGGTATCAAAAAGCCCAAGTGTCCCTATAGTCCGCCCAATGTGTCGGTATTGCTTTAGGGGGTAGTGCAAAAGGTCATTGGTCGTGCAATGCCATAAGACGACAAGGCGTATGCGGAATAGTGGAAAGCGTGAATCGTGGCAGAAGATCAACAAGGCCGAGCTGCTCGCCCTTCTCCGCCCAACCACAGGAATGTGCGAGCATACCAATTAGTTCCTTTGGCGAATTACCACTTTCGCGAAAACTCGCTATCCTCGTGTCGCCATGACGCTTCGCCAAGCGTTTTCCATCCTCGCCGATCACCAATGGAACATGGCAGTATTGCGGGGTAGGCAAATTTAAGGCGCGTTGCAGAAGTATCTGCGCTGGCGTGGCCGCCAATAGATCATCGCCGCGCACGACCTCGGTAACCCCCATCTCCGCATCATCAACCACTACCGCGAGCGTATAGCCGGCGCCAAACTCATCTCGTGCGATGGGAAAGTCGCCCAACGTTTCGGATACCGCTTGGGCATAATGGCCATAAAAAACATCGTCGAATTGAACTATCGTTCTTCGCGGCACCCGAAAGCGCCAACAGGGCGCCGCGCCCTTATATGCGAAGGCGTCTTTCCAACTGGAAAATCGGTCTCTACAAGTTCCGGAATAATAAAGTTGCTCGCCGGCATGCGGAGCCGATTGCGCGGCTTCCACATCCTTGCGCGAACAGACGCAGGGATACGCATCCAACTTCGCCAACGCTTCGCGGTAACGTTCCTTGCGCTCGCTTTGCACATACGCTTCATCCCAATCAAAGCCCAGCCATCGAAGATCCTCAATTGATTGCGCTGCGGCGCCTGGCTTATCCTTGGGATGATCGAGGTCTTCAATCCGCAAGATTACTCGTCCGCCCTGCGAGCGTGCGCGCAACCATGCGATCATGAATGTTCGTGCATTACCGAGATGCAATGCGCCAGTTGGCGATGGGGCTAATCTACCGACGTATTTTTCCAAAACTTCTTCCACTCTGCAATGAACAAATCCAAGGCGGGTTGATCGCCAAACGCAGCCGATGTTGCGCGTTGCATATTCTGCGACTTCAACAACTCCTCAAAATAGTTTCGCTTCACATTCTTAAATGGCTCAAGGCGAACTTTGGCGGCTCCATTTTCGATGAACACGGCGATTGACCACGCCAACTTATATTTCAATCTTCGTTCAAAATCGCTGCCGCCGTAAAACGCCTCGTAATCCATACTCAAAATAGATGGAATGAGTCGCGCCAAATCATCGACATCAATCATCAAGCCCCAATCCCGCCTTGCTTCATCCTCAAAATATTGCGCATAGCCCTCGTTGAGCCAAGGCGAAACCGCTATCATCGAAGTTGCATACGATAGGTATTGATGGAACGATTCGTGGCGGATGGTCTTAAGTAGTTCATCCGTTCCAGCTTCTGGCAAATACGCAACCAACTCGCGCCGTAGCGGGCTCCAATATGCCGCCGACCACATCATATTAGTGGCATCATCAATTTCAAGCGCGTCCAAATACTCTTCTCTGGAATTGTAAATGCGCGCAACGCAAAGCGCGTTCGAGCCATCGATGGAAGTTGGCAGCGCTTCCGAATACTTCTTGCGCATCACGCAGAACTCATTGGTAAGCGAGGCGATGATCTCGCGATGCGAGGCGAGGTTGTCGATTACCGTGAATTCATTGGCGTCCGTCCAATGCCACTCCACGTAATTGGTTATGGAATGATGCGCGGCCAATCTAAGCGCCTCCCGCTCGTCGCTCGGCTCCTTATCTCCGCCAACCCATAACTGTCCCTTGTCGATTAGCTTTCCGAAATCGCGTAGAAAATCATCCTCGAAGTTCTTGAGCATATCAGCGTGGGCGTCTCCATCGGCCAATTCCCAAGAGGCCATATACCATGCCTTTGATTTTTCCGGCAAGAACGTGCACACTATCGCGGAGGAATTGGTGCCGTGCCAATAGTCGACATCGGCGAAGCCGTGCGGGACTTGCCTTGGCGGAACGCCGCATTTCTCCGGCTCGATGGGCGAGAGTATCGCTATCGCATTGCCGAATGCATCGGTCGCCTCGTTCCCATGGCGCAAGACCTTGCGGCAATCGAACATCACGCGGCCTTTCGCATAATCCATCCGCGTCTCGCTCGCATCCTGCTCTATCGCCGGAGGTTCGCAATCAAGCTTTGATAAGGTAAACACCCTTCCATCGTCATCCATCCAACGCCCCAGCACCGCTTGCGAAATCCACAAATCCATGCGATTGTAGCGATCTTCAAGAAATTGCCTATCCCCTTCTCGTATCAGGAACGATTCCGCGCGCGGCATATCCAGCGGCAAAGGATTCGTGATGAACAATGAGGCGAATAATAAGATCATCGCTTAGAACCCGCCTATCGCCAGAGAAGAGAATGTGCTAATCGGGGTCGTATCGCGGAAATTATCCAATACTTGCCGCGCGTCGGTTATGAGCCCATTCACCTTGTCGTACATCGTTGGGTCTTCGATTAGCTTGCCCAAGGTTCCCTTGCCGGACTGCAACGACGCGACTACCGCATTGAGGTTGGCCACCAACGCGTCGGCCTTGTCGATGGTGCGGTTTGAATTGAATTGATCGACGGCCTTCCGCAGCCCGGCGATGCTGACCGACAAATCATTATAGAGCTTTTCATTATTCAGCTTCTCCGAAATTTGCCGCGTATTGGCCATAGTCTCCTTGAGGTCAGTATAAATGGAATCGTCATTCGTCATCAACTTGCCCAAGGTTCCCTCGCCCTTCTCCAGTCGCGTCACGAGGGCATCCGCCTTTTCCGTAAATGATTTCGCATGATCGCTCATTACCACGAGATTGGTGGCTACCTTGCGCAATTCCGGGCTCGCGGTAATGCGCTCCAAGTTATCGATGATCGTCGAAATCTCGCGCATCCAGTCGGTAGGCCGATCGCCCTTGAGAACTATGGCGCCGGGGTCGATCTCGCCGCCATTGCCCTCTTCCAACAATAGATAATTGCCGCCCAGCATCGACAACTTGCAAACTGAAGCCCTGTAGCCATCGCGAAGAATCACATTCTCGTCAATCTTGGCCTCCACATACAACTTCTGCGGGGTTATGATTACGTGCTCGACTACTCCAACCTTCGTTCCTCGATAGATTACATCGTCATGTTCCCTAAGGCCCCCAACTTCATCAAACGCCACGCGTATCTCCTTGCGATTACGATTGGTTAGAATATCCACCCCGGATATCGCAATCGTAAAATAGCCCAACAGCACCATAAGCGTAAGCATGAAAAAGCCTACGATTATCTGCGAGAATGTATCGTTTTTTCTTTTCATAAACCATCTCCTCTTACGGCCTCAAGAAACTTTTGTACTTCTGGAATATCAGACTTGGCAAAATCATCGGGCGTTCCGCACAATACGCACTTGCCATGATCAAGCAGCATTATCTTATCCGCTATTCTAAGCGCGCTTAGCAAATCATGCGTAACCAAGATCGACGTCACTCCATGGTTTCGCGCGATATCGCGAATGAGGCGTGATATGTTAATGGACGAAATTGGGTCAAGCCCGGAAGTTGGCTCATCATACAATATTACTTCCGCCCGGCAGACTATGGCGCGCGCCAAGCCGGCTCGCTTTTGCATTCCGCCGGATATCTCGGATGGATACTTATCCATCGCATCTTCCAACCCGACGGCCTTAAGCGCATCAACTACGCGCTTCTCGATCTCATCGCCCGAAAGATCGGTCGTCTCCTCCAATGGCAATGCCACGTTTTCGTATACGCTCTTCCATGCCAACAGCGCCCCAGACTGGAATAAATAACCAACCTTCTTCGAGGCGACCGTAATTTCTCCTCCATCTGGCTCTTCGAGGCCGACTATGTGTTTCAGGGTTACCGATTTTCCAGTTCCAGAAGGACCTATGATTACAAAGATCTCGCCCTTTTCCACGGCGAAGGATAGCCCATCCAATACGAGAGTATCGCCGAATCGCTTGGTGACATTCTTGAATTCAATCATATTCATCAGTAGCAAGCCCTCGTAAGCATATACCCAATTATCAATATCAGCAACAACGATTCTATCACCGCTCGCTGCGTGGACTTGCCAACGCCAGTCGCCCCAAGTTCCGTATTCAACCCTTCCACCGAAGATATCGTACCTATCAAAACCCCGAACACGCTGGACTTTATAAGCCCAACGTAGAAATCCTTCACATCAATTACATTCATCGCCCCCGCCACGAATTGTCCGAAATTTATATTAAGTTGCGTCACGCCAACCAACCCTCCGCCGACTATGCCCAAGATGCAGCAATAGAACGTCAACAACGGCGCCATCATCGCCAACGCCAGAATCCGTGGAGCAACCAAGAACCTAATCGGCGAGATATCCATAATCTTAAGCGCGTCAATCTCATCATGCACTTTCATGGTTCCCAATTCCGCCGCGATCGCAGAACCCACGCAGGCCGCCAAGCATATTCCGCATGAAAACGCAGCCATATCGCGAACCAACGTCATCATCACCGCCGCCCCCAAAAACATCTCCTGATTGAACTTCGCCAACAACAAGCCGCCCTGCAAGGATAAAATCATACCCGTGAAGAACGCCACCACCGATATTACCGGAAGAGTCCTGATTCCAGTAGCATATAATTGCGTTGACAATTCGACCAATCCCGATCGCCTTAAAAACACCGATGGAATATAAGCTATTGTCTCGAACAACACGACCCCGAACTTGCCGATCGAGGCCAATACTCTAAACGCTGGGTTCATTGATGCGGGGTATTATACCAAAATCCACTAATCAAAACAACGCACCTCGGCTCGAAACCGAGGTGCGCCGTTTTACCATATAGTATGGCTATAGCTTACATCATGCCGCCCATATCCGGGGCGCCGCCATGTCCGCCGCATCCGCAAGATTCCTTCTTCTCCGGAAGATCGGTTACCATGCAATCCGTCGTGAGCAATAAGCTCGCGATGGAAGCGGCGTTCTGCAATGCGCTACGCGTCACCTTAGCGGGGTCAACAACGCCCGCCTTTATGAGGTCGCAATACTCGCCAGTGCGCACATTGTAACCATTCGTTCCCGTCGCCTTCTTGACGTTGGCAATAACCAAAGCCGCCTCTTGGCCGGCATTGTTGACGAGCTTGCGCAATGGCGCCTCGATCGCACGCGAGATGATCTGCGCACCAACCTTTTCATCGCCATCGAGCTTAAGCGCATCAATCGCCTTCTGCGCACGCAAATACGCAACACCGCCGCCAGGAACGATGCCTTCCTCCACCGCAGCGCGAGTAGCATGAAGCGCATCATCGACACGATCCTTCTTCTCCTTCATCGCCGCCTCGGTGGCCGCGCCAACCTTGATCAGAGCCACGCCACCAGCGAGCTTGGCAAGGCGCTCCTGCAATTTCTCGCGGTCGTAATCGGAAGTCGTATCCTCGATCTGCTTCTTGATGATCGCAATGCGAGCATCGATATCCGCCTTCTTGCCAAGGCCATCGACGATCGTCGTGTTATCCTTGTCAACGACTACCTTCTTGCAACGGCCAAGATCGGAAAGTTGAACGTTCTCAAGCTTAATGCCGATATCTTCGCTTATGAGACGGCCTCCAGTGAGAATCGCGATATCCTCGAGAATGGCCTTGCGACGATCGCCGAAGCCAGGCGCCTTTACCGCACAAACCTGGAAAGTGCCGCGAAGCTTATTCACTACGAGCGTAGCCAATGCCTCTCCCTCGACATCCTCAGCGATGATCATGAGCGGACGCCCCGTCTTCGCGACCGCCTGCAACAGCGGTAGCATATCCTGAAGATTCGCGATCTTCTTCTCGAAAAGCAATACGAATGGATCTTCCAATTCGCACTCCATCGCATCTGCATTCGTCACGAAATATGGCGAGAGATAACCCTTGTCGAACTGCATTCCCTCGACCACATCCAACGAACTTTCAAGCGTCTTCGCCTCCTCAACGGTAATCGTGCCTTCCTTGCCAACCTTATCCATGGCTTCGGAAATCATCTTACCGATCTCCTCGTCGCCATTGGCCGAAAGCGTCGCTACCTGAGCGATCTCGTCAGCGCTCTTCACCTTCTTGGAGAGCTTCGCGATTGCGTCGGTAACCGCCGCCGTCGCCTTGTCAATGCCGCGCTTCAACGCCATACCGTTAGCGCCTGCCGTCAGGTTCTTAAGTCCCTCGCGATAAATCGCCTCCGCCAACAGGGTAGCGGTTGTCGTGCCATCGCCGGCAACATCATTGGTCTTGGAAGCAACTTCCTTGACCATCTGCGCGCCCATGTTCTCAAATGGATCGGGTAGTTCAATCTCCTTCGCCACGGTTACGCCATCCTTGGTAATCTGCGGCGAACCGAACTTCTTATCAAGAATCACGTTGCGCCCCGACGGCCCCAATGTGGAGGTAACCGCATTCGAGAGCTTTTCAACACCAGCGAGAATCTTCTGTCTCGCTTCCGCGTCAAATTTAATCTGCTTTGCCATTTTCTACTTTCCTTTCTTACTTTTCAATTACGCCAAGAAGATCTTCCTCTCTCACGAGCTGCAGCTTCTTCTCGCCTATCTTAACTTCGGTGCCGCCGTACTTTGGTAGCAATACCGTATCACCCTTCTTTACATCGAATGCAATTTCCTTGCCTTCCTTATCCACCTTCTTACCGACTGCAATTACCTTGCCCTGCATCGGTTTTTCCTTCGCAGAATCAGGAATGATAATACCCCCAACCGTCTGCTCCTTCTCTTCAATCGGTTCCACGAGAACGCGATCACCTAATGGTCTAATGTTCATCTTGTTTGCTCCTTTCTGGAATTAATTTACCGTTTTATTATTTCATTGTGAAATCAGCGTCGACTACATCATCGTTGCCTTTATCCTTCTTCGGCTCATCTTGCGAAGGTGGTGGCGTTCCCGCTCCGGGGTTCTGCCCGCCTTGCTGCGCCGCCTGATTGGCTTGGGCCGATGCGTACATTTCCTGCGCGACTGGCTCCATTACCTTCATGAGCGCATCTTGCTTCGCCTTGATTTCCGCAATCGGAACTGGCGGCTGCTTGGCAAGCGCTTCCTTAAGCTCCTTGAGAGCGGCCTCGACTGGCGCCTTCTTATCCGCGGCGATCTTGTCCCCTGCGTCCCGCAAGGTCTTTTCCACCTGAAACGCGAGTCCATCCGCCTTGTTACGATCCTCGACTTCAGCATGACGCTTTTCGTCCTCGGCGGCATGCGCCTCCGCATCCTTGCGCATCTTCTCGATCTCTTCCTTGGAAAGTCCGCCAGCAGCGGTGATTG
>CALCDB010000047.1 GCA_937901395.1 uncultured Verrucomicrobiota bacterium
GCATGGACTTAACCATGTGCTGAATCCAGGCAAAATCGCCATTAGACGCAGGCGGCGTTCCCCAAAGATTGCGCCCATAGGGGTCATCCGCCCATTTCGCCGCGCCCCAGTTGTCGAGCGAAAACGGAGGATTGGCGATGACGCAGTCGAAAGTGGCCAGACCTCCACCTTGAAGAATCTTCGGATTCCCGAGCGTGTCGCCTTGCATAATTTGGAAATCAGTCGCTCCATGCAAGAAAAGATTCATCTTCGCAATCGCCGCGTTCATCGGGTTTTGCTCTTGTCCAAAGATGAGCCCGTAACTGAGCTTGGAATTTTGAATATGACGAATTGCCTCAATCAACATTCCCCCAGATCCACAGGCTGGATCATAAACCTTTTCGCCAGGCTTTGGATCGAGAATGCGCACCAAAAGCTTCACTACTGCGCGCGGAGTATAGAACTCGCCGGCCTTGGCCTTAGACTCGTCGGCAAACTCCTTCAACAATATCTCGTACGCATCGCCCATAAGGTCGGCGGGATAATCGTTGTTGCCGAGCTTACGCTGCGAAAGATGCTCAATTAAATTGCGAAAACGCTCATCGCTGATAATCGTCTTGTCGGTGAAGTTAGCGGTGGAAAACGCACTTAATACTCCGTAAAGCGTTTCGGGATTAGCCTGCTCAATGAGCCGCAATGCCTCGACAATGGCCGAGCCCAAATTCTCGTCACGTTGCCGAATATCCTGCCAATGACATCCTTCGGGAATTACGAAACGGTGTTGCTCGGGAAGTCGCGCATACTCCTCGTCGCCTCCGGATTCTTCGAGCGACGACGCATATTCCTCGTCCCATGTGTCGCTTAATCGCTTGTAGTAAAGGAGCGGAGTAAGATAGTCCTTAAAGCTTTCGTGCCCTACCGGCCCGCGCAAATAATCGCAAGCCCTGTAAATGAAGGAATAAAGCTCTTGCGCATCCTTCATTTATACACCTCCATCAGTTCGCGACCAAGCTTTTCCATTTCAATCCGCAGTTCCCGCATTCGATTGAATTTCGCTTTATACTCGTTGGCAATTTCAATTTGTCGCTCCATCGGCGGCAATGGCAATCGCAAATCAACGAGACTTTTCACCGAAATCGACTTGATGGACGAACCGACTGCTATTGACGAGATCACGCTCCGCCCATCATCACTCTCGAAAAACGCCTTCAAATACCAAGGATCAACGCGCTCGCGATCAAGCCGACACACAAAGAGATTCGAACTCGGCACAACCGGCTTGTCAAAGGAACCGTCAAAAACCGCGATTTTGGAATTTATGCCTGTACGCATCAGCAAAACATCACCCGCCTCCAAAACCGGAGCATTCTTCGGCAATTCTCGCATCTCCGCCAACGCTGATGAGATTATTCCGCTATCAATGTTGCCCGGCGAAAGATAGTAACACGCTCCATTGCCAGTAGCCACCAAATCGTCCATATCCTTTGATCCAATTACCGCGCCACGTTCCACAGTCTTGAGAATGTCGCCAAAACGCACGGCATTTTCAAATCGTGGCAGAATTGCCTTTTCAAAATAACGAGTGGCGTTAAAATCATAACCGTCAAGCCGAATTTCAGTACAAGAAATCTCCTTGCGGTACAACTTATTCCAATTATCGTCAGTGCGAAATCCATATGCGGCATTAACAATGCAGTCAATCGTATCGCCTGAAAGAGTGCTAAAGCGACGTCCCTTTTCTCCAAGACGAGAAGCATCAATCATCGTAACGCGTTCACGTTTTTCCTTTTTGGAGAACACTAGCAACGAAACGGAGACTTGCGTCCGTTCCAGTATGCGATCTGGCAACGAAATGACGCAATCAAGATAGCCACTGTTCAGTAGATACTCACGCGCGGCCGCCATTCCCGACATCTGATTAAAAAGCGCTCCATTCGGCAGAAGCATAACCGCCCTTCCAGACTCCTTCATCGCCGCCACAGTAGCGAGCGCAAACAACAATTCGCTTCGACACCCAACACTAACATTTTGGAACGCGCCAGGCAACATACGCTGAAACTCTTCCCAGCGAAAACTACGATCCATGCGCAAGCCAAACGGAGGAAAGCAAAAAACCTTATCGTACTTCCACATATGATCGGCAATAAAGTCAAATGCTGATTGTAGATAAACGCCAACGCGCTTTTTAAAAGGCGCAACAACCATTTCCGTAAAGCCAACATTCTGCGGATTGATATCGACCGCTTCTCCATTTAATTCTCCATCTTCCTCCAATGCTTGCGCCAAAACGGCTCCGTGCCCACATGCAACATCAACCATCACTCCGCCAGGCTCGGCAGAAAGCAACTTAGTGATTAACGGAACTATGGAAGACGGAACATTAATATTAGCAAGATTGACATGGTTGGCGAACTCGCGAATCGCATCCTTGCACTCAGTTTTTGAATAACGATTTTGCAAACGTGACACCAAATTCCAATGTGGTACGACATCGCGCATAAGATCTGCCCGCAGACCAATTGAGCAATCAAGGCCGTTCAGAAAATCAAGCAACTCCACTTCATTGGCAATAAATCGTTTATCATCTATTTTATAAAGAACGAAAGCTATTTCGGCACCCACGTACGACATTTCATCAGCTTGCAACGACATCCCACGTAGCAACATCGCTACTTCATGTATGAACTTTGAACCAGATTTTTCGACTTTCATCTTAATACTCTTTCAAACACAGCGCATATTGTAGCAAAAACATTCTCAACTTGTCAATGGTTATTTGCAACCATTTTAAGTGTTGCTATTATTCACAGCTTTTATAACTTATATACTCTCCTCATGGAGAACACAAGCCATTTCAAATCAACCAGGGACACACTCGCAAATTCTCCTACACGGCTATCTCTAAAAAATGCAACGAAGCCGCATATCTCATAACCCAATTTCGCGCGTATGTGAGAGTTTAATTACGAAAGTGGGAAATATTGATAAAACACGCGCATATATGCTATAAATATGCAAATAAGCCATCTCAAATTCGCACTCAATTTCGCAATCGTTTCGCAAACACTGCGAAATGAATGCGAAACCAAATGCGAAATTGAGAGGAGATATTTAGGCATAAAGCCAAATATTACCGCCAAAACCATCAAATTTCATAATTCGCGCCTTAAACTCTCGCCCGCACACAAAATCGTGTCCATATCGCCTCTTCAACCTCTTCAAGCCACTTTTACAACCCCTCTAAGCCCACACGCCAACCTCTCTATATGGGGCAATTTGTGTACGCCTATGGGGCAATTAATGTACCTAAGTCGGGCATTTCGTGTACGCCTATGGGGCAATTTGTGTACGCCTATCAATTCAGCAGGGTGTCTATATCAGTAAGGAAACTACATTATATCCAAAAAGCAATCTATCAATATCCAAAAAACAATCTGTCAATATCTCCACGTTCATCTCTCCAATCGAAGTAAATCCTGTTAATCCTGTCAAAATCTTAACCCCTCTAAGCCCTCATGCCAACCTCTCGGGGTTGCCGACCCAAAGTGTCCCTATAGTAAGGCCGATATGTCGGTATCAAAAAGCCCAAGTGTCCCTATAGTGAGCCCAATGTGTCGGTATTGCTTTCCCCTTCCAAATCACCGCAAGGGGTTTTAGGCCAAGTATGGAGCATTAGGTATGAAGGGCGCAAAATATGATATACTACTCCGTCGTCGGACTTTTCAAATATGAAAATGAAAAAAGAACTTAAGAAGGAACTGCTGCTCGCGGGTGTGCTCGCGACGGTTTACATCGTAATGCTCTCGTTCGTCTGGATCGTGCAGACGAAGTCGGCGGAAACGCGGCTTGATCGTCTCATGGAATCGTGCATCGCATCGGCCATAGATAGCGTGGACTACAACGTCGAGCCAGAGGCATTGCGCGTGGCGAGAATCCTCGTGGGCGAATGGGGATCGTCGGATGTCGCCGCGAAAGCCGACCTCAATGCCGCGCTCGAGCGCTATGATTGCGAAGAGATCAACATCGTCGGTCCAAGCAACATCATCGTCGCTGCGGCAAATCCAATCTACATCGGCTTCGACATGGCGTCCGGCCCCTACACCGCGGAGTTCAATGCGCTCAATTCCGGAGAACGCTCGCACGTCACCCAGCGTTTTCGAAAGAGCAAATGCGGGCGCTCGCAGTCGAAGGGCGGGCTTGGTCTGTGGCTGAAGTACGTTGGTCTGCCGTTTCCGCATGGCGGCTACATTCAGGTCGGCGATTCGTACCGCGACTTCCGCGTGCGCTTCCGGCGCGAGTTGGAGAACCTGATGGAGAACACCAACGCCGGCGCGAACGGCCACTACCTGCTGGTCGATCGCGAAAACGGCACGATCCTCTCGGGCTTCAAACCAGAATGGGCGGATCGTCCGCTGACTGATTCGGGAGTCGACGCAAAGACGTTCGCAAACGACGAGACGATGATGCGGATGGCGGTGTTCGGCGTCGATTCGTACGTGCGCAGAGTGCGCCTTGTTTTCGCCGAGATGGATGTCTACGTCGTCATCCCAGTCTCCGATATCATGGCGGAACGCAACATCTCGGTTATCGCGGCGGCAATCGCGCTCGGCATCGTGCTACTCGTGGGCGGGCTACTCTTCGGCAAGGTGCTGCGTCAGCACGAGCGCATCGAAGCTTTCCATGCGCGCGAGACCGAACGCATCGAGAAAGACATGGCGATGGCCAAGGCGATTCAGACGAATGCCATACCTTCTCGCTTCCCGCCATATCCCAACCTCTCGAGGAAAATCGACCTCTACGCGCGAATGATTACGGCGAGGGAAGTCGGCGGCGACTTCTACGACTTCTATTTCGTGGCGCCCAACAAACTCGCGCTCGTCATTGCCGACGTATCCGGCAAAGGCATCCCCGCCGCGCTCTTTATGATGCGGGCGAAGGCGACCATCCAAAGCTATCTCAAAGCAGGGCTGAGCATCGTCGAGGCGATTGAGAAGACGAATCACCGATTGGCGACGGGCAACGACGCGAATATGTTCGTTACGGCGTGGATCGGTTGCGTGGATCTGGCGACGGGGGTAATGGAGTACGTGAACGCCGGACACAATCCGCCACTCTTTCTGCGTGCGAACGGTTCGGTCGAATACCTCCAGGCGAAAAGCGGTCTGCCGCTCGCCGCGATGGATGGCGCACGTTACAACCGACAGACCCTGACGCTCGATTCCAGCGACGGTCTGATGCTCTACACGGACGGCGTAACCGAAGCAACCAACCCCACCGAGGCGCTCTACGGCGAAAAGCGACTGTTGAAGACAATGGATGCTCTGCTCGCCGGTCATGACGCGATGGCGCTCACCAATGGCGTGCTCGATGATGTGAACGTCTTCGCCGATGGTTCCGAACAAGCCGACGATATCACGATTCTCTGTTTCAGACTGCTGGCGAAAGAATAATGGCAATGCCAGACATTGAAGGATTGGACAACCGAGATGCCATGTTGCATCAATGCCAAACGATTTGATACAATATCCACCCTTGAGGAGAAAATATAATGAAACAAAGAATCGGATTATGGTGCGTAATCATCGCAGTAACCTGTGGAGCGTTCTATCTCTACAATGTCATCGCCAATCGCAAGCCCTACGATCCCGATAAGTTCGTAGCTGGCAATGGACGACTCGAGGCCACCGAGGTAACGATCTCGGCCAAGCTCGGCGGGCGCATTGAAAAGATCTATATCGAAGAGGGCGATCTCGTAAGCAATGGACAAAAGTTGGTGGAGATTCAGACGGACGAGCTTCGCGCCGATTTGATGAAGGCCAAGGCGGCGCTCGCCGAAGCGGAGGCGGCGGTGAAGGAGGCGGAAATTACGATCTCCATCAAGCAAGCCGAGATGGAAGCAGCCAAGAGCGCCATCGCCGAAAAGAGTTCCTTGCTGCGCGGCGCCGAAAACAAGCTGCGTCGCTACAAGGCCACGCAGGCGGGGGCGATTCCCGTAACCGATATCGAAGACGCCGAAACCGCGATTCAGATGTATAAGGCGCAGTTGGTATCCACCGAAGCGAAAGCCAAGCGCGCCGAAGTAGAAGTAGAATCAGCCAAGAGCCGCCTTGATGTAGTCAAGGCGAATGTCGTTATGCAAAAGGCCACGATCGCCCGCATCGAAGTGGATATCAAGGATTCCACCATCATCGCAATGCATGATGGACGAATCCAATACCGCATCGCGCAACTTGGCGAGATGGTAGGCGCTGGCGCGGGAATCCTCAATCTCGTGGATCTCACCGACGTGTACATGACGTTCTTCATACCCGAAAAGCTCGTTGGCCGCATCGCGCAGGGAGCGGATTGCCGCATCGTGCTCGATTCCCTCAAGGAGTGGCCAATCCCCGCGAAGATTTCATACGTATCGAGCATCGCGCAGTTCACGCCAAAGACGGTGGAAACCGAGGTGGAACGCGAGAAGCTGATGTTCCGCGTGCGCGCGCGTATCCCCGCGAATCTCCTGAAGCAGCATATCGAATATGCCCGCACGGGGCTACCTGGCGTAGCGTATGTGAAGCTCGACCCCGATGCCGAATGGCCCGACTTCCTCAAGATCAAGCAATAAGCGCTTGCGTTTCGTCATGAGCAACGGCCCGTTCATCCGTCTTGAGCACATTACTCAGCGCTTCGGCGAGATCACCGCGCTGGATGATGTCTCAATCGAAATTCCCGCGTGTAAGACGATCGGGTTGATCGGTCCTGATGGCGTTGGCAAATCGACGCTCCTCTCGCTGGTAACTGGCGCATTGGCCGCGCCCTCGAATGGCGGCGACATCACCGTGCTCGGCGGCGATATGCGCAGCAAGGCGCATCGCACGAAGGTGTGCCCCAAGATCGCCTATATGCCGCAGGGCCTCGGCAAGAATCTGTATTTTACCTTGACGGTCGAAGAGAACCTGCAGTTCTTCGCGCGGCTCTTCGGCTATGGCGAAGCGGAACGCAGACGGCGAATCGACCGGCTCACGAAATCGACGGGGCTCTACAACTTCTTGGATCGTCCGGCCGGCAAACTCTCGGGCGGAATGAAGCAGAAGCTCGGGCTTTGCTGCTCGCTGATTCACGACCCCGACTTGCTGGTGCTCGATGAACCGACGACTGGCGTCGATCCGCTCGCGCGTCGTCAGTTCTGGGATTTGGTCGCGCACATCCGCGAGGAACAGCCGCAGATGGGGGTCGTCGTTGCAACCGCGTATATGGATGAGGCGCAGCGCTTCGATTGGCTGATCGCGATGGATGGCGGCAAGATTCTCACGACGGGCACGCCGAAGGAAATTCTCGAGCGCACCCACACCACGAATCTTGATGCGGCGTTCATCCAACTGCTGCCCGAGGAACGGCGCAATGGCCACAAGGAAATCGTAGTGCCACCGCTCGTGAACGATGGCGAGGTAAAATACTCCATCGAAGCGGAAAACCTAACCAAGCGTTTCGGCTCCTTCACCGCCGTCAATCACGTGAACTTCAAAATCCCGGAAGGCGAAATCTTCGGTTTTCTCGGCTCCAATGGCTGCGGTAAGTCCACCACGATGCGAATGCTCACGGGGCTTCTACCGGCGAGCGAGGGCATAGTGCGCCTTTTCGGTCAACCGCTTAAGGGCAACGATGAAGAGGTGAAGCTCAAGCAGGGCTACATGACGCAGAACTTCTCGCTCTACAACGAACTCACGGTGCGGCAGAATCTTATGCTCAGCGCGAAGCTCTATCGGCTCGATGCGGAAACGGCGGAGAAAAACGTCGATGAGATGATGCGGCGGTTCGGGCTCATGGAAGTTGCGGATATGCTTCCGCCCGCTTTGCCGCTCGGCATCAAGCAACGTCTCTCGCTCGCGGCGGCGGTGATCCACAAGCCGAAGATCGTTATTCTCGACGAACCCACTTCCGGCGGCGATCCCGTGGCGCGTGATGTGTTTTGGGAGATGATCATCGAGCTTTCGCGACGCGACAAGGTAACGATCTTCATCACCACTCACTTCATGAACGAGGCGGAGCGGTGCGACCGCATCTCGCTGATGCACGCGGGCCGTTCGCTCGCCTGCGATACACCGGCGAACATCGTCAAGGCGCGCAAGGCGGCCACGCTGGAAGAGGCTTTCATCGGCTATCTCGAAGATGCCGACCCCGGCGCCAATGCGGTGAATGAAATGCCAAAAGCCGAAGCGCCCGCCGAAGCCCCGCATAATGAAAATAGATTCTTCAGCATCACGCGGTGGTATAGCTGTTGTTGGCGAGAGATGTTGGAATTGCTTCGCGATCCCATCCGCCTCACCCTCGCGCTCTTCGGCGCAATCATCCTGATGTTCGTGATGGGCTACGGAATCTCCACCGATGTCGAGAACTTGTCGTTCGCCGTGCTTGATTGGGATAAGAGCGAGTTGAGTTCCAGCTACATCAACGATATCTCCGGGTCTCGATACTTCAAGCAGCATAGCGATGTTAAGGACTACGACGAGCTTGAGCGACGAATGGGCAATGGCGAGCTCGGGTTGGTAATTGAGATTCCTCCGCATTTCGGACGCGACCTCGATTCCAATGGGCGCGTTCCACAAATCGCCTATTGGCTGGATGGTTCGATGCCGCAACGCGCCGAAACCATCAACGGCTACGCACAGGCGATTCATCAGGCGTGGGTAAGCAATTATCGACGCCAGCATCTCGGCATCAAGGAATCTTCGCCAATTAAGTTCGAGCCGCGCTATCTATACAATCCCAACAACCTGAGCATCATCTCGATGGTGCCTGCCGTAATCCCATTGCTGCTATTGATGATACCAGCCGTCCTCGCGGCTCTGGCAATCGTCCGCGAAAAGGAGATGGGCTCGATCATCAATCTCTACGTAACCCCGCTTACCCGTCTCGAATTCCTGATTGGCAAGCAAGTTCCGTATGTGATCATCTCCATGGCGAGCGCGCTGTTGCTCTTGTGCATGGCGGTATTCTGGTTCGGCGTGCCGCTCAAGGGCAATCCTATCGCTTTGATTGCCGGTCTTGCCATCTATTGCGCAATTACCACTGGAATGGGGCTCATCGCTTCCGCCATAACGCGCAATCAACTCGCGGTCATCTTCATGGTCATGGTCGGAACAATGGTTCCGGCGATCAACTACAGCGGCTTCATCACGCCTGTCTCCTCGCTTGAATCTGGCGCACGGATGTTCGGCGAAATCTATCCGGCAACCCACATGCTGCTCATCTCCCGCGGAGTGTTCTGCAAGGGTCTCGGCTTTATGGAACTGTTCGGCAACTTCAAGGCGCTTCTGATTACGCTGCCGGTATTGACCATAGCGGGGACGCTCCTCTTGCGTAAACAGGAAAGGAACAGCTGATGCGTACGCTCAAGAACATCTGGGAATTGGGGCTCAAGGAGCTGATCGGACTTCTCCGAAATCCGCTGATGCTCATCTTGATCGTCTTCAGCTTTACCATAAACATCGGCGATGCCGCGAAGGCCGCGAAGGATACGATTAACGATATCTCAATCGCAATTGTCGATGAGGATGATTCCACGCTCTCGCGGCGAATTCGCGATGCCTTCCTGCCGCCGAACTTCAAGAAGGCCGTAGTGATCAAGCCCTACGAAGCGAACAAGGTGCAAAACGAAGGCAAGTTCACTTTCGTGCTGGTGCTGCCGATGAATATGGAACGCGACATCATCGCGAAACGTCGCCCATCCGTCCAGCTCAATATCGACGCTACGCAAATGTCCGTCGCCTATGCGGGAGCGGGGGCGATCGAGGCGATCGTCAATACCGAAATCTCACGCCAATTGCTCCGCGAAAATATGCCCAAGGAATCCTTCGTTTCTTTGCAGACTCGCAATCGCTACAATCCCAATCTCGTTCAGAAATGGTCCATAGCCATCAACGAGCTTACGAATATCATCGCGATGTTGGCGATTATCCTTACTGGTTCCGCGCTAATCAATGAACGCGAACATGGAACGATGGAACACTTATTGGTTATGCCAGTTACGCCATTCGAGATTATGGCCTCGAAGATTTGGGCGATGACCGCAGTGGTGCTGATCGCCGTAGTGATGTCGGTCTTCTTCGTAATTCGCCATTCCCTCGAAATCCCTATCGCCGGCTCCATACCGCTTTTCCTCGTGGGCGTTACAATCGGTCTCTTCGCCCTCAACTCGCTGGGCATTTTCCTCGCGACCGTCGCCAATAATATGTCGCAACTCGGCATGCTCGTGATTCTCGTTCAAATGCCGATGAATATGCTTTCCGGCGGACAAACCCCGCTTGAAAGTATGCCGCCATTCATTCAGAAGCTATCGATGCTACTGCCTACGACGCATTTCAACGCCTTCAGTAGCGCGATTCTCTATCGCGGCGTAGGCATTGAAGTCGTCTGGAAGCCATTCCTCGCGATCTTCCTAATTGGGCTCGTGCTGTTCATCATTTCGTTGATGCGCTTCCGCAAATCCGTCGCCAGTTAAGCTGCGGATAACTTATTCGCTAAATCAACGCACGGGATTAAATGATGATATTCCGCAAATCGGGAATCTTATTTACCATCCAGTTTTGGCAGCGCATGTAGATTTCACTCGCGCGAATATCGCCGCCCGCCTCGACGACCAACCTGCGGTATTCTTCCAAATCGGCCTTCGTGAGCCGCGAGAACAGCTTGGACATTACAGGAATGTAAGTTGCCGACATCGAAAGCATGTCCACCCCCATCGCGCCCCATAGCACGCCGACAATTGGGTCGGAAGCCGATTCTCCACATACCCCGACCTTGATGCCACGCTCACGCGCCGCATCAATCGTCATCTGCATTAGCTTTATGACGGCTGGGTTCAGAGGCTGATAAAGGTGCGCGACTCTATCGTTGCCACGATCAGCCGCCATCGTATACTGAATCAGGTCATTCGTTCCGATTGAAAGAAAATCCACCCGCGCGGCAATCGCCCGAACATTGATCGCGGCGGCCGGAACCTCGATCATCGCACCGATGCGTATATTGCGATCATAGTCAATCCCATCGGCATCAAGCGCGCGCTTAACCGCTGCCAACACCTTGGCCGCCTCATCCAACTCCTCTACGCATGAAATCATCGGATACAATACGTATATCCTGCCGAATGCCGATGCTCGCAGAATCGCTCGTAGTTGCGTAACGAATACCTCGCGATTGCTCAACAAATATCGAATCGAACGATTCCCAAGAAATGGATTCGCCTCCTTGATTGAAATGCCCTTTACCGTCTTGTCGCCGCCGATATCCAAAGCGCGAATGGTAATTGAGGCGTCTTTCCCCAACGACATCGCAAATTGCGTCGCCTCCTTATATGCGGCAAACTGCTCATCTTCGGTTGGTTCAATCTCGCCATTAAGCCACAAATATTCGCTACGATATAATCCTATTCCCCGCGCCCCGTGTTCACGTAGCCCATCAATGGGAACGCCAGGGTGCATATTCGCATAAATTCGTACTTCGCCTCCGCCTCTTAGGCTGCCGGCTGGTAAACCAATTTGCAGATCTTCGTTGATTTCCTTCTGACGTTCAATGAGATCCCTGAAAGCCAATATCGCCTGAGTCGTTGGCGCGATGGTTACCTTGCCGTTCGTACCATCCAATAGCAACGTATCGCCAGCCGAAACCAACTCAGTGATATTGCCAAGCCCAGAAACCGACGGAACTCCCATCGCCCTCGCCAATAACGCCACGTGGCTCGTGGGCGAACCTCCGTTCAACACGAAACCCAATACATATTCCCTTGGCAATTGCACCGTTTCCGATGGCGTAAGATCATCTGCGACTATAATCGCCGGTGCCTTCAACTCCTGCTGGGGCGCACCACTCGTCCCCAAAAGCGCATTCAACAAGCGCCGCTCAATATCATCAAGGTCACGAATGCGCTCGCGAAAATACGGATCACTCATCTTCTCGAATTGCCTGCGCGCATGGTCGGCCGTGCGTCGAACCGCCGCCTCCGCATTCACCCTGCCTTCGCGAATGTGCTTCTCGGCCTCTCCAGTCAACACGATATCCTTCAGAAGCATCTGATGGCACTCAAATACCTTTACATCCTCACGACCGGTGCGCTCTTTCAAGGCGAAGATAATATGTTCCAAATCGCGATCGACTTCAACAAGCGCTCGCTTCAAGCGCAACAATTCATCACCCTCACGACCGGGTTCTATGACATATTCGGGAATCTGCAATGCGCCATCGCTATGAAACACGAATACTGGACCTGCCACGAATCCCCTGGCGGTCGGTAGCCCCGAAAGCGTCAGCATCTGCCGCTCATTGCTCATCGGGTATGTCGAATTTCCTATCGACTAAAGCTTCCAGCTCGTCCAACGCTTCCGCCGCTTGCGGACCACTCGCGGTGACCTTAAGCACGGTTCCGCATACCGCCTCCAATGTCATCAACGCCATGATGGACTTTCCGGAGACCGAATTGCCGTCTTTCTCAACTTCAATTTCGGCATCAAACCGACTCGCCACCTTGGCGAATAGACCCGCTGGGCGAACATGCATACCATACTTGTTATGCAAGGTAATTTCTCTTACCAATTTATCTGCCATCAGTTCACTTCCTTCCTTTTTACATTAGGCAACGCTCTGTTGGCGCGACTGCGCAACCGTTCTGAAAGCTCCTTGACTGGATCGATGCCAGCGCTCGTCAACCTATGTTGCATGGCCGCTGTCTCCACCAGGTTCACAAGATCGCGTCCTTCCGAAACGGGAATGATGATATTGGGTACCGACACTCCAAGAATCGTGCGATATTGATGAGTTTGCCCAATGCGATCAATCTTGCTGATTACATCGTTCAATCGCTTGAACGTAATCACCAATTGCAATCGCTTTTCGCCTCGCACCGCCCCTACCCCGAAAATACTCGGTATGTGGATTATACCAATACCGCGTATCTCCATATACCCGGCGGTCGATGTGGCGGCAGAACCGAAAAGCAGATTATTGCCCACGTCTTTGCGAATGCAAGTCAAATCATCGGCGATTAACGCATGACCCCGCTTGATTAAACCCAATGCGGTCTCCGACTTGCCCAACCCGGGGTCGCCCTCGAAGAGTACCCCCAAGCCGCTCACCTCCACCATGGTTCCGTATATCGTTGCCGATGGAGCCCCTAATCGCTCGAATACAAACGCACATAAGTGCGCGAATATCCTCGTCTTAAGCGGCGTGGTAAGCACTACCGCCCCAGACTTCTCAATTAAGTCTAATTCCGCCTTGGTAGGCCCATGCCCGCTCGTGAACACGAACAACGTGGCCTTGTGGTCAATCAACGCCTGTATGCGTTCAAGACGCACTCGCCGATCAAGCGAGTGCATGTATGCCATTTCCGCATTGCCTATCAGTTGCAGGCGCTTCCACGCGAAATGCACATAAAAACCAGTAAGCGCCAACCCAGGACGATTCACTATCGGTTCCTCGATCGTGCGCTTCATGTTCGCGCTACCGGCAACGAGCGTCAACTTCAGCTCATCACGACCAGACTCGTAAAAGTCGGCAATCGTGAAACTGCTGCCATTCGCGCTCGATTTTGTCGGTAGCCGATCCATCTTAATTCTTTACCGAAGCCGCGCGTTGTTTGCGAACATTCCCCTTCCGCGCCTTCACGCGCATCTTGAGAAGTTGACGCTCCGCACGGGCGGCGGCGGCGTCAATCACGCTCTTTCCGGATTCCGAGAACTCCTTCGCGCCAACCGCCGTCTCGCCCAAACGATTGGCCACGACCTCCGCCATATACATGTGCTTCTTGACGTCAACATCAATTACAATCGCAACTTTAGTAACCTTCGGAAACTTCACCTTAAGTTGCTCCATGCGCTTTTCCGCATACTCCTTAAGCGATTCAATTCTGACATCGCTGTGTCTCATCGTTACTTCTATACTCATCTCGTTTCTCCTTTCTTTACATTCTGAAGTTTTCACCGAGATATTTTTCCCGAACTTCAGTATCATTGACTAAATCATTACTTGAGCCTTCTCTTAAGAGACGACCATTATACACTAAATACGCGCGATTTACCACTGATAATGTTTCGCGAACATTATGATCGGTGATGATGATTCCAAGACCGTTCGCAGCTAAGTTGCGCACGATATCCTGAATTTCATTTACGCTCAATGGGTCTACGCCCGCAAACGGCTCATCCAACATCAAGATCGCCGGCTTGCGAACAAGAGCGCGCGCTATTTCAAGCTTGCGCCGCTCACCGCCAGAAAGCGTGTACGCCGGCTGCTTCGCCACTTTCATAAGATCAAACGGCGATAGCAACTCCTCAGCCCTCGCTCTGCGCTCCTTGCGCGACAGCGGCATCGTCTCTAAGATGGCCATGACGTTATCCCACACCGACAACTTGCGAAACACGCTTGCTTCCTGCGCGAGATAACCAAGCCCCATCCGCGCGCGCTTGTATACGGGCAGGCGCGTTATATCCTCTCCCCTAAAGATGATCTTGCCGTTCTCGGGCTTTACCAAACCTACGATCATGTAGAAAGTTGTCGTCTTGCCTGCACCATTCGGCCCTAATATGCCAACGATCTCTCCGCAAGAACAATTCACGTTCATACCATTGACGACAGTGCGATCCCCATATATCTTTACCAACCCCTCCGCCGAAAGATCTGCCTTCTTCGTCGAGTGATCGTTCGCCATCGCCTTCATCGCATCCATTACTAAATCCGTCATGATGGAATTACCTCCTCACTATCCTCAACAGATATTCTGCTGTTTTCAACCTCCACCTGCTCGGAGTCAATCCAGAATCTTATTCGAGTCCCCTCGAGTTCGCTTGAGCCGTCTTCCGATTCGCTCAACCGCGCGAGCTTTCCTGAATCATCGCCGAACATTTCAATCTCACCCTTCTTCCGACGATATGTTGCCAATGCGCATTCGCCGACTCTAGTATCATTGGTAAGAGCCACATTCCCGATTGCGACGATCCGCGAAAGCTCGTTCGTGCCAACAAAGAACACGTAAATCTGATCCGCATGCATTGAATAATCGTTCGCATACTCAACAAACACATCGCCCTCAAATAGCACGACTCCCGATTGACGATCGATATCGCTCGTCTTGCTCCTGATGCGAGCGCGCTTCACGCCTTCGTCAGTCGCGCCCTTACCTGGTAGTTCAACTTGATTCGCGTCTTCGGAAACGGCAGCCGCCGCTTCCGCATCGATTCGCTCGGTCGGATCGAGTAGGAACATCACCGCCAATAGGAACGCGCTCATATCCCTACGCCTCCCATCTTGAGATCTTCCGAAATCAAGTCTGAATCATTGAACACCTTAACATATCCATCTGGTGATGAAAAATAGACGTCCTTCCCCTTGTACGTAGTCTTACCGCGCGTAAGCACGGCTTCGCCTTCCGCCCATCCATTCTTCGTCTCGCGATCAATGAGACAGTTCTTCGCCACTATGCACGCGTCAACCGTGCGATCATTGTTGAACTTTTCTATTTTCACGTCCTCTGCGTATACGAACGTGGTATCGTTGAAATACTGCGCCCGTTGGGCATGAATTATCGTCTTAATCGAACCGTCTTCATACATATCAAGCTTTACAATCACATTCTGCGCTGCCTTGCCAACCTTGCCTGCGTATTCAGAATATGCCGATCGTAGGCGCTCCGCTTCTTTTGACTGCGCCTTGCGCTTCTCCGCCCATTGGGATGAGTTAAAGGCGCTCGCACCAAGCGCAAACAATGCAATGATGATGTTAATGAATAACTTCATTTATCTTGATTAGCGTCTTCCAAAGAGCTTCGACCTCGCTGAACTTAATGGCATTCGCCGAATCGCTCTTGGCGACTTTGGGGTTCATGTGAGTTTCCATAAACACTCCATCTACCCCAGTGGCAACGGCAGCGCGCGCCAGAGCTGGAGCATACTTGCCATCACCGCCGGAACCCGAACCCAAGCCACCCGGATGCTGCACCGAATGAGTCGCATCCATTACTACTGGATAGCCGAGCTCTCGCATGATGAGTAACGAGCGCATATCCGCTACAAGATTGCGATACCCAAAACTACTGCCGCGCTCGCATAATACGATGCGCTTGTTTCCGGTTGATTCAAGCTTGCGAACGACCTGCGCCATATCTTCAGGCGCCATGAACTGGCCCTTCTTTACGTTGATCACCGCCCCCGTCTCGCCTGCCGCAACTACGAGATCGGTCTGGCGCGCGAGAAACGCGGGAATTTGTAGCACATCACATACTTCCGCCGCAACCTTCGCCTGCCATGGTTCATGGATATCCGTCAACACCGGAACATCGTACTTGGCACGAATCTCCGCAAGTATCGAAAGCCCCTTGTCAATTCCAGGCCCACGATAACTATCGATGCTCGTACGATTGGCCTTATCAAAGCTCGCCTTGAAGATATATCCAACCTTGAGCCGACGCGAAAGTTTCGTGAGCCTCTCCGCCAATTCAATGGCCATCTGACGAGACTCTATCACACATGGCCCGGCGATGAACGTAAGCGCGCCAGTACCAAAAGCAACCCCTTTATCTACCGCTATCTTTTTCATATTTCTTACTTAATTTCATTCGCCGCGATCCGCACGAAGTAATGGAATGCTGGTCCCTTGAATCCAGCAGGCGAATTACCTTCATAAATAACACCGACTGAATTATTGTCCACTGTACAAAGCGAAGAATAACCAGCGCAACTACGTGGATCATAGCAAAGACTCTTCTCCCATGTCTTTCCCCAATCCTCTGACTTGCGAACCGTCATCTTTTCGCGCTTATTAGAATCTGGCGTTGAGAAAAATAGATCCTTCCCCAATTTAACCAATGCGGACTGACAAAAACAACGACGTATATTTGGCGTAGTTTGAAACTTTTCCCAGGTCTCACCCAAGTTGGTCGTCTTCGCCGTCATGCTGCCTTCACGAGTGTTGAGCAATAATGTTCCCGGGGTGGTCTCGACTACCGTACTCTCCGATCCGGCCCAAGGCATCGCTTTCGAACTCTGCCATGTCTTGCCGTGATCTTTCGAATATACCAGGCAACCATAGCGCCATTTCTTGCCAGTATTCGCACCAGGCCAGATCTGACAAGGGAACACGAGTGTGCCATCACTCATCGCGATGCCGTTGCCAGGACCTTGGAACAACAATCCCCACTCCGCAGTATCCTCATCGCCAATGCGCTTAACCGCCGATGTGATATTTATCGGCTTTGACCAGCTCTTCCCCTCATCATCGGAATAGGCGAGAATCATCTGCCCGCAATTCGTTATATCCGCGCTGCCGGAACGCGAACTCCAAATCGGATGCCCGGTATCTGGCGTGCGAAGTGCCGCAACCCAAATGCGACCGTTTGACGGATCTACGAGAATGCACGCATCCCCAATGCCCGCCTTGGCGCCAGGTATTTTGGCGTAATCAAGCACCGTGGTAATCGGCGACCACGTGAGCCCCTTGTCCTTCGAAATTGAAACCCCGACCGTAATGTCAGCAGGCAAGTCTCCACCGTGATTATAACGATTGTCAAATATCGCAACCAGCGAGCCCTTCGTAGTCTCTGCGATTCCAGGAATGCGAAAATATCCGCTCTTCCGATTCACATCGACTACTTCTTGCCCAGGTGCTGTAATTACGGAACCCATGCGAAACTTTTTACCTTCAACGACGAGTTTGCGCCGAAGATCTGGCAACTTGCCACGCTTCGCTCCCTTGCCATCATTAGCGACTAAGACCAATGAATATTCATTCTTGCCCTTCTCGACATCGCTAAGCGAAAACTCCGCCTTTTTACTGCTAATCTTACCCTTTACGCATTCGCCAAGTTCTCCCTTGCTGTCTTTCTTCGCGAGCCCAATCATGCGTAAGTCTTCGCTCTTCGTCCCCTCAAGCGAAAGCGTGATACGCGCCGCGCCAGCACTGGATGAATCAAAGCTGACGGTAGCTACTTGCGTCTTAAGCGCAACAAATTCGGCATTGAATGCCGGCACGCCATTTGGCGCCACGACCACATTTGAAACTGCAGCCGAAGCGCTAAAAGTAACAAATAATCCTATAAGTGATAATCTCAACTTCATGACTTCTCCTTATTTGTATGTTGATTATATCAAATGTGAGGCGACAACTCAATAGCTACATCAAAAAAACACCGTTCAGTAGTAGCGATACTACTGAACGTTTGTTGCTGAGGCCAATTCTCTTATATGATAATTGACAATCTTGATAACGCCTCAATCAATATGTCATTTCTTCTCGTAGTGCTTTATCACTTTGCCAGTCGACTCAACACGATCCAAGGCCGCCTTATCATCCTTATACGCTACCTTCATTGCCTCAATGCGCGCTAGCGCACGATCCTTATTGCCGGCTTCCACAAACGAGCGAGCCGCGCCTAACTGCGCATCAAGAGTTAGATAATGTTTGGGATTCTTCTCTGCAAACTCATCAAAGGCTTTTTGCGCTTCATCATAACGACCCAATGCCTCTAAGCAATGCGCCTTCCCAATTACTGGAACATCCTCGAATCCATTAGGTGCAAGCGCCATCAACTCATCGTACTGAACCAACGCCTCCTCGTAATGGCCATCATCATAATAACTCTTGGCAAGGCGTAGTTTCAACGCATTTTCGGCATTACTACCAGCGAACTTGGCCGTCGCCTCCTCCAACTCGCTGGTATCCACTGCACGAACGATGGCATTGGCGGCATTTGCCTTCACTGTCGCCTTGTAATGCTTCCAGCCATACCATCCGCAAATCGCGATGATTGCTATCAACGCATAAGTTACGGTCGACTTTCCATCCTTTTCCCACCATTCAATGAGGGGAAGTAGTTCAGGGTTCTTTTTCAGATTCATCTTCTGTTTCCTTTCTTTTGGTGTCATAGAAATCTGCCCATTCGTTCAAAATTTTCTCACTCTTCTTTTCTGCCTTGGCGATGATGCGATTATAGTCAAGCGCATCCAAAAAATCCTTGTTATACACAAACCGCATCTTCCCTTTGGTCGGCGATACCGAAAGTCTCGTAGTTGATTCTAACAACAGCACCGCCGTAAAATATGTGGCCTTCGGGATCTTGATGGAATCCAACAAGATATGCATGATCTTGCGTCCCGCGCCATCCTTGTTTTCATGCTGAAACATCGCAGTCATCAGCACCGCCGCCCGCAACGCATTTGAAACCTCGAATTTCTTTTCTTCCATCATTTTCTCGTACTTATCCAAACTCTTGAGGTACTTGAACGTTACAGACTTTACCCCTCCATCATTATCAATGAACTTGGCGAGTTCTGGTATCAAATCTCCCAACATTCCACATTCAAACATCGCCATAAACGCCTCCGCGCTATGCCCATATTGGAAGAGCCGAAAGACTTCTTCGCATACTCTCGGTATTGATGCCGCGAGAATGCATTTATGATGCCGTTTCATCGCCAATAGTGTCTTTCGCTCAATCTTAAACCCCAAACGCGAAGAAAACTTAATTGCACGCATCATCCTCACGGGATCTTCCTGAAATCTGATTTCTGGATCGCCAATCGAGCGGATTGTCTTCTTCTTTATATCATCCATCCCCCCGACCCAATCGATTACCGAGAAATCTTTGATGTTGTAGAATAATCCATTGACGGTAAAATCCCTTCTATACGCATCAGTCATTGGCGTTCCAAAGGTATTATCTTCCATTGGCCCTTCCGCAGCGTGCTCAATGATTTCCCCTACGGTCTGTGAATTCTTGCGGAAAGTAGCAGTTTCGATAATCTTGTCGCCAAATCTCACATGCGCAAGACGAAAACGTCGTCCAATCAAAAAACAATTACGAAATGCTCGTTTTACCTCATTAGGTTTCGCGCTAGTACCAACATCAAAATCTTTTGGCGTACGCCCCATCAGTAAATCACGAACTCCACCGCCTACTAGATAAGCTGTGTAACCAAGCGATGAAAGGCGATACAATACCTTCAACGCATCAGAATCAATGTTCTTGCGAGAAATACAATGATCCGGGCGCGCATAGACGACCGGCCACTTTTTCTTCCTCTTCAAGAATCCAAACATAATTTTGCGTATTATACCAATTTTCCTGTCACTCTCGCAAGAACTATCCTCATATTTCTCTTATGCTACTCGTCGTGCTGCAGCCATTGAAAGCGAAATTGAGAGCACTAATAATAGCACCCCTATTAGCAAATACCATACAAAGTGTTCTTCCCAGCGATTATACACATCGGCATCAATCTCAGTCGTCTCCAACTGATCAATTTCATTTAATGCCTTTTCCAGGGAATCATGATCATTTACCGAAAAATACATACCACCTGTCTTTTGCGCAATGCTCTTGAGTTGTTTTTCGTCAAAAGCCATATTCTCGTAAGTTACTCTAGTTTTCCCAAATGGATCCCTATAAAAGAATGGTGTGCGTGTCGAACGCGTCCCGATGCCTATCACATATACCTTCACGCCCAACTTGGCGGCTACCGATGATGCCTCGTCTGGCGTAACCGCTCCCGTATTACAAAGTCCATCGGACAATAAAATTGCGACTTTCGACTTAAACTTTGCCTCCTTAAGCCGCGATAACGCTGTCGCCAACCCATCGCCAATTGCCGTCCTCGCCTCATATTCATCCCCAATTATATTCCCATTCGCATCTAACGCTTGCGTAGGAACCTCGACCCCTTTCAATATATGAAGTAATGCCTCGTGATCAGCCGTAAGCGGCGAACGCGTTGCGGCATAAGTGCCAAATGTCACCAATCCGATGAGATCATCGGGACGCTTTGATACGAATTCCGCAAACATCTTCTTCACAATCGCCAATCGCATCGTATCCTTGGAGAATCTCTCGCCAGGAGGCGTTAGATCGAGTGCCTCCATTGATTGCGATACATCTACCGTCATCATGATTGCAATCGCATCGACACTCTTCTTTTCGTGCGCAAGCGAAGTGCGAGGCCGCGCAGCCGCCAATGTCAGCATTATAAGTGCGGCGAGCATGATGAATGGTGATAGAAGTGCAATTTTCGCGCGCAATCCCGCGGCCTGCGCTGGCAATCTACTGACGGCTGAAAAACGAATGCCCGCTCGCTTGCCACGCCTCAATAATCTCCATGCCGCGAAGGCAATCGGCGCCAACATTAGTAATGCCCATGAATTGGCAAAACTCATTTGTTACCCTCCCCCGCCACCACTGTAATCGCATTATCACTCTTAAGATAACTGCGCGCCGAAGTCGTTGCCGTCTCTGCCATCTCAAGTGTCGCCTCTACCCCGGCGAACTTGACTAAATCCGCCGACTCCAAGAACTTCCGCAATTCGTTCGATGGCTTCGCCTCGCGCAAAAACTCTTCCGTCGTCATATTGGGAGCTCGAATGCCATACTTCCGCTGAATATAACGCCTAACTACCATCGTGAGCTCAACATAAAAATCCTTATACCTACCTTTCGCTGGCAATTCCCTCTTCAGCAACCTCTCCAATTCAACCCATGCGCGCTCAATCGGGCTCATACGATGTTCTTTAATCTTACGCACCAAAAACAAAATCGCGACTCTCATTCCCATCAAAACAACAATGGCTCCTATGATCCACAAGGCAATCCATGCCACCAACTTCCACGAAAGTGGTGGCATATCCTTGCTTGGGCTTACCTCCATCTCGCCGGTTACGACTTCACGCACTGCTGGTAACTCGAAATAAATCGGCCCACCTACTAAATCCCCGACAGCAAATGGTTTGATCTTGTAAGTATCTGCACATGGTTCCGGAACCAATCTCCAGTTAGTGACCTGCAATGATGAACCATCATTCAATGTCATCGGCTCTTCCTCAAAATCTTCGACCAAGGAGAACCCCTTTACCCGATCGCGAAAATCTGGCATTTCGATTGGATGCCTGCCTGCAGGCGTCTTCAACTCGACTCGCAAAAATACGCTCTGCGCTGGATCAATGACATCCGTTTCCGATTCAACCTTGAACTCAACTCCACCTTGATTAAGCTCAAAGAACACCGCCAATAATAACAATGCGCTCATCGCTTCCTCGCTCTCCGCTTAAACAGCGCCCTAACTTCTTCCACATACGAATGCTTCGTGTCAATCGGCAATGTATCAATGCCATTCTTGATGAAGAAGCGTTGTAACTCTTCATGCTCTGATGCTGCCTTCTCGGCAAAATGCCTACGAACTGCGGCGCTGGACGTATCCACTAATACCATTTCGCCAGACTCTGGATCTTCCAACTCAACCAATCCAACATTTGGCAACTCTGCTTCAGCCGGATCACTCACTGGAACACATATCATATCATGATGACGGGCGCTCGCCCTCAACATTCGATCACAATCGCCCCTGTCGATGAAATCACTAACCAAAAACACTACCGCCCGCCGCTTCTGCACGCCATTCAAAAATGCAAGCGCTTGTGCGATATCAGTTCCGCCCTTCGCCTCGTCTTCCGCCGCCAATACCTCACGAACCAATCTCATCACAGAATCCCGCCCCTTTCGCGGAGGAATGTACTTAACGATTTTATCCGAGAAAAGTATCAACCCTATTTTATCTTGATTGCGAATCGCCGTTAATGCCAATAATGCCGTTACCTCCGCCGATAATTCCATCTTCGAACGCTTAACCGAACCATATCCCTGCGAACCTGAAACATCGACCATGAATAATATGGTAAGCTCACGCTCTTCCGAGAACCTTTTAATATATGGAATACCCGTTCGCGCAGTCACATTCCAGTCAATTGTACGAACATCATCACCGGCGATATATGGTCGCACTTCGTCAAACTCAACTCCCTGCCCCTTGAAAGTGGAATGATAATCTCCGCTCAGCTGATCATCAATCAACTTATTGGTGAGGATGCGTATCTTCCCCACTTTCGCCATTAACTCTTGTACATCACACGCCATTACGGAACTGGAACCTCAGCAAGAATCTTATCAATGATTGTATCGGTGGAGATGTTTTCAGCTTCCGCTTCGTATGTAAGGATAATTCTATGCCGCAACACATCATGAACTACCTCCTTCACATCCTGAGGTGTCGCATATGCACGCCCATGCAGAAGCGCATTCCCACGCGATGCCAAATTAAGCGCCAATGTCGCACGTGGTGAAGCGCCGTTCTGAATGTGTTCATTGGCCTCTCGCGTCTTGAATACGATATCCAGAATGTAGTCACCTACTTTCTCATCGCAATACACTTCCTTTAAAGTTGCCCGCAGGGTCTCTATTTCTTGAATGGAACAAACATTGCGCGCTTCGGGGATCGTGGCATTGTCGGCAAAACGTTGCATAATGCGTCGCTCATCGCTCTTCGACGGCGTCTCAATTAGGCACTTGAACATGAATCGATCAACTTGCGCTTCGGGTAGCGGATACGTGCCCTCTTGCTCGATTGGATTCTGCGTCGCCAATACCAAGAATGGCTTGGGCAATTGATAGGTATTGTCGCCTATGGTAACTTGTCTTTCCTGCATCGCCTCTAATAGAGCCGACTGTACCTTGGCCGGTGCGCGATTGATTTCATCGGCTAATAGCAGATTTGAAAATACCGGTCCTCTGCGCGCAGAGAACTCGCCCGTCTTGGGCGAATAGATAAGCGTTCCCACCACATCGGCAGGTAATAAGTCCGGAGTGAACGAGATTCGCTTGAACTCAAGGCCCAATGCCTTTGCAAGGGTATTGACCGATAGCGTCTTCGCTAAACCAGGCACGCCCTCCAATAGAATATGCCCGCCTGTAACCAAGGCGAGAATCAATCGATCGATCAACTTCTCTTGACCTACGATGACCTTGGAGGTCTCTTCGCGAATCTTTGCCACTAATTCTCCCTGTGCGGCAATCCTATTGGTAATTTCTTTAAGATCCATAATGCTTCCTTTCGTGTGAGTATGTATTTTATGCTTTTTTATCCTGAAAATCAACCACTTGCTCTGCTATAAGTCTACGGATGTGCCCTTTCAATTCTTCACCACGTATCTCAGAGAACCGCTTCTTTTCAACGGCAAGTTGCAATTTACGAATTTCCACCTCTTCACCACCACTTGCTGGCAAACTCCGTTGAAGTCGATCTAAGGCATCATCCCACAAGTTATAGATAATATCTTTAAGCATTTCACTCGCAGTAAGATTGCTTATCTCCGTTGAATTACGCGTCTGCGAAATCTTATTAAACCACTTTTGCTCACTGGGCGATAATCTATCCACAAACACCTGCATTAAATCCGCCCCATTAATTGTCTCATTCCGCCAAACCTCAATGAATCGGCGAGTGAACTCATGACCGATTATGCTTGGTGGTAACAATTCTCCCAACAATGCATCCATCTCCTTGTTGTATTCATTGGCCAATAGCAATGCACATAAGGCTAACTCTCTCTTCGATGGGGGTATTGCCTGCGAAGCTTCCTCGCCAGATACGATAGACGAATTATTATGCGCCTCGTCGCTCTTCGCCTCTCTCTCAAAACTAATTGGCCGAACTGCCTTTAAGTTCAGCTTCTCTAATTCCTCGTTGAGCGCCGTTACTGGAAGATTCAACAGTATTGAAGCCTCCTTGATCATGCTCGCACGAATTACCGCGCTCTCTGCCGACGCGATTGTCGTCAATATCGCCTTCGCGATGCGCATAACCGCATCAGTGGAATCTGGCATTTTCTCTTTCGCTCGCTCCACCCTAACTTGAAAGGACATTATCGACTCCGCTTTGTCTAAAAGAGTCTGAAACTCATCCTTCGTGTGCTTGCACAGATAAGAGTCTGGATCATCCCCATTTGGCAGCGACACTACCCGAACTGGCATCTCCGCCGCTAAGAACAGGCTCGCCGTTCGGATTGTCGCCTTGTGCCCTGCCGCATCATCGTCAAATACCAAAGCCACCTGATCGGCGACTCGCTTTAGACTTTGAACATGATCATTGGTGAAGGCCGTTCCCTGTGAGGCGACCGCAATCGGGAATCCGCTGATATGCAAACGAATTGTATCAATCTGCCCTTCGCATACGATTGCCTCGCGATGCTCGCTTCTGGCGATGTTGCCCGCCGCCTTGTCAAGGCCAAAGAGTATTTTCGATTTCTTGAAGATGGATGTTTCGGGAGAATTCACATACTTCCCGGAATTTTTTGATGCTATCAACTGCCGCCCCGAAAACGCCACTACCCTGCCTTGCTTATCGCGAATCGTGAACATGAGCCGCCCGCCGAAGCGATGATACCCGCTATCTCCTGCGCCTTGCGGCGGCTTGATTATGCCCGCTTCGGATAGTTCCGCTTCCGTATAGCCGTACTTCGCCGCCCACTTGAGTATCGTCGCGATCCCCTTGGGCGCATACCCAATCATGAAACTCTCTCTTACCTCATCGTTAAGATTCCGCTTGTCTAAATATGCACGCGCCAATTCCGCTTCTTTTGTCTTGATGAGACACCTGTGATAGAACTCTGCGAGTTCCGCCATCAAGGCGTAAAGCCGCTGATTTTTCTTATTGCCTAAACTATGATTGTCGTCAATCTTTATCCCGAAGCGTTCGGCTAATTTTTTCACCGCTTCAACGAAGGATAGGCCTTCCATCTTTGACACGAATTTTATCGCATCGCCAGATTCTCCACACCCAAAGCAATGATAATATCCACGTGCTTCATTGACCACGAACGATGGCGTCTTTTCGTGATGGAACGGACAACACGCCTTCTTTGAAGCTCCTGCGCTTTTTAGGTGTATTCCATAAGAGGCAATCAAATCTACGAGATCGACTCGCGATTTGACTTCCTCTATTACCGCCTCGCTAACACCTGCCAAGATATCACTTGCCTTAGGCTATCGGCGTTACGCCTTTTTTGAGAATGATATTGCCGTACTTGGCGGTTTCGCCGGTAAGTACGATGGCATACGCTTTCTTCGCACGCTCGTAAAATGCGTAACGTTCCATCCGTTCGATAGTCCCTTCATAACCCAATGCCTTACGGTACTTCTTCTCGACTTCAGGGTCAAGCGTATCTCCCTTTACGGCTTCCATCATCACCACTGGCGTTGAATACGAATCCAATTCAAAAAGCGGTATCAACCCCGCCAAGAGCTTATCGCACCCTAAACCATCCGCACGCAACACTACCGCGCCATCACGCCCGAAGTAATGCGCCGGAAAGTGCGCGTCCGAGAATACGATTTCATCTCCGTGACCCATCTCATCGAGAATCTTGAGTAGTTCTGGTGATACTACTGGTGAAATGCCTTTTAACATTTTATCGTCCTTTCATTTTCCCTTGTTTGGCAATTGCCCTGTTACATCGAGTATATATGCCGCATCCGCCCAACACGGATGCGTCTTGTCTTGAAAAATCTGCTGTAGAATCGGTTTCTTCACCGCTTCGTCTCGGTTGAGTATATCTTGAAATACCGTCTCGATGATCTCTGCGTCAACGGTCTTATCCATTAGCACTCCCGCCAATAGCATTATCCTTTCATCAGGTATGAGATTCAGCGCTCGATGAATGCATTCGTCCCGCCGGGCTGGAGGAATGTTCTTGAATGTCTTTACGAATTCATCTATGTCCTTAAGCTCGACGCTACCCTTCTCCGCCTCCACCCAACTATCCGTGAGCGCATCAAATGTATCAACGCTTTTCTCCTCGCTATCCGCCTCTCCTTCGTCCTCCCGCACGACCTCGAAAGCCTCTTCCGTCGCCTTTGTTGTTTGCGGTTTCGCCTCGTCGATCTTGATGTTACGCGAAGTCGTGGCGGTCGTCGAGCTCGTCTCCAACGGCCTTGACTTGAATATCATCGCCGCCCCAGCGATTATCAGCCCTACGATAATTGCCCAAGATAGTTTTTTGGCCTTGCTCATCAGTTCTCCTTTCCGATCATCTCCTTGCCGGTAGCTATGATCCGTCGCTCAATTCGCGTCTTTATTTGGCTCACGGAATTTCTTGAAATGCCGAACCTTCTGGCCACATCCGCAATATCCTCGCCCTCCATCGCGTATGCACGATATACCTGCCGATCGCGCTCCGAAAGCGCCGTTCTCATTAGCACATGCTCACGCGCATTTTCCAACACTGCCCTGCGCCAATCGTCATCCAACTTCTCTACCGCCATCGTCGAATTATCGACTATCGTATCCGCGATCGTTCGGCCTTCTTCATCTCCCTTGACTGGCGTATCAATCGAAATCTTGTTGTCGCTTTGCCTTACCATATCTTTCCGATGCGCCATATGCACTTCATTCACGATCATCGCGGCCAAATACGAATGAAATTTTCCTCTCTCCGGCGTCCATTGCCCGCTTCGCAATACCTCGACCAACTTCCCCAATACCGTCATCACTATATCATCAGCATTTTCTTCTCCGCCCTTGAACACGGCGAATTGACGAATGGCGCCTTGATATGTATCCCAAAACCTTACCCACGCAGCCGAGTCGTCGCTGGGCGCCAAGCTTTTAATCTTCGCGATTAGGGTCATCGAGGTTACTGGAAATGATTCACTCATCGTTTTGCAACTCGCGCATTTTCTCCAACCCTCGCTCCAATAGCCAGCAAAGCACATCGTCTTGCGCGCCATACACATACCCATTTGGACCCATCGCCGCCTCGCCCGTCTCCTCTATCCCTCTTTGCAGACGCTCCAAATCCGCAATCGCGCGCTCAATGGTGATCTTTCCCGTCCCAAGGTTGACGAATGTCTCATGGGTAATTACTAACAAGTCTATCTGTGCGGTGGCTAAGTCTTCGCGCGCTGGAACGATCAAGTCTCCATTGTCATTAATTTGCGCATCGGTCTTTGCATCCGCTGGAATCTTGAAGATATCATCGAAACTGAATAGCAATCGGCTCCCCTCTAAGAAACGGCTCTCCGCCTTCCAAAGCTTGCGCTCCATATCGTGGCGAATTAGCACATACCCAATCGCCACCATCAGAAGAACCGCAGCTCCCGTTACCCAACGTGCCAAATGCCGCGCTAAATGACCGCGCTGCTTCTCCTTAAGCCAACGATTCTCCGCCTCCAACTCTTCATATTCGCGATCCTTCTTATCCTCTTCGGCATACGATAGACATTCGCGCCCATTCGGATTGGAATGTAGGAGCTTCGGAATGATACGTTTCCATACCGCCTTGTACGTCTCCAAGTTTTCTATTACATCAGTGCGCGCATCACACCACGTTCCAGTTAATAGGCGATAGACGATTACTCCAAGCGCATACCAATCTGATTGCGGACTCGCCGCTACTCCCATCTCCAATTCTGGCGCCATATACCCAAGCGATCCCATTACCAGATTACGCCCCTCTCGCATCTTCACGATGGTGCGAACCGTATCAACGATCTGCACCCCATCGCCTTTGACGTCAAACACCTTGGAAATGCCAAAATCCGTTATCACCGCGTGCTCATCTGGACCAATCAGAATATTCTGCAACTTTAAGTCTCGGTGAATCACTCCGTTTGCGTGAATGTAGTTCAACCCCTCGCGGATATCATCATACCATACCCCTATCTGCTCTTCGTCTACCGTCCCGGGTTCTACTTCGGCCAATGATTTCAATTCTCCCTGCCGACTGAGAATCATATCCATCGCAAAATAAGGTCGCCCGCTTTCATCGTCTGTTCCAAAATCAGTTACCTTCACTATCCTTGGGTGGTTTAGTCGCGCCAATAACCGCCCTTCGGTCATGAAGCGTTCTTTTACCTCAGCTTCGTTCTTTTCGTATGTGAATAATTTTAGCGCATGGCGAGAACCAAGTCTGATATTCTCAACCTCGTACACTTCACTCATCCCGCCTTTGCCTATAAGACGAATGACTTTATATCCACCAATCTGTTTATCCATAAATATTACCTGAACAAGACGCGCTTATTATATAAAATCTACCCCCAAAAATCAACCCCAACGCCCTCGAAGTTAACGCCCCTCGCCTTTAAGAAATTACGATCCTCCGCCGCTCCTCGCCTCCCTCGAGATGCGTAAATACGATGTGTATCGCATCTTCAGGAATAAGCGAACCCGCTCTCTCTGGCCACTCTACCGCTAATATCGCCCCGCGCGACAAATAATCCTCCCACCCAATCGATAGCACATCGCTCTCATCATTGAGTCGATATAAATCCATATGCACCAAAAGTTGTTCGCCTTGATGCTCCTGAACGAGACAAAACGTTGGCGAAGTAACGCGCCCCTTTACCTTCAGCGCCGCCGCCAACCCCTGCGTGAATGTCGTCTTTCCTGCGCCCAAATCTCCCTCCAGACAAATCACATCGCCTGGCCGTAATTCTCTCGCCAAACGCGCGGCCAAATCCCAAGTCGCCTCTACCGAATCTACCTCAAATGAGCCCTTCATTCGCCAACTCCGTGAACATCTCCCTTACATATCGCGGCGAGAATGCCGACGAATGCGGCATCAATACTAAATTCGGCAATGCCGTCTTGTTTGGATTGATTCCTCCCCTATTCCCTCCCCGTCTATGCCCTTGCCAAATCTCCGAACTCTCGCCCTTGCAGACATCAAGATACGCCCCCGCGATCTTGTGTCCCTTAAGCGCCGCGAGTAATGCCGCCTCGTCAATGGAATTTCCGCGCCCGACATTGATTACCACGCACCTTTTCGGCAGCCAACTCAACTTCTTCGCATCCAATAGATTATCCGTTCCCGAATTTGACGGCAACGCCAAGATAAACCAATCCGCCTCCTTCGCCGCCTTCGGTAGTTCGCCGATGTTCTTGCGCGTAAAACCTTCCGTCTCCACCCCAAAGCCATCCAATGTCTTCTTGATCGCATGGCCGATTCGCCCGAAGCCTACTATTACCGCCTTGGTTCCGGCCAACGAATAACACTTGTCCGATAACCAGCTTCTCGCCCAATGTGGCTTATGCCGTTCGATCGCGAAAAATCCATGCGCCCACGCCAGCATAAAGCCAACTACGCTCTCTGCGATTATCTTGCCGTGAAATCCGCCAAAATGCATCGTTACGCCAGCTGGCGCCGATTCCGGCAACAATTCCTTCCCCGCTGCCGGTGTGGATAAAACCCTTAACTTGCCCGCCTTCTTGAACCATTCCGCCTTGAACTTCCAAACCATTGCATGCGTTGCTTCTGGTAAAAGCCGAAGAAAATCACGCTCGGAAGATACCGCCTCTACTCTATCGCCATTCGCTACCAACGAACGCAAATAGGCGATATCCAACTCATTCGCGCTAAAACACTTTTCCGGCCAATGTAGCCATACAAGATGGAACTTATTTTTCGTCCAATGTCCCCTTGTATGTTACTCTACGAACTTTGCCGATGGAAGTTCTCTCCAATGGTTCTTTGGAAACCACTACCTTGCGAACCCTCTTGTAATCCGCGAGTTCCGCGCATTTCTCCTGCGCCCGCTTGATCGCAATCTTCTCCACCTCTTCCCATGCTGGCATCTTGCCGCCATTCTGCGCCTTGAACCATTCCTCGTTTGGATAAATCACCGCGCCTACCTTCTCGCCGGGATCGCTGCCTTGCGTCCACCCGATTACCACTACATCCTGAATCGATGGCTCTTTGGCGATCATGATCTCGACTTCTTCTGGATAGATGTTCTTGCCTTCGCGATTCACGATCAACGCCTTCTTGCGTCCGCGAATGGTGATGAATCCATCCTCGTCCATCGACGCGAGATCGCCAGTTCTCAGCCAAAGCCCCCCCTTGCCATCATCATCAAAAGCTTCCTTCGTTGCCTCTGGATTGTGATAATAGCCCTGCATCACAATCGGCCCCTTTACCTGCAACTCGCCTACTCCCTGCTCGTTCTTATCCGCTAATCGAACCTCAATGCCCTTGATCGCCGGACCTATCGTGCCGATCTTAATTACTTCCGGCGGACATACCGATACGATTGGAGAACATTCCGTAAGCCCGTATCCCTCGAGGAAGCGCACGTGTATGCGCTTGAAGCTATCCATTACCGGTCTCGGACATGGCGCTCCTCCCGTGATGAAGAAGCGCAACTTTCCGCCGAGTTTCAGCTTTACCATATGCATTACTGGTCCGCGTAGACCAATCTTCATCAGGAACTGCGCTATCTTCGATTTCGCCAGCCCGTCTTCGATCTTGTCATGCAATTTCTCCGCCAACAATGGCACGGCGCATAACACAGTCGGCTTCAAATCGTGAATATCCTGCCCTACCGTACGAAGCGATTGACAGAAGCACATCGCCGCGCCCTTCATGAAGGAGGCGATGAAATTCGCCGAAAACGAAAACGCATGGAATAATGGCAACACTACGAAAAACGAATCCGTATGGTCAACCGCGCCGAAAATATCATACGCGCCCTCAAGGTCGGCGATGAAGTTGGAATGTTTCAACATCGCTCCCTTGGGCTTGCCGGTCGTGCCGGAAGTGTAGATGATTGATGCGATATCCTCCGGCTGCGCCACATGCGTATCATACCATTCGCCGCCGCCTTCTACCCGCAACTTCGAATACTCTACTACGTCAATCCGCTCGTCGATCTTCTGCCCGTCGAATATTACGCCATCCGTGATTACGACCGCCCGCAAGCACGGCAGGTTTTTCGCAATCATCATCATCATCTTGAGATGCGCCTTATCCGTCGTTACCACGCGAACTTCCGCATCCTTGAGAATGAACTCCACTTCATCATTATGCAACTTCGGGTCGATCGGCACCACCGATACTCCCGTGCCGACTTGCGCAAGATATGCCTCAATCCAATCCGGCCCATTACCCAAAATGATGGCGGCGTTCTCTTCGCGTGGCTTTAGTGCGAATCTTCGCCCATACCCTTCGGCGATCTCGCGAACCCTCTTCAATGTCTCGCCGTATGTCTGCGTCCGCCATGCTTTCTTTGCACAATACTTGAACGCGACTGCCTTAGGTAGCGCCTTCGCCCATTTTTCCAACAATCCTCTAATAGTCATAGTGCTTGATATTTTAGCATTTACCCCCGATTTCATCAATAGGGACTATCAA
>CALCDB010000048.1 GCA_937901395.1 uncultured Verrucomicrobiota bacterium
CGTGTGTCGGTAGGGCGGTTTCGATGAAACCGCCGACGGGTGGCTGGCATTGCATCGTTGCATGTGTGGAGAATTGACCGCGATTAACGCCCGAATCGGCGGTTTCATCGAAACCGCCCTACCGTCGCTCTCTCGCCGACCTTGTTTGCTTTGCCACATTATCGTTTTCAGATGCGAACCGCCTACGCCCGATACGCGGCTTCAAGCGCCGGGAGCGAATCGCGGAGCGTCAGCTTGAACGGCAGCTCCATGCACATCGGCCGCAGCAGGCGGAAGACCCGCCCCGAGCAGAGCCGAATCTCGCCCGGCACCTTGCCGAGGCGCACGAGCTCGCTCATGACCTGGGCGGGCATCGACTCCCAGAGACCCTTGATGCCGGCCTCGGGATGCATGGACACGCGGCAGTCGATGACCTTCTTGCCCGCGCCGTCGACGCCGACGAGACCGTACACGCACCGGGGACGAGGTTCCTTGGTCATGACCGTCGGCAGAATGCGGAAATCGAGCTCGAGCGCGTCGGCCGAGACGAGCGGCAGGTCAACGGCCTTCTGCACGAGCGCCTTCGGAAAGCTCACCTTCTCGACCAGCGGACGCGGCGGCGGAATGACGAGCGGCTCGTCGGCCCAGGCGCCGTCCGCCCCCTCGACGCGCGCGAAGATCGCCTGGTCGTCGGCGAACTTCATCGGCAGCTTGTTGTCCGACTCGACCCTGAGCATCACGCCGAACGCCTCCCAGAGAATCTTCGCGACGAACTCCTTCTGCGCGGCGTTCGCCTCGATCGGCAGGTAGCCCGCGTCATGGCGGAAGAGCTTCGTCTCGCCGGTCGTGAGCACCACGAGCTCGTAGTGGGGAAGTTCGATCGGCGAGGAGCAGAAGCCGTAGTTGCGGTCGGCCCGAACGTGCACGTAGTCATGCAGCGTCTGCCAGCCCTCCAGCATCAGGAACCGAACCTTGACCGGCTTCTGGTCACCCTTCAGGACCGTGCAGAAATAGGGAAAGACCGTGCCGCGCGGCTTGACGGCCCAGTTGTAGGGCCCGAGGAGGTCCCACAGCCCGAGCGCGTCCATCTTCGCGCCGATTTCCTCGACCGTGCGCTTCATCATCGACTTACCCGAGCGAACTCGAGACCTTGAAGACGGCCATCAGGATGGCGATCGCGACGAAGCCGACGACGCCGGCGATCGCGACGATCAGGATCGGCTCGAGGGCGTTGGTGAAGGAGGCGATGTTGCGGTCCATGTCCTTCTGGTAGCGCTTGCCGATGTGGTCGAGCGAAGCGGCCATGTCGCCGGCCTGTTCGCCGACGGCGAGCATGTCGGTCATCATCCGCGGGAAGACGCCCGACGAGGCGAGCGGACCGGAGATCGTGGTGCCGTCCGTCACGCGCTGGCGGGCGGTCCTGAGCGCGTCGCCGATCACCGCGTTGCCGCACGTCTCCTCGCAGATCTTCAGGGCCTGCAAAACGTTCACGCCGTTCGTCAGGAGCGTCTTCATCGTATAGGCGAGCGACGAATACGCGCCGGCCGCGACGATGCCCTTGATGAGCGGCATCTTCAGCTTCAGGTTGTCGATCTTGCGCATGCCGACGGGCGTCTGCTTCCACTTGCGGAACCAGAGCACGAAGAGGACGACGCCGATCAGGACGAGCCAGCCGTAGCTGATGACGAAATGGGAAAGGCCGATCAGGATCAGCGTCGGCAGCGGCAGCGACGCGCCCATCGAGTCGAACACCTTCTGGAACTGCGGGATGATCCAGACCAAGGCGCCGATGACGGCGAGGACGCCGAAGCAGAGGACGATCACCGGATACGTCAGCGCGCTCTTGATCTTGCCGCGCATGTTGTCATCGCGCTCGTAGTGGTCGCCGAGCCGCCGGAGAACCTCCACCATCGCGCCCGACGCCTCGCCCGCGCGGAGCATGTTCGAGAAAAGCGGCGGAAAGGTCTTCGGATGATGCGCGCAGGCATCCGAGAAATTTTCGCCTCGGACGATACGATCGCAAAGATCTTGACAGACGAAACGCTGTGCGCTATCATCCTCGCCTTGATTCGCGAGCGATTGCAATGCCTGCCCTAATGTCATGCCCGCTTCGAGCAAGTCCGCCAATTCCGAGACGAATAGCAGAACTTCCACGCGCTTCATCTCTTGCTTCTGCTTGGCGCCCCCGATCTGCATCTGCCAAATTGAGGTGGACTTCTTTTTCTTCGGCTCCGCCGATATCTTCGGCGTCGCCGATGTCGTTGCGCTCGTTGCGGTCTTTAGTCTCGCGTAGCCCATGCTCGTTCGTGCGTTACTTGATTACTCTAACCTTGTAGACGGCTGGCGTATTCTTGAGCGCGCTTACTACCTCGGCGGAAACCACCGAATCGGTGTCGATCAATGTATAGGCGATCTCTCCGCGGCTCTTGTTGCTGATGCCATCGATGTTGATCTTCGCCTTGCCCAAAATCGATGTGAATGTTCCAAGCATATTCGCCTCGTTGCCATGACAAATCGAGAGCCGTCCCGCTTTCGTGGGAACGCCCAGTGAACAGGCCGGATAATTCACGGAATTCGTGATGTTGCCATTCTCCAGGTAATCGCGCATTTCTTTCACCGCCATTATCGCGCAATTATCCTCCGACTCTTCGGTGGAAGCCCCGAGATGCGGTATTACGATGCACCCCTTCTTGCCCGCCGTCGTGGAATTGGGAAAGTCCGATACGTATTTTCTTACCTTGCCGCTTTCCAACGCGGCGATCATATCCGCCTCGTTGACCAGCGCATCGCGAGCTGCGTTGATGATGATTACTCCCGTCTTCATCATCTGAATCGCTTCCGCGTTGATCATCCCCTTCGTGGAATCAAGCGCCGGAACGTGGATGGTGATATAATCGCACTCCTTGTAGATCTCTTCCACGTTCTTGCAATGCCGAACCGCACGGCTCAAATTCCACGCCGCGTCAATCGATAGGTATGGATCATACCCATATACGTCCATCCCCAAATCTATGGCCGAATTCGCGACCTTCTGCCCAATCGCCCCCAAGCCAATCACGCCGAGTTTCTTGCCCATGATCTCGGTTCCCGCGAATGCCTTCTTCGCCTTCTCCGCCGCCTTCGCGATCGCCGCATCGCCTTGATTCGCCGTTACCCAGCCGATTCCGCCCACGATATCGCGGCTGGCGAGCAACATGCCCGCGATCACCAGCTCCTTTACCCCATTGGCATTCGCCCCGGGCGTGTTGAACACCACGATTCCGCGCTTCGCGTATTCCGCATGCGGTATGTTGTTCACTCCCGCGCCAGCGCGCGCTACCGCCAATAGTCCATCGCCTATAGTAAGCTCATCCATCTTCTGCGACCGCACGAATGCGGCATCCGCCTCGACAAAATTCTCCGTGCGCTGATAACGCTGATCGAGGTTTCTCAACCCACATTCCGCGATTGGATTCAAGCAACTGTATTTGTAGTTCATCTTATTCTCCTAAAACAAATTGATATTATATCAAAACTTTCATCCCAATTCCATCCATCCGTAACGCATTGCACTAAACATTGCCCGCTTCAACTTAAATCCTCCGTAGCTTGCGTAGGAGGATCCTCTTCCCCTATTACAGGTCCTGCTTCC
>CALCDB010000049.1 GCA_937901395.1 uncultured Verrucomicrobiota bacterium
CCTCAACAATCGTGACTGGCACATTGATAAAGGTTGGACCATTACAAGTAATCGCATTACCCGACTCGTCCTTAACAAACTTCATTGAGCCAGCACCATTAAAGGTAAGCTTCTCGTAGTCATCCGTCTTGTTGATGGTGATGACCGTCTCGCCCGCATCCTCCGCCGTCAACGCAACGACCGACTTAGAAGCAGGCACAGTCACATCGTCACCACTAAGCGGCGACCACACAGCCGTCTCTTCCTGCCAGTTAGCCGTCGTCGTCTCAGCCGCAATCGTGCGCGAATAAGTGCCGAACGGGCAGGCGTACGGGAACTCCTTTGCAAATGCCGTCAAAGCGCGCTCGCCCAAGATGCCCGTGAAGATACGGACCGCCTGAATGGCCGTGTAACCAGCCGTATCACCATTAGCACTTTCAATTCCTGTACTTCCTTTACCACCATGAAGAGATCCAATCTGAAGTTTATCGCCGAAGGTTGCGTTACTAACGGGTGTCACATTCCACTTGCTACCATCAAGATAAACCGTAATGTCGTTTGCGGTCTTCACAAAGGCGTAAGTATGCGACTGAGTCCGTGCATTTGGCACCGTCATCGTTGCCAACGGTGTATATGCACTATTACCCGTCGTGCGAACAATAAGCACCTCATTATCCGTCGTTCCTGCGAGAAGCGCAATACATCCGCCGCCCTGCGTACCGAACGCAATTAGAGCCGCATTATTAACGCTTGGTACAATACCCGCTACAACACATGTCCATTCGGTTGGATAGGTAATCGCCTTATTGGGATTCACATACGGGGTCGCCTTCGTATTAAGCGCCGTACCATACGTGTACTTAGTCGCGTCGGTTACATAACCATTACCCTTGTTGTAGCCCGTATCCCAATCAAGCCCCAGCGTATTCTGACCGCGGCTCACGATATCGACATTCGGAGTATCGAACGTCCAGTCAAAGAGCGCCGCCTTGCCGCTGATGCAAGTCGTATTAAGAATCGCCTTGCCGGTGAAGCCGGAGAGGTCGAACGCCGCAATCAGCTCGGGCGTTGCTGGGTGTTCATCGGTATCGGTAATCGTGAACTTGCCCGAGCCCGTAACCGTAATCGAATTGACCGCAGGAAGCTCCGTATCCACAACGACCTCCTTCGCATCCGCGCCAGCATCGATAACGACCTTATCGCCTTCAGTCGGGAGCTTACCGCCTTCCCAATTTGCCGTATCCGACCAATTCCCGCTTGCGCCGCCAATCCAAGTGCAGGTATTCAGAACCTTGCCCCAGATTTCAATCGAAGCGAGATCGTAGGTTTCGGTCGAGAGGTGGAGTTGCTCGAAATTATACGTTCCACGATACGAATTGATAACGCTTTGCGTACCTCCTTCGAGCGGAGTGCTGTGAAGCGCACAATCCCCAATGCCGATTTCACGGCAATCAGCGGTCTGCAACCAGTTGTTGAACGCGAAGAGCGTACCCACGCCAGTCGTACCATCCTCAAAGACCTGCATAAGCCCGATATTATTATCGCTAATGAAGTTAATCTTGCCGGTCTTCGACTTGTCGGACGGGTCAATCGTTATGATGCCGCTGTCATTCGAATCGACGTGCAGATTCTTCACCGCTTTGTTCGTGTACTGGTAATTGAGCGGAACTTCGAAGTGATCGAAGGTTCCCGTCGGCTCCCAGTTGTCCATGTCTGCCCAAACATAGCGAACATGACCTGTGCGCTTGTGCTTGAGTTCCATATAGTAGCCAATGCGCGAGAACTTGGTGCCATCAGGAATCTCTGCCTTCGTCTTATACTCAACCGGCTCGTCCTTCGTTAGCGCTTGATACGGATCAAAGACCGCGAGTTGCTGCATATCCTCAAGATAAGTGCTCTTCACATTCGCCTGCGCTCCCGTCTTGGTGTTCGGCGTCCACTTCGGATCTCCCTCGATTGTACCCGCATTGAGCGCCGCCTCCATCGCCGTAGCAATGCACTGCGCATTCTTCGCGTGTCCGACCCAATTCGGGTGGAGATTGTCGCGGAAGTTTTCGCTCGTCCACACGCCTCCGATATTCTCGTAAAGGTCGGCGTAGAACACTTGATTCTTCGGGAAGCCCGAATTTTCAACCATATCCTCAATCGCCGCACGCCAGTTCTCATTCCATTCCTTCTGGTCATCGTTCTGGCGCGGCATAATCGAGCACGCGATAATCTTCGTCGCCGGACGTGCCTCAATGATGCGCCACATCACATTCGCCCACGCCGTCTTCATGTTGTTAATATCAGTGCCAGCATCATTCGTACCAATCTTGAGAACGATGACATCGGGCACCTCGGACGCCTCGATAAGCGCGTTCACGGACTGCTGAAGTCCAGCACGATTGCCGCCCGTAATCAACCGTTCGCCCGACTGTCCGTTATGCCAGCAGAAGTCCTCGTCCGCCCAGATACCGGCCGCATTTATGCTCCACGTCTTGCGGAAACCCGTGGACTTGACGTTGTATCCCTTCGCCGCCATCATCGCAAGGAGATACTGACGATAGTTCGGATGTCCGAAGCCATTATCATTTGATCCTTCGGTAATGGAGTCACCGAGCGGCATAATCTTGAGCGACGTCTTCTCGGCGCTCGGATTGAGATCGAGCTTAAGCGCCGTGTAGGTATGCGCCGTTCCACTGATCGAATCCTCATGGACGGTGTAAGTAACCTGCGTCACCGTCGGGTTCGTGCCCTTCGCGCTCGTCGTGTCGAAAAGCGTGGAGAGTATCGCGGAATCGATCTGCGTCGAACCATCCCATGTAAGGAGCGTGAAGACGCCCTTCGTGTAATCGGCATACTTCGCGTCGAGCGCGATCTTCGCACCCGAAATAAAGGTTGGAGCATTGTTAAGCTTAACTGGCGTCAACACCGGATCAAGCTTAAGTATACCATTCGCAACTTCCAGCGAAGTCATGTTAACGCCACCCATACCTGTCAGAGCGTAGGCATATCCTTCCACATCTACAACTCCAAGCGATGCACTATTGGTAATCGTTACGCTACGCTCAGCCGGGGTGTCGCTCTTCTTCAGAACAATCGAGCCGTCATCCTTGGCGATGAGCTTGTAGTAACCCTCGGCAAAGTCGACCATTTCAATAACCGTCGGAATGACCGAAAGCTCTCCAGCGGCAAGCCCGCTATTCGTCGTCCGCATCACTGGAACTTCATTATCGCCCGTCGGCGCTTCGGCAACGAAGACCTTAAGCGTGGTTTCGAAGTGAAGAGCACCATCCGTCTTCAGGAGATTGCCCGAATCGGCGGCGTTAATCGCCACACCATCGCGGAAGGTAATCCCCGGCACATTTCCAGCCGTACCGCTCGTACCGATGAAGATTGGAATTGGGTATGTTCCTTCTCCATCCGCAACCGAGCGAAGCGTACCGGTAAACGTTGAAACATCCTTGAAGACGAAAGCCGCCCCAGAGGATGTAACCGTAGTCGCCTTGAAGGTACCCTTACCCGAAAGACCCTTGAACGTGTAAATATTGCCGCTCGCGCTATTGTTCGACTCGAACGCCGGCGTAACGACTTCATCTTCCACGAGATCCACAAGATCAAGCGTAACTTCATGCGTTCCGTTCGGGACATACCCCTTGACGCCCGTCAAACGAACCTTGGACTTGGTAGCCGCGTTCACATAGTCCTCGAACCTCCAGTTCGTCGCGGTTACCCCCTTGATAAGCACCGTGCCCTCCCAATTCTCCGAGTTGCGAATTACCGTCGCAATCGCCGCTGGCGGAACCTCCGTAAACTCAAGAATGCCAGAACCGACGATCTTGGTCGTTCCGCTGCCCGTAATCGTATAGCTCGGGAGATCCGCGTATTTCACCGTCGTGTTCGCCGGGACGTCAATCTGATACCATGCCTCGTTGCCGAGCGCAATGCTGCCGTTGATGGTACCCGAAAGCTTCAGTGCGCCCTTGAAGCCCGTCGCGTCAACACCCGAATCAACCGTCAACGCCGAACCTTCCGTTCCGTTGATCGTAAACTCGGTCGCTTCAGTGCTCGTAAGAAGCATCTTCGATGCCTTGGTCGTAGCCGTGTCAACCGTCACCGACGACACACTGTCGGCATCGAACGACGCGACATAGTTCATATCATCGTCCCACGTCGCCTCCGTCTTGCCGTCCGAAAGAGTCCAGTCGATTTCATGCCAATTACCCGCTGCGGTCGCCACACGCACGCCGTCGTCATTCGACTTCACGATCTGAATACCGGCGAGGCCAAGACGCCCATTGCGCACAGAACCATGCGTGATATGGAGCGTATGGACATCGCTAAAGCCAGTCGAGGCCGCAGAAATGAGGAACTTGATGTAGTGGCCGCGAACATCGCTCTTTGCCTCGATTAAAGTTCCATCCGCAGAATAGGACTTCGCAGGCCAACGCGAATCATTATCGCCCATCTTCGGTCCGGCATAATACTTCCAGTTCACGCCGTCGCACGAAATAACGACTGGAAGCGCGTTCAGCTGATCTTGCGCCACATCGGAAGCGACATAGATATACAGCTCGTAAATATCATACGGAATTCCCGTAACCCGGAACTGCCAGCCACGATCGTTTGGCGCCGCCGGAAGCTTCTTCATGTCGTCGGGAATCGTAAGACCCTGCGACGAGTAGTTGATGTCGAACTGGGTCGAAGCGGATGTCGACGAATCATCAAGATAGGTCTTGGTGAGGCGCTGGTTACCGCTATTAAGAGTTGCTCCATTATAGTATGTGTTCGCTGCCGAATAAGAGACGAATGCTCCCGACGGCTTACCAGAACCATCCATCAGCTGAACATAATCGCACCAACGATTATTAATACTATTGTCGTTCCACACGCGACCATTATTCCACGCAATACCAGCGACTGGGTATCCGCCAACCGCAGTATCAGTAACGCGAATAGCCGAATCGTGTCCGCCATCCGAACGCGTACCAGTTTTCAAGCTGATCGACTCGGTATTCTTGGCGATATAGACCTTACCGCCCTGGAACACTGCGAAGTATCCATCGGGGAGGTTGGTAAGCCCCGCACCATTCACGCTCATCGAATCATAGCTTAGGGAGATTGTTACATCATCAAGTTCTTCAACTTCGGCAACCTGTTCGTCCGTCAGCGTCTGCTTGTCAAGATTGCCGTAGTAAAGCGCATCGTTGTAAACGCAGACCGGCGAAAGCGTTTCGCCCGCGTTATTGTAAATAGCGAAGTCATCAGTCTCAGTACCCGTAGGCACGTCCGCAATCTTGACCCAATGGGTTTCCGTGCCCGCAAGGTTCACCTTGAACGAGCCGCCGCCGAGCTTCGCCGAAAGCGGAAGCGATGCAGCCGTTACATCCAAAGTCCCTTCGCCAGCGCCCGTAAGCAGGTGGTCGTTGCCCGTAAGCGACGTAATCGCGACACCCTGCGAGGCCGTAATTCTCGTATCCGCATTAAGGGTCAATCCGCCGATCTTGTTGCCGCCAAGCGTCAAGTTGCCGCCATTGATCGTAAACGGAGTATTGATGGCGCCCGTTACCTCGATATCGCCCGTGCCGTACTTGGCAACAAGCTGATCGTTGTCGAAGCTGGACTCGACTTTAAGTTTCGAGTTAGCGCCAACAAAAATCGCAATGCCCTTGGTGTCCTGATTACTTTCAAGGTAGATTCCGCCAGCACCCGCTTGCCTGATGATCGCCGGATTTGTCGTCTGATCATCCGGGCTCGCCGGAACATAGATCTCCGCCTGATTTTCGGCCGTACCGCCATGGAGACAGAGCTTGTTTGCATCGAAATTAAAGGTCGTAAGCGAACCCGGCTCAAGATAAAATCTCTGATGGTAATAGCATGTATTATTACCACTCTGAAGCATATTGAGCGTACCGCCGTTATTGACGCGAATTACACCATCGCCACTAAACGCACCATTCCAATAGGAGATATCCTTAGCTGTAAAGTCGAGAATCGTACCATACTTGACGAGCAGCGTCGGATTGTCGTCCGTCGCATTCATGCCGAACTTATTATCTCCCGAGCCACCATAGCCATAGCTCATCGCATGCTTGCCGCCCTCAAGGACAATGTGCGACTTAATCGCCGCATTCACGCTCGTTCCATAGTTAAGCGTCACGCCGTTCTCGCCCGAACCGCGGAATACGAAAGTGTCGGTTCCCGCACCCGTGCGAATACGATTGCGAAGCGTCGCGTCATCGGCAATACCCTCGGTCGCATCGTAGATATAGGTCATCGCCGTCGTATTCGGCGCAATAATTGCCGAATAGCCGCCAATCTTGTTGACTGGATAAATCGCCAGTTTGCCAATAAGACCGTTAAATTCGAACTTCGCGAACTGATCGAATGTGTCCGCCGTGAAGTTGATCGTCAGGTCGGTCGCGTTAACGAGGTGAACCTTCGAGACCGTGAAGTCCACATCGACATTCAGCGTCACCTTCTCATTCGTCAGCGTAAGCTCAAGTTCGTCATCCGCCGTAGCATCCGGAAGCGCAGCATTGACCCCCGAAGCCGTAACTTCCGCAGTATCCATCGTAAGTTTCTTCACATCGAAGTGCGCGAAACTAAGCTTATTACCATTAAAGGTGAGTTTCGCGTAGAAGGTCTCGCCGCCCTTGGTAATCTCGTATACGCCAGTCGCCCACGCTCCGGTAAGCGTTCCCGAGCAAAGCGCAAACTCCTTATTCTCCGCAAGGTCGTCCGGAAGAATAATCTTCGTTGCGGAATCAATCGTCAGATTGCCAGTGATGAACGGCGTTGCTCGATCCGGATCAAGCTTTGAATAATCAAGCGTCGCCCCGGAAGCAACCAATGTATTAACACTAAACACACCACTGCCATACATCCTCAAACTCGCCCCATTCGCCAAGGTCGGCGTAGGCAGCGAGGTGGGATTGTCGTTGAAGTGGAAGCACTTGCCATCGGCAATTTCAAGATTGTAGTCGCCATAAATCGTCGCACTTCCCGTGCCACGAATGATGGTGAAGTCTTCATTAATAACCGACCAAAGTTTCGCCGCGTTGTCCTTGACATCGCCAAGTTCGGTGTTACGCGTGCCGCTATCCAACTCGAATGAATATCCAGTCGCGCCTTTTTCAACCATAAAGCCACCAAATGTCGCAGGCGAAACCTTGAAGACGAACTCTCCTTCGGTTGAACTGCGTGGAGCATCAAAACGAAGTATATTGCCAGGCTTCACATAAGAGCCTTTATTACTGGCAAATCTCTCCCATGCCGAACTACCGCTATAGAGAACTGTTGCCGAATCTTCACAAGTGTTTAGATCAAATCCAACAAATTTTGCGGTCGCAGCCGTGAAGTCGCCCGAACCACGCCAAGTCAATACACTGGCTGCGGTATTAAAGCGAGTGTAGAACTCCTTCGCCTCGGTCTTGACGACCACGAGATCGTTACCGTTCCAATATGCCTCATAACCAGGCGTCGAAACCTCGCAAGTTGGCTTGTTGTCGCCCGTCGTCTTAAGAACAACCGCACCGTTAAGCCCCGCCTCGACAAGCGCAGTCGCGTCGATTATAGGCGCTCCAGTAATTGCACCGCTAATCGTTAACGAACCTTCAATCGAAGCTTCAAAGATTGCACCGTCGGCGAATTTAACCGGCGTATTCGCATCTGTCTGGCCAGTGCCATTAAGTCTCGCCCCAGACGCGATATACACACCATTCCCAAGAAGCCACGCCGAAGGCGACGAAATCGTTACACTATTCCCGTTTTCAACGGTTAAGCTCGAATTACCAAGCTGTGGATTTCCAGAGCCAAACACAAAGCGGAATGCGTTTTGCTTATAAGCGTTAAAATTGAACCGTCCCTTAAATTCACTTCCATCGGCAACCTTATATATCTGCGCACAATTATAACCGGGAATAATAGTGCCTGTGCCTTTCAATTTGCCGTCAATATATGCAGTATTCGAACCGCCTCCTGCGCGAATGTTCCAACCATTGCCATTGGTATCGTCAACAATTTCAAGATCTGCGGTGCAATGAACATTATTGTCGAAATATCCCACAAAATTGGTAAAGCGAACCATTGAGCCAGCATGACCAAATTCGTTAATCGGCCACCGGTTAAATGATGCATCTGACACACCTGGCGTAGACGGGCCAACATTTTTGAACCACACCGTACCAGTCCATGGAGAAACGATATAGCTCGCCTTTTCATTACCAGGAACACGATTGTCGTAAATTACCGTACCTGCGCCAAAGATGTCAACGCCAGCAATATCAATATCAACATTGACAATCGCACCGACTGGAATCTCAACTGCGCCAGAAGTCGGAACCGCGTCGCCTTCCCATGTGCCCTTATCATTCCAATTAAGCGTCGCACCTCCCGCGTCAATCTTCGCCTTTGCGGCCGCGCGCTTTTCATACGAAACCGTCTTGTTCGTGGTATCGTAAGTGAGCACAACTGGAGTTAACACATCGCCGATATAAACGAAACCAGGCGTGTTTGACGGAGGTGTAAGCGTCTTTCCATCCGCGCAAAGTTTCAAAGTATCGCCAGCCGCGAAATTCGACGCGAACTTCATCGTCACCCCATTGGCAATTGTCAAATTGCCTTTAACAACGCTACTTACATCAGTAAGCTCAGAAACATCAAAAATACCGGCGCTGATAGAAGTAGTACCCGAAGGGATTGTCGATCCGCTCATCAACTTAAGCGTTCCGGCTCCTGTCTTCGTGAAATTACCAGTCTTGTCACCCGCATAAGTAGTCTTAAACTCAACTATAACGCCATCTTCAATATCAAGCGTCGCCGCAGAGCGATAACGAATAGACGCGCCAAAACTAATCGGGGTCGTGTCTTCTCCATTACGCTTGAAATGTAAAGTTCCAGCACTATTAAAGTCAAGCGCGCCATACGGATCCTGTCCGTCACCGGTGGTTATTGCGCCAGGGTAAAAATTAAGCGTATTATTTGCATTAAGCGTCCAACGTTGGCCATTCATCGCCAAGGTGCCGTAGACATCCGTAACGGTTGTGCCACTATAATTGAGTGTATCTGATCCACTCGGAAGTGAGTAGGTCGCGCCCTTATGAACGATGATATTTCCTTTAATACTACGATCGCCAGTTGAACCCTGATTGTAAACACCCTCGACGACTTCTACCGTCAATCCGATAGGCGTACCAGAGTTAATCGTAAGCGCACCTGCGCCGGTCTTAAGAATCTTGCCCGTGCTATTGAACGTAGAGGTAACGGTCTTCGCCTGCCCTTCTGGGACAAAAAATGTGATCGCATTACCACTGGTAGCAATCGTACCGCCAGAAATTTGATAACCGTTAAGGATGATCGTGGCATCCGCACCCATCGTAGCCGTACCCGAAAGCGCAATATTGGCATTTGCGAGAATCACACCGCCCCTCTCCAAAGCGGCCTTTAGCGAGTCCGAATCCGTTACTACCGTGCAATCTTGCGCGTTGGAATAGGAAACCGCATTGCCATCGTAGGGAAGCGTACCAAACTTCATCGCACTACCGAGATAAAATACCGCATCTCCGCTCGTCACACCAGAGAGCGTGCCTGTGCAAAGCGTAAATGGCGTATTCTCAGCCAAGGTTGACGGAAACTTAATCGTCGCGCCCGCAGCCACATCCAGCGTGCCCTCACCACCAACTGCCGCATCGCTGCTTACAGTAACACTAGTTAAATCAAGCGTTTCCGTCACTTTAAGTGTTTTATCAGTAGCAATTTCAATTGCGCCTGCGTTATAAATCGTAAGATTACGAGTTGCATTTATACCATCAGCAATACTACAATCAAGGATAAGCTTACCATCATTGACCGTAATACCATTAAACGAATTATTATTATTACCCGCAATTGCCGACTTCAATGTCACCGTACCAGTACCACCCTTAACGAATGTTGCCGAGGTGCTATTAATTCGGCAAGGATTGCAATCTGGGCTAGTTAAAATAGACTTAGTATAATCTGTATTTATCGTTACCGTGCCTTCAAAAGTCGGCCAGCCATAGTTTTCAAACGAGCCATTCTCCCCAATATTAATTGTCGAATTCTTTACCTTAGCGCCATCGCCCAACGTAATCGTACCACCATCAATCTGAATCGTGGCTCCATCAACCGCATAACTATTCGTCTTGTTATTGATGGTAAGCGCCGCTGAACCAGTCTTAATGAACGTGCCCGCGCCAGAAATGCCGTTGATCGTCATTGCCTGGTCGACATTTACCTTGAGCTTTGCGCCATCATCAATGGTAAAGTTAGTATAGGGCATAGTCGGCGCAAGAACACTCGTTCCACTAATCGTAATCAAGCCAGTAGTTTCAAGCGTTGGCGAAATCTCATCATCATCATCAAGAGAATTATAGGCATAAGTAATTGGATTCGATCCCGCATCAATATCAATCGCCGTATCCAAGGTTGCAACACTGATTGGGAGCTGAGATGTAATCTTACCACCATTGTAGTAGCTGTCAGCGTAGATAAGAACCGAACCAGTGCCAGCGAATTTGATACTCTTAGCAACAACCCCCTCCGTATCCGCAAAAGTCAACGGCCCGCCGTCAAGAGTACCGTTAACTGTAATTTCAACTGGCGTATTCTCGTCTGGCGATATACCACCATCCCATTCAATGTCCTTCCAAAAGCCGCTCCACACGCCAGGAGTAAGCGTAACTCTTGCCACTTTAGGAGCCGCTTCAACAAGATTTGGATTCGTCGCCCAGCTCTTAATCTTATTTGTATCCGTTACCGCAGTAGTGTCAACATAAAGACCAGCAGCGGAAACGCCAGGCCCCAAGTGAATAGACGCGCAATTGTTACCTGCGAGATTCGTGGCGAATGTGCCTGAACCACTATAGGTTTGCACACCATTTACAAACACTGCGGGCGTTGCCGTACGTACATTGCTACCTGTGCTGCTATTAGGACTCTTTGTTATCGCAACCGTGAGATAAAACCACGTGTTCGCCTGGATTGGCGTCGTCGTCACCTGGACATAGCTATTGTTGTTCCACGAAAAGTTTCCGCCATTCCAATTAATTTTACCAACGTAGAGATTACCGTTGTCAGCCATATAAATACGATAACCGCCATCATTTCCCTGATAACTAACCGCCGCGAACAAGGTCTTATCCCACGAATCAACCTTGAACCAACCCGAAACCGTATGAGTAGCCGTATCTGTATCACCACCGACTTTTTTCTGAATATCGGTATATGCCCCAGTGCCACCGGTTATCTGCTGACGGCTCGTGCTTGAGGCCGTCGCCTTATAGCCATAATTGGGAACGGTGATGTCGCCATAGTCACCCGCCGGAACCGTCTCGTTATCCGTCGCGAGCGTGTTGCTATACATCATCGAAGCCGGATAGCCAGCGGGGAACGTATAAGCGGTGAGCTCGGCATCAGTAAGCGTCGAATCAAAGATCGAAACCGCATCAACCTTCATGCTCGGACGATAATAAGAGCCAGTAGTGGCAATCGTACCGCCAATCTTGAGTCCGTAGAATTGTGCATCCTTCTTCAGGGCATCAACATTGTTGCAATTAACATCAACTTTTGACACCCACGCGCCCTCGGAACCTTCCAAGAAGGTAAAGTGAATACCATCGCTCGTGTACTGAACCCTCAAAAGACCGCTCGAAGGCAAGCTACGCGTCCATAAAGTACCATTACTACCAGAGCCGGACGATGTAACATTGTATGCCAACTTCACATACTTGTCGGTCTTATTGAGCAAAATCTCATTCGCCTTCTGAGCCTCACCCCAATAGGTCGCGACGAGCGCCGTATTACCAGTGGTCTCTGCCTGATTAAACCCAGAATACTTAACGAGCACGGTCATCGTATGGCTGGAGAAGGTCTCAGGAGCCCAGTCAATCGCAACGCCCGTATGACCATCTCCACTCGTTTTGCCCGTCAATGTAACTCCCTTATCAGCCGCCAGCGCCGCATTATTACCAAGCGAAACCGTAAAGCCCTTCTTGCTGGCGAAGTTGAAGTCCTGATTCCAGGACGCAACCGGTGTAGGTGCATCCGCCAATGCGGAACTACTTACGAATGAAGCCGCGAGCGCGATGGCCGCGACGAAAAACGAACGAATTTTGTGTACCATGTATCACTCCATTTCTTTTTTGAATATGACGGAGAAAACCATTTCTCCCCATCACGCGATACATAATACCACTTTTTACCCCCCCCCTGTCAAGGGGTAATTTTCAAATATTTTTCCTGCGGAGCGCGTAGAGGGGCCTCTACGCGTCGCTGAGAAGCGTTCTCTATCAATGAGATAATGTATGTTTTCGACCGAGCTTACCGCGCCGCCTTCTTGGATCGGATGTTGCATCACCGCCCGCCACAGCTTACGCGCATCGGCTTCAAAATCAACTGCGCGCGTATCAAGATGCAGCTTGCCGTATATCGAGTTGCCGGTAATGAACGGCAGCGACAACACGAAGTTCTTGCCGTCGAAATATTCCGCGAAGCGCTCGACGTAGCGCTCGTCCACGCAGCAGACCACGATGCGCCCGCGCGCTTCGCTCACGAGGCGCGAGGCGTGCGCGAGGTGTTCGGGCGTCGCGCCGGCGAAGAGCGCGACGGCGAGTAGACGACTCTCGTGCTTCAGGTAGGCGGCGAAGTTGGTCGCGCGCCGCTCGGTGTCGATCAGCTTCGCTTCCGTCATCGCGGAGGTCACCTCCACGTTGCCCGACCTGACGCGGGCGGGCGCGAGCGCGTCCATGAAGAATTTCGGCGTGAGCGTATCGAGAGTGCGCGGATCGACGCTCGGCAGCGCGTCGTGAGACATCAGGTATTCCGTCGGCACTTCGATGGTGTCGCGCAAATAGACGAGTAGGGTTTCGCCATCGGCGAAGGTGCGGAGCCCGACCGTCTGGCGGACGCTGGTGAGGTCGGGCAAAGCGCGAGAGTATTCGAGCGCCCACGCGTCGAAGTAGCGCGAGGCGCAAAACTCGGTCGTCAACTTCGCATAGCGCACGAAGCGAGAGGAGCGCGAGTAGAAAGTGTGGTCAAGCGCGAGCGCGTCGCTCGCCATCAACTGGGCGTGCTCCGCCTCGCGCGCCGCCACCCAACGGTAGAGCGCTTCCTTCGCGGCGGACATCCGCTCGCGCTGGGTCGCCGCGCCGTTCAGTAGCGTAAAGGACATCTGATATCGCGTTATCTCTTGACTCATCGCTTTTTTATTATACCATACTCGCTTGCAAAAAAGCAAGTCAGAGGAAGTCCACCTCTACACGGCCATCCTCCATGAAACGCGAAAACATCATCCATGTATAGTCCATCTAGTCCCACTATTCCATCTAGAATCTCCATTAACCTTTGTCGAAGCCGATCGCAAGAGGAAATAATGCTAAAAATATGCATTTTTCATATTGAGCAAGTGCACGACTCAGAAATGGCGCCGTTTCACCACGGCAATGGCGCCATTTGACCCCACAAATGGCGGCACTTCTACCCAGAAATGGCGGCATTTCACCCCGGAAATGGCGCCATTTCACCCCACAAATGGCG
>CALCDB010000050.1 GCA_937901395.1 uncultured Verrucomicrobiota bacterium
GAACTGGGTGGTGACGATGTCCGAGACCTCGCCTTTCTTCATCTCGAAGGCGACCTTGTCGAATTCGGGCACCATCATTCCGCGACCGAACCAGCCCAGAGAGCCGCCTTGTTGTCCCGAAGGGCAATCCGAATTTTTCCTCGCCTCTTCGGCGAAGTCGCCGCCATTCATGATGCGCTCGCGGATGGCGCGAATTTTTTCAAAGGCCTCAGATGAAGTTCCCTTAACGAGAATATGTTGGCAGAGCACCTTGGGTTCTTCAACAAATTCGGTTTTGTGGGCATTGAAGAAGTTGGCGACCTCTTCGTCGGTTGGTTCTGGCACATTAGAGCAAGCCTGTTCGACGAGCTTATTCACCTTGGCGCCTTTTTCGAGTTCCTTACGGAAATCATTTTCGGAGAGGTTTTGTGCAGCGAGGGCCTCATGGTAGTTTTCTTCGCCGCCCACTTGGGTAATTACCTTGGCGACTTCTGCATCGATATCGGCGGGAGAGACATGGATATCGAGTTGGGAAGTGCGATCGAGCAGTAGTTTCGCGCCAATCGCCTGGTCAAGCGCCTTTTCCTCCAGTTTGGGCAAGTTCTTCTTTATTTCATCCATAGTCATACCATGGCTCATATAGAAGCGCACCAAGCGATCGAGCTCAAAGCTGACCGCTTCATTTGAAATTACCGTTCCGTTGACAATCGCCGATTTCATAGTTTGAGTTTTCCTTATTGCCTAAATATTGATGGGGGTATTATACCAAAATTGGGGAAAATATGGTATAATTCTCGCCATGAAAGCACTTAATAAAATAAGCGTGTATGTAGTTCTTTTATCCGCATTGCTTTTTACGGGTATTGCAGTTTTCGTGGCGGTCAATACTTCGTCGATGATGACGGAAGAAGCGGTTCGGACGGTAAGGAGCGTGGTAAAGACGACTGTTGGTAGGATTGATCGATTAATGAGCGAGGTGGAATTGGCGGCGAATAACTCGGTGTGGTTGGTAGGCGAGCATATCGACGACCCCAATTATATGTACAAGATCACTCAGGAGTTGGTAGGGAACAACGAATTCGTGGTTGGCAGTACGGTAGCATTCCGGCCTAATTACTACAAGGAGCATGGGTATTTCTTCGCTCCATACAGTTATCAGAACGAGCGAGGGGAAATGTGTAAGCGGCAGTTGGGGACGGCTGAGAATGATTATTTTACGCAGGAATGGTATAGCGAGCCGATGAAGAGCGGGGTGGCGTCTTGGTGCGAGCCGTATTTCGACGAGGGCGGCGGAAAGATCTTGATGAGCACATATTCGGTTCCAGTCAAGGACGCAAAGGGCGAAACATACGCGATACTTACGGCGGATTTATCGCTTGAACAACTGCGCGGTTACGTGGCGGCGATACGCCCATATCCGCAATCGTACGCGATCTTAAAGAGCGCGAAGGGTGGATATCTGGTGGGGCCGCCGAAGGGGGTGAAGATTGCGAACGACAAGACGATTATGATCAAGGACAAGGCGGAGAACGGATGGTCGGTAGAGATCGTATGCCCGATGACGGAGATATTGAAGAGTGCGCAGCGATTGGTAATCAAGATCATCATATTCTCGGCATCGGGCTTGGCGCTCATCTTCTTGCTATCGTGGTTTTATTCTTCGCGACTGCAGCGAGCTACGGCGGAGAGGGAACGCATCGCGAGCGAGCTTACGATCGCGAGCAAGATTCAGGCGGGGATATTGCCACGAGTGTTTCCGGATTATGTGGCGGCAAAGTTGCGTCCCGCCCGAGAAGTAGGGGGAGACTTATACGACTTCATCGAGAGAGATGGCAAGATATACTTTCTAATCGGGGATGCATCGGGCAAGGGCGTTCCTGCCGCATTGTTCATGGTTATCGGTAAAACCTTACTTAAAGACCATACTCAACCGGGCATGGATTTAGGCGAGGTGTTCAGCGAGGTTAACAACCTTCTTTGCGAAGCCAACAGTC
>CALCDB010000051.1 GCA_937901395.1 uncultured Verrucomicrobiota bacterium
CACGGCAACATCTGCCGCAGCCCGATGGCTGAATTTGTGATGAAACATATTGTCGAGGAGCAAGGACTCTCCGACCAGTTCGAGATTGCCTCCGCGGCTACCTCCACCGAGGAAATCGGCAACCCCATTTATCCGCCGGCGCGGCGCGAATTAGAGCGGCACGGGGTCACGCTGTATCCCCACTTCGCCGTGCAACTCAAAAAATCCGACTATGACCGCTACGACCTATTTCTTTGTATGGACGGCATGAACGTGCGCAACACGCTGCGCATTTTCGGCGACGATCCGCAAAACAAGGTGCGCCGCCTGCTAAAAGACCGCGACGTGTCCGACCCGTGGTATACCGACCGATTTGACATCGCATACGCCGACATTGTCGAGGGGTGCGAGGCACTTTTAGACGAAATGTGCGGCGAATCAAAATAAGGAGATGGATGCAATATGAAACCGATAAAAATAGTGACGACGATCCTATGCCTGGCTATGATTCTTTCCATGGGACTTATCCTGCTTCTTAATTGGAATTCCCTTCCGGATAAGGTTCCTACCCATTTTGCATTTGATGGAACAGCGGAAAAGTACAGCGGCAAGGCTTTCTTGCTCGTGAGCCCCGTTATGGCGGCCGTTTTGTTCGCGCTCATCACCGTTATACAAAAGTTCCCGAAATTGTGGAATTTCCCGGTGGAGATCACAAACGAAAACAGAGGGCGGGAATATTTGATTGCACACATGATGCTGGATGTGGTGAAAGTTATGATCACCGCGCTGTTTCTTGTGAGTATGCTTGCCTCGATGATCAGCGGCTTTCCGGCGTGGCCGATCATGGTGCTGGTCGCCGTGATGCTTGCAAGTGTACTCGGCGGCATCGTTGTGATGATACGCCTTAAATAAGTGAAAATCCGAGGTATCCCTATGAACAACGCACTAACGAAAGACGATTATGAAGAGCCGCGGTGCCTTTTGAATATGCACCCGGAGGTGACACCGATTCCGGTGCGGCGAATCATCGACAAACTGGATGCGTATTTAAGCCAAAACGACTATCCGGCGGCGGAACGGCTTTTGCAACATTGGCTGGCGGAAGCGGAGGCGTGCAACGACCAACGCGGCAAACTGACCGTGCTCAACGAGCAAATCGGGCTTTACCGCAAAACGGGCAAAGAATCCGAATGCCTCGGCGCTATAAAAGCCGCGCTCTCGCTTGCGGATTCCATGGAGATGAACGAGTCGGTCACCTACGGCACCACGCTCGTCAACGCCGCCACGGGATATAAAGCATTCGGCAAGGCGGCGGAGGCCCTGCCGCTGTATCGCAAGGCGCAGGCGCTTTATGAATCGCTCCTTGAGGAACACGACGAAAAACTCGGCGGACTGTATAACAACATGGCGTTGGCGCTGACCGAACGCGGCGAGTACCGCGAGGCGGAAACGCTTTTTGAGAAAGCCATCGCGGTGATGGAACGGCAGGAAAACGGCGCGCTCGAGGTCGCGATTACCCACCTGAACATCGCCGATTTGATTGCCGCCGAAAAGGGGCTTGAAGCCGGCGACAAAGACATCGAAACGCATCTGCTCGAAGCCGAAAACCTGCTGAACGCGGAGAATTTACCCCGAAACGGCTACTATGCGTTTGTGTGCGAAAAATGCGCGCCCGTTTTCGGCTATTACGGCCACTTTTTGACCGCGCAGGAACTGAACAAAAGAGCGAGGGACATCTATGAACGGGCTTGAACTTTCAAGAGGATATTTTGAGGATTTCGGCAAACCGATGCTGGAAGCGGAGTTTGCGGATATTCTTCCGTTTCTCGCCGTCGGCTTTGTGGGAAGCGGCTCGGAGCATTACGGGTTTGACGACGAGGTCTCCCGTGACCACGATTTTGAGCCGGGATTTTGCATCTTTCTCCCCGGCGAGGAGGTCGTAGACCGCCGCCGCGCCTTTCAACTGGAACGCGCGTATGCCAAATTGCCGAAAGAATACGCCGGCGTGTGCCGTCAGCGGATGTCGCCGGTCGGCGGCAACCGAAACGGCGTTCTCCGCACGGAAGAATTTTACACACGCGCTGTCGGCACGGCAAACGGCGAACTGACAACGGAACAATGGCTGCGGTTGCCCGATTATGCGCTCGCGGAAGCGGTCAACGGCGAAATCTTCTTCGACAATTACGGCGAATTTTCCAAAATCCGCGAAACGCTCCAAAAGATGCCGACGGATATCAAGCGCAAACGCCTCGCAGGAAATCTGTTGGTGATGGCGCAGTCCGGTCAGTACAACTTTGTGCGCTGCATACAGCACGGCGAGCCGGAGGCGGCGCAGCTTGCCTGCGTGGAATTCGTGAACGCCGCGATGAAAACCGCCTTTCTGCTTCGCGACCGCTATATGCCGTATTATAAGTGGAGTTTTCGTGCGCTTCGGGGGCTGGACGGCGCAAAAGACCTTGCGGAAAATCTGTCGTTTTTGCTGTTCGGCGACAACCGCAACACGGCGGTTGCCGAGCAAAAGTACACGATGATTGAGAAAATCGCCGCCGAGACGATTGCGAAACTGCGGGAAAAGAACTTGACCGAAGCGACCTGCGGCGACCTTGAAAAGCACGCCTATGCGGTGAACGACAAAATTGCAGACGGCACCGTGCGCAATATGAGCATCCTGATTGCCGTCGGCGAGTAAATTTTTCTTGACTTTCCGGCGCGGATTGGGGTATACTATCTATAGAGGATT
>CALCDB010000052.1 GCA_937901395.1 uncultured Verrucomicrobiota bacterium
TCAAGTGGCTTTACGAGCGGGGACGCGAGACGGTCGCCGGGAGGCGTTTTACGCTCGTCGTGCCGCGCACGACACTCGGCTGCGCGAAAGGTCCGTTCACGCTCAACTTCAAGTTCGTCGATTCCACCATCCCCTGCCGCGATCCCCTCGACTGGTACGACCACGGCGTCGTCGCCCCCCTCGGCCGGCTGCCTTTCGTTTACAAGGGTAAAAATTGATTGACTCTTGAATGTCATCAAACGGGTGCCAATTTCGCTATGGCGGTTGACGCGGAAATTTGATATACTCTTTCCACCATGGCAGAAACATCTAGATTGGCATTGAATGTGCTGAAGGCGACGGGTCTCTATTCCGACGAGGCCCTGGCGAAGATTGCGGACGGTCAGGCGCGGAATCCGGAGATGGGCCTCGTGGAGGCGACGATCAAGTTCGGCGGCGCGCGGGAGGCCGACTTCCTTCGGAAAACCGGCGAATTCCTTGGGTTCGACTATGTCGAGCTCGAGAAGGTGACGCCGCGCCCGGATGTGCTGCAGAAGCTGCCGGCGAGTGCGGTGTATCAATACAACGTGCTGCCGCTCAAGTTTGCGGACGGGGCGCTGACGGTTGTTTCGAGCGATCCGTTCTCGACGATGGCGGCGGACGGACTGCGGCTCGCGGCGGGATGCCCCGTGAAGATCGCCCTCGCCCCGCGCGAGGAGATCGACAAGGCCGTCAAGAAGTTCTACGGTGTCGGCGCCGATGCGATCGAAAAGATGATCGAAGACGGACGCTACGCCGTGGACGAAGACGACGGCTCGATGTCCAAGATCGATGTGGGCGCGGAAGGCGAAGAGGCTTCGATCGTCAAATTCGTGAACCGGATCATCGCCGAAGCGGACCGTCAGGGCGCGACGGATATTCACATCGAGCCGCAGGAGACGGAATTGCGGATTCGCTATCGCATTGACGGAATGTTGCACAAGGTGGACGTTCCGCCGCAGTTGAATCGACTCAAATCGGCGATTATATCGCGCATCAAGGTAATGGCGAACCTCGATATCGCGGAGAAGCGTCTGCCGATGGACGGGCGCATCGGAATTCGCATACAGGGGCAGGATATCGATATTCGCGTATCGACGATGCCCGCAGCGTACGGCGAATCGATTTCGTTGCGCTTGTTGGCGAAGAGCGGCAGCTTCGTGAAGATGTCGGACTTGGGGTTCAACGAGCGAGATTTCGCGGTTGTGGATAAGATCATACATCGTCCGAACGGCATATTTCTGGTGACGGGGCCGACGGGGTCTGGCAAGTCGACCTCGCTATATTCGTTCTTGAGCGAAGTAAACAAGATCGACGTAAGAATAATGACCGCCGAAGACCCGATTGAATATCACATGGCGGGGATAAACCAGGTTCAGATGCAACCGGATATCGGCATGACATTCGCGAGGGCGCTGCGCGCATTCCTGCGACAGGACCCAGATATCATCATGGTAGGCGAAATTCGCGACCGCGAGACGGCGGAGATCGCCATCAACGCTTCGCTTACGGGTCACATGGTATTTTCGACATTGCATACGAATGATGCGGCGGGCGCCTTTCCGCGACTCATCGATATGGGCGTGGAGCCATTCCTCATCGCCTCGGCGGTGGCGGGCGTCATGGGGCAGCGCCTTTGCCGGAGGTTGTGTCCGGATTGTCGCAAGGAAGTTCCCTTGAATCAGAAGTTCTACAATCTCGACTATCCGCCGCAGAAAGATACGGTATTCGAGCCGAATGGCTGCGACAAATGCACGCGCACGGGGTATCGGGGGCGGCGCGCGCTATTCGAGGTATTGGAAGTTGACGAGGATATCGAGGGGGCGATTGTGCGGCGTGAGAATGCGACGCAGATACGCAATCTCTCATTATCGAAGGGAATGAAGACCTTGCGCGAAGATGGCTGGGCGAAAGTGTTCGCGGGGGTTACTTCAGTAAAGGAAATTCTCCGCGTTACGGAAGAGCAGTGACGAAGCTTGAAGAGAAGTGGCAAAGAACGAAGGCGACGATCGGCGAGGATCGTCTGTCGGTAGTGATGCCATTGTATCACTTGGCGGGGACGGTTCGGAAAAATCTCACGGAGGTAGCGGAATTATTCGAGCATCATGAAGTGGCCACGGAGTTGGTTGCGGTGGACGATGGCTCGAATGATGGCACGGACAAGGAGATCGAGGCGGTAGCCGAAGCGTCGAAACGCTGGAAGTTCGTCAAGGTAGTTCCGGTGATTTGCAGAAAGAATGGCGGCAAGGGCGCGGCGTTACGGGCTGGCTTCGAGGCGTCGAGCGGGGGATACGTAATGCTGCTGGATGGCGACTTGGATATCCACCCGAAACAGACGCCGTATTTCTTCGAGGCGATGGTGACGAAGGGGGCGGACATAGTAGTCGGTTCGAAGCGTCACAAACGTTCGGTAGTGCAGTATCCATGGCATCGCCGGATCATAAGCTTTTGTTACTTCACATTGGTGAAGTGGTTCGTGGGGCTGCCGGTTACGGATACGCAGACGGGGATGAAGCTATTCAAGCGCGAAGTTCTGGGGGCGGCGCTATCGCGCATGTTGGTAAAGACGTACGCATTCGATTTGGAGTTGCTGGCGATTGCGGCATCGCGTGGCGCGAAGGTAGTGGAAGCGCCGGTCGTGATCAGTTTCGGAAACAAGTTCGGGGCGCTCAAACCGAATACGGTATGGAAGATGTCGATGGATACTTTGGCGGTATTCTACAGATTGCGGATCTTGAGATATTACGCGAAATGCATGGTTCCGCAAAAGCTCGATCATCAACCGCTAATATCAATCGTGATTGCGTGTCCGAAACGAAGTTGGATGTTGGACGAGTGCATCAAGGCGATTCAGGATCAGAGCTACGAAAATTGGGAATGCATAATTCTGCCGGACGAGCGCTTCGAGCTCGATGGGGAAGAAGGCGGGCTGCTTCGCATCGTGGAGACCGGCAAGGTAAGGCCGGCGGAGAAGCGCAATCTCGGCATAAGGGCGGCGAAGGGAGAGATCGTGGCGTTCATCGACGATGACGCATACCCTGATAATCATTGGCTTGAATACGCGGTAAAGTATTTCGGCGATCGTGATATCGGAGCGGTAGGCGGGCCTGGCGTAACGCCGCCCAACGACAAGCTGATGTCGCGTTTGGGCGGTAGGGTATACGATAATTGGCTGGTCAGCGGAAATTACCATTATCGTTACAAGGCGGGCGGAGTAAGGATGGATGTGGATGATTATCCAAGCTGCAATCTCTTCGTGCGCAAGGATGTGTTGGATAAGATCGGCGGCTATCGTACCGATTTCTGGCCAGGCGAAGATACCTTGCTCTGCAAGGATATCGTGGACAATTGGAAGCGCATAGCTGGGGGACACTTGTCGGGCAACTTCAGTCCAAGGGCGTGACGTTGCCGATTATCGATTCGCAAATCGCCGCAACAGCATTGCATCACGACATGACGTTGGTCACGC
>CALCDB010000053.1 GCA_937901395.1 uncultured Verrucomicrobiota bacterium
TCGCGAAGCTCAGGGCGTTCGACCCCGAGTTCGCGGTGACGACGGATGTGATCGTTGGCTATCCCGGCGAGAGTGAGGAGGATTTCGAGTTGACGCGTTCCTTGATGAACGAGGCGGGCTTCGATAATGCCTTCATCTTCAAATACTCTCCGCGCCCGGGAACGCGCAGCGCCGAGATGGAAGATGACGTGACGACCGCCGAGAAGGAGCGGCGCGACCAAGTTCTGCTCGCCGATCAGGAGCAGCGCGGACAACTCCGTAATGAGCGACTAATCGGCACCATCCGCGAAGTTCTGGTGGAAGGTCCGTCAAAGCGCAATGCGATGCGTTGGAGTGGACGCGATTCGGGCAATCGCATCGTGGTTTGGGATGCCACGAGCGGAGAGGTGGGCAAGCTCGTTCGCGTCAAGATCAACGCGGCTCATCCGCAGATTTTGCTTGGCGAACTTATCTAATCAAAAGCCCAGCACATCTTGCATCGTGTAGATGCCGGGCGCCTTGCCTTTCGCCCACGATAGCGCCTTCAACGCGCCAGCCGCGAAAGCCGCGCGATCTTGCGCCTTGTGAGTAAGCTCGATTCGTTCCAGATCGCCCGCGAACATCACCGTATGATCGCCCACTACCGAACCGCCGCGAAGCGCATGCACCGCGATCTCGCCGGTCGGACGCTCGCCGATATCGCCCTTGCGACCATAGATGAATTCGTTTCCACGGTTGCGACCGGCCGCCGCGCTCTTCGCGAGCATCAACGCAGTGCCGGAGGGGGCGTCCTTCTTATGCTTATGATGCATTTCGGTTATTTCGATATCGTAGTCATCGCCCAATATGGTGGCGGCCTTGCGAACCAATTCCAACAGCAGATTGACGCCAAGGGAATAATTGCCGCTTTGGACGACGGGTATTTTTTCGGCGGCCGAATTCACCTTCGCTTGTTCATCGGCGGTGAGCCCGGTAGTGCCGAGAACATAGGCGATGCCCTGTTGCGCGGCCTTGGTGATCGCGGGTGCCACGGCGGTATGGTAGGAGAAATCGATTATGCCTTCGACTTCCGGTGACCAATCGTGATCATAGCCATCGGCGATATCCACTTTTGAAATTACTTCAAGTTCGCCGCCTTCCGCGAGTTCGCAGAGCTTCTTGCCCATGCGCCCGGCTGCACCTAATATTGCTATCTTCATAGGCGCGTATTATATCATATTTGCATCCTCTTGCGTTAATTCGGTTTTCCCCATTGTGCACTTGCCACCCGAAAGCAATACCGACACATTGGGCGGACTATTTGAGAAGGTTTTAGGTGGTAACTCTCCAGCCCCTTCGAGAGATACGGAATTGGCTTCGTCACATTTCGAAAATCGACCCCGTCATATTGGGCTTTCCTCCCCGTCATGTTGCCTTTTCGCCTTCGTCACATTGGCTTGACCCCTTAGAGAGATTGCCTTAACCCCTTAGAAAGAAAAGTTAAAGCCAGTAGGGCGGCGAAAATGCCGCCCTACTGGCTATGTCGTATGATGAAGATTGCGATTAAGCGGCTGGAGTAGCGACCTGGACGCGGCGTTTGACCTCGCGGGTCATACCGCCATCGAGACCGCCCGTCGTTCTCACGTGGAGGGTGTAATCACCTACCGCGAGAGTAGTCGGAATAGCCGCGAGTTGGATTGCCGATTTCGACTTAATCGTGCGCGTGAGCGTCGTCTTAACACCGGTCGAGGCGTTAACGACGAATACTTCCGCATCCGAATAACCGATATTCGTTCCACCGAGACGCGCCTGCTTGCCCTGAAAGAGGACATCATACGGGCGCATAGCGCGGAAGATTTCATCTTCATCCTCCTCACCCCACATTACCGTAGAGAGCATAACCTTCGCGGCATACTCATTGGATACGATGTTTGGGCGGACATTGGCGAGAGTGCGACGCAAGGTCGGTTCAAGCGCGAGAACGACGATATACTCATTCTTCGTCCTGTCCCATTCTCCTTGAACGGTTTCGAACGTTCCTTTGATTACGGGGAATACGGAGCCGAAGCCGAGATTCCAACGAACTGGGTTCTCAACCTGATTGGTTACAACCACTCCGAATACGCCATCGATCATCGAGTGGCATTCAATCGGTGGGAGACCGCAATGTTTGGAAACGAGCTCGGTGAACTCTCCAACCTCCTTCGTGCCTTTGCTGACATACTGGAAGCGATACGGAGTATCGGCGAAATGTTCATCGGTGCTGTTGTTCTTGACAACTTGTACTTCATGTAAAGCCATAATTATTTACCTCCTTTCTTTGATTAACTGCGAGTACCGAACATGATGTTCCTGGAGACCGTCTGGAGCGGAGCCGACGAGCCGAGCCCGCAGCGCGTCTTGACGATGATCTTCGCCTGCGACATTTTCGTTGGCGCTGGCGTGGACTGCGGAAGCGCCGCATGAATGGTCTGCAAGTCGTTCTCATCGGCTGGGTCAACGAGCAACGCATACTGCGTTCCGTTGTAGTCGAGCCAAATACCCTCATCATCGGTGTCAAAATTGACGGCCAAATCATCACCGATAACTTCGATCATAGTTCCCGGGAAGATTTCGTCGTAATTTCCGCTGGCGATGTTGAGGATGGAGTTGATGGTCGGCACAATGTCGCCCTGAATGGCGGTTGGGATAATCGTCTGCAAAGCCGTCTTCATAGCGGTCGAATCCGTAACCGCGAGACGGAGTTTGTTGACATTGACATCCCAAGGACCATTAGGACCTTCAGATGGGCCGAGTGCGAAAATGCGTGCGAGACCGAAGTCACCGACACGCGACTGACACGCTTCATTGGCGATTTGTTTTAATGCTTCGCCGATTCCGCGCAACACCGAGTTAAGCTTCACGGCGGAAACGCCGAGCTTGGTACTCAGTGCTTTAACGGCTCTCTCCTTCGAAATCATATCAGTCATTTGAACTTGACCAATATACTTTCCGGAGAGGTCGTTCTTAATTACTTTATAGCGATGTGCCATTAGTTGTTTCTCTCTTGTTGTTTGTTTTACCCTGTTAATTAGAAGTGCGCTACCGCCGGGTGTTCAGTAGCGCACTTTTTCCGAGTTGTTCGGAAATCGTTTTGAAAATTGAGACGGAAGGTCAGACCTCTTGTCTCATTTTTGTCTAAATCACATAAGCGCTCCCGCCTCCCACCCGAGCTTAGGACTGGGATTTGTCACTAAACTTTGCTTGCGCTTAAATTAAACTAATTGCTTGCCGACGCGGAAGGTTTCGCCGCACTTCGGGCAGCGCACCATGGTAGAAGGGGAGACGTGTTTGCACGTCGTAACTTCTTTGGCGACTGCCTCTTGGAACTCAACCATATCCTTCGCTGAACGCTCTTCGCCGAGACGAAAGAGTTTGGCTTTCTTATCGTTAAGCGATTCACGAAAATCTCCCATGGTCGAACAAGCGATAAACATCGTTTTCATATCTTGCTTGATGCAGGGATAGAAACGGACTGCATCGGTATCACCATCGCAAAGACGAACCTCGTTGCCTTGTCGCAATTTTTCAATTACTGCTTCGAGGACTCGTGCGGCGTTAATGCGAATGATTTTGCGCGTCAACACCTTGCGACGTATATTTCGCGTATCTCGGTGGATATTAACTGGTTGTTCTTTATCCCAGTTAATTCCAGCGAAGCGAATTTCGGTATTGTCACTTGCTTTGGATTTTTTCTTGTTCATGGGTAGTTTTCCTATTTTTGTTTTTCATAAGTTGGGGAACATCGTTCCCTCCATATGGGAAGGGAAGAAAAGCGGCATTTAGTATCACCAAATGCCGCTTTTAGAAAAACTTTTTTATTCACTTCGCCCAATAGAATCAGGCGTTTTGTGAAAAAAGTTAAGTTTTTTTAGTTGCTTGATTTTTTACGCTTTTTATGGTTGATTTTAACGAGCGTTGTGCGTGTTCGGTAGTAGCGCAATTTTGAATATAGGAATAATGAGTTTTCATCAAGTCGATTATTGATTGCTGGCGGTTTGAGCCATTTCGGATGATTAGGGATAAGACCAAATTCAGTTCCTTGATTTCGGCTTTGGCGAGAGGGAGTTGCTTCTTGAGTTGCTTCTTCTCGCGCTTTGTGAGTTTCTTTTTGAGTTGCCGGTATCTTCTCGCTTTGGCGATTAGCGGGTATC
>CALCDB010000054.1 GCA_937901395.1 uncultured Verrucomicrobiota bacterium
TGAATCTTCGAGATGTTGGTCATGCCGTAATTATCCGCCAAAATCGCCGGTATTACCGAGAAGCCCGCGCCATAGCACGCATTAATCACCAATAACGCCAACCCGATCATCGGTGGCCAGAACGAAAGCGTCATAATGCCAATCGAAAACGATAGAATGATCAGCAAGATGTTGATGCGCTTCGCCAACCGATCCGACCACCAAGCGAACAGGAAGCGCCCTCCGCCATTCATTAGTCCAGAAAGCGCGATGATCGTGGTTATTAATGCGGCCGAATACCCAACTTCGCACTTATCCATATATTGACGCGCCAATGGTATCAGGCAAAGTCCGCAAGAGATGTTGAGAAACATGAACAACCACGACCGCAAAAAGTAGGAATCCTTAACAAGCTCGATGTAGCGAAATTCCAACTTCGGAATGCCGTGCCCGAAGCTCTGCTGCTCAAGCTTGGGCTTCTTCAATAGGAACGAGGCGATGAACATCGGGAATGCGTAGAATATCGCAAAGACGGTGAATACGCGCGTTATCCCATACGTCTCAAACCCGCGTAACTGAAACATCATTATTGAGGAGGCGCTACCCCAATGGATGCCCTTGTAAAGAATCGTGGAGAGCGTCGAGCCCAAACCAAAGGAGATAATCGGCAAAGCCGCAGCAATCGCCTTGTGCTCGTAAAACCACAGCATCATCGTCTTCACTGGCGAAATGTAGATGATGCCGGTTCCCGTGCCAACCAAGAAGCCATAGCCAAGATAAATGAGATATAGGTTCTTCAGATTGATGCCCAACTCCGTAACCAATAGCCCAGCGATGAAGAGCGTCGTGCCAATCAAAGTGGAGAGGCGAATGTTCTTTTCCACGATCTTGCCGAAGAACGCTGCGCCCATCCCGAGAAAGAAGATGCCAAGCGAGAAGGCGAATTGCACCTGCGCCTTGGTTATGTTGTGCTCCGGCGTCTTGATATATTCGGCGATCTCGCTTGAAAAATTCGTGAATGCGTATATCTGACCTACCGAGACCGCGAGTAGGAAGGCTGGCAAAACCGCGCTTAAGAATCTTTTCATCTTTCTTTCCTTAAATAGAAGGTGTGTATTATATCAAATTTACCCGCCCGCCACCTCGCCTAAAAATTTTTAATTTCCCACTTGCATAAGCGCCTCACTTTATGATATACTATCTCACGTTTTCGGGTATTAGGCGAGCTTAACTCAGTTGGTAGAGTGCCACCTTGCCAAGGTGGTTGTCGAGGGTTCGAGTCCCTTAGCTCGCTCCACTAATTCCGAGGACATTGGTGATGGGGGCGTAGCTCAGCTGGTAGAGCAAGTGACTCTTAATCACTGGGTCCAGGG
>CALCDB010000055.1 GCA_937901395.1 uncultured Verrucomicrobiota bacterium
CGATCTACAAGCTCGACGTAGTCTCGATCCCGACGAACCGTCCCGTGAACCGCAAGGACGCCAACGACCAGATCTATCGCACGCAGCGCGAGAAGTTCAAGGCGATAATCAGCGATGTGGCGGCGCGGCACGCCAAGGGACAGCCGATTCTGCTGGGCACGGTAGCGGTCGATACCTCGGAGGTGCTGTCGAGGATGCTTTCGATCGCGCACATTCCCCATGAGGTGCTGAACGCGAAGAACCATGCTCGCGAGGCGGAGATCGTGTCGATGGCGGGTCAGCGCGGCGCGGTGACGATTGCCACGAACATGGCCGGTCGTGGTACGGATATCAAGCTCGGGGAAGGCGTGACGGAACTGGGCGGATTGCACGTAATCGGTTCGGAGCGGCATGAATCGCGGCGCATCGACCGTCAGTTGCGCGGGCGCTGTTCGCGTCAGGGCGATCCCGGCAGCTCGCAGTTCTTCATTTCGCTTGAGGATCAGTTGATGCGCCTATTTGGTTCGCAGAAGATCGCCGGCATCATGCAGCGGTTGGGACTCAAGGAAGGCGAAGTGATGGAGCACAAGTGGCTCAATCATTCAGTCGAGGTTGCGCAACGGCGTGTGGAGCAACAGCATTTCGCGGTGCGCAAGCGCACGTTGGAATTCGACGATGTAATGAACAAGCAGCGTTCCATCGTATACGAATTGCGCGGGCGCGTGCTTACGGGAGACAAGGATTCCGTTCACAATCTCATTCTCGATGTGATGAACGATTTGGTGATGACGCAAGCGGAGAGATATCTGTTCGATGCGAAGGACGGTAGCTTGGTCGATTTCATGAACTGGCTTGGCGTCACATTCCCAATTACCGTAACGGAAGACGAGATTCGTCCATTGATGGGCACGCCGGAGAAGGCGGGCGAGTTGGTGATGGCGCGGGTAATGGACGCGTATAACACAAAGTGCGAAGGCGAGGATCCCGATACTTTGCCGTTCATGGAGCGCGGCGTATTTTTGCAGGTAATCGATCGCGAGTGGCAAGATTATCTGCGAGCGATGGACGATCTTCGCACGGGAGTGAATCTTCGTGCGTACGGTCAGCGCGATCCGCTCATCGAATACAAGAAAGAGGCCTTTGATATGTTCGAGACGCTGATGACCACCATCAAGACCAAGGTGGTTTCGGCCGAGTTCCGTAGCGCCACGGTTTCGCGTATGCAGGCGATGTTCCAGATGATGGCGCGTCGGGCGCGTACCAATCAATCGGAATTTGATTCTGCGGATAATGTAGCGAACGGCGGAGAAGCGAAGCCGAAAGCGGCGGAGCCGGCGAGGGAAGAGGCGGAGACGATTGGCGATGTGTTCGCGTCGATGATGTCGCAAGCTCGTGGCAGGGCGCCAGCGCCGATGATGCAGGCGCAGCCCGCAGCGGGAGCGGCGCCGAAGAGTCAGGTCGGGCGAAACGATCCGTGTCCATGTGGTTCAGGTAAAAAATACAAGAAATGCTGTGGGAGGGGCTTGGTATGACAACTGCGATTATCTTAGCGGCTGGAAAGTCGGAACGGATGGGGAGCGGAGTCGATAAGGCGTTCCTATCTTTGGTCAATAAGCCGGTCGTGGCGTGGAGCTTGATTGCATTCGAGCGTTGCCCCAACATCGACCGCATCGTATTGGTAGTTCGCAAGGATCAGATGCTTGCTTCTCAAGCGGTGGTCAAGATGTTCGGCATTTCCAAAATCGACAAGATCGTGGCTGGCGGGGCGCGTCGTCAGGGATCGGTATTGGCGGGTCTGGCGGCCTGCGATGTCGATACTCGTTACGTGGTAATTCACGATGGCGCACGCCCGTTCGTTACATCCGCGCTCATTTCGGATGTAGTCAAGACGGTCGCGAGAGTCGGCGCGGTTACGGTAGGGCGGCCGATGACGGATACGGTGAAGCGTTGCGCGAAAGGGACTACCGTAAGCGAGACGATTCCTCGCGAGAAGTTGTGGCAGGCAAGCGTTTCAGGCGAAGGAATTGCGTGATGCCTACAAGGCGCTCGGGGATCGCGAAGTGACCGACGATTGCATGGCGGTCGAGCTTAACGGGACGCCTGTGAAGATCCTTCAGTATCTTAAGCCGAATTTCAAGATCACGACTGCGGAGGATATTCAGCTCGCCGCTGCGCTTCTGAAGTAAAGGAAATAATGGGTAAACGCATAGCCATATTTGGAGATGTGCATTCAAATATCGATGCGCTTGACGTGGTGCTCGCTGATTGTCGCGAGCAGGGGGTAACGGATTATCTTTGCACGGGCGATATAGTAGGTTACAACGCTTCGCCGCACGAGTGTTTGGCGAAGATACGCGAATTGGGGTGCCCAATCGTGATGGGGAACCACGACTACTACGTATCCTCAAGGCAGAATCTTTCGGACTTCAACCCAATCGCGGCGGAGGTGATTTTGTGGACGCGCAAGCAATTATCAATGGAAGAAATACTCTTCTTGCGTTCCTTGCCGTTCGTAGTTACGAAGATGGGCATTACCTTAGTGCATTCCACGATGGACAATCCAGAGACATTCGGTTATGTGTTCGACCATTTTCAAGCGGAGGCGAACTTCATCAATCAGATTACGCCGCTATGCTTTTATGGTCACACGCATTGTCCCACGATCTACGAGAAGCAGATTGGCGCGGTCTATCGGATCGATGCGCAGAATTTCAAGTTGCCGATTGGCAGAAAGTACTTCATCAACGTGGGCTCGGTAGGCCAACCGCGCGATGGGGACGCGCGCGCTTCCTACGTGATTTACGATGTAATGGAGCGGATGGTATACTTCCGTCGTTTGGAATATGATGTGGCTAAGGCTCAGGCGAGGATTCGTGCAGCGGGTCTACATGAGCGATTGGCCGAGAGATTGGAGATTGGACAATGAGAAAAGGCATTATCCTGGCGGGTGGCGCGGGGTCGCGGTTGCACCCATTGACGCGCGTAGTATCAAAGCAGTTGTTGCCGGTTTACGACAAGCCGATGATTTTCTATCCGCTTTCGACGCTGATGCTGGCGGGTATTCGCGAAATTCTCATAATCTCCACGCCGATCGACTTGCCGATGTTTGAGCGGCTGCTGGGGGATGGTTCGCAGTTGGGCTTGAAGTTCTCGTACAAGGTTCAGGAAGTTCCGAATGGCCTCGCGCAGGCGTTTGTGCTGGGCAAGGAATTCATCGGCGATGATGATGTGTGCCTCGTGTTGGGCGACAATATTTTCTATGGGGCGGACTTGCCGAGAATGTTGCGCGCGGTCAACGAATCGAAGGCTCCGACGGTATTCGGTTATCGCGTGGTCGATCCGGAGCGTTATGGCGTCGTCGAGTTCGACAAGACCGGCAAGGCGGTATCGCTCGAGGAGAAACCTGCGAAGCCGAAATCCAATTACGCGGTAGTGGGGCTTTATTTCTATCCTAATTCCGTTGTGAAGATCGCGGAGGCGCTTAAGCCGTCAGCGCGCGGGGAATACGAGATCACCGATGTCAATCGTGAATACTTGCAGCGAGGTGAGCTCAAGGTCGAGGTAATGTCGCGTGGGTTCGCTTGGTTGGATACGGGAACGCATCAATCGCTTGCGGATGCGACGAATTTCGTGCGTGCGATCATCGAGCGCCAAGGATTGCAGATGAGTTGCATCGAAGAGATCGCATGGACGCGTGGATGGATCGACGATGACCAACTTCGCAAGTTGGCGGATTCGTATGGCAAGTCATCCTACGGGCAGTACTTGAAGCGCCTCGTCTAAATACTCACCTTATCGAAGCAACTGCCTTTCGTGCGGTAGCGAAGGCCATAGTTAGATTGTAGCCACCAGTCGGTCCATCGATATTCATCACCTCGCCGGCGAAATAAAGCCCAGGAATCAAGCGCGACTCCATCGTCTTCGGGTCGATTTCGTCCAGCGCGATTCCCCCGATGGTGACGATTGCCTCCTTTACCGGACGCGGCCTAAGATTCTTGAATTGCAGGCGATTATGGGCGAACCAAACCTCAAGAGTATAGTCGTTTAGTTTCGCGTGTTCTATGAAGCGCTGACAATTGTAGATGGCGGCGCCGGAAAGTCCGAAACTCTCGCAATCCACTTCACCACGATAATCGAACAGCGTTTTACCCTCGCGATCGATAACCTTGGCGCGTCCATCCTCAAACCGATTGCCAGATAGCGAAGTGATTGCGCGCTCGGAGGTCTCGAGGCCGATCAATCCCGGACGATAGGGAACGAGATGATGGCCGAGGGATTTGGCGAAGGATTGTCCATCACCAACCGAACCCGTCTTGGGGTAGCTTACTCCACCCGTGGCGATGAGCACATTTTCCGCCCAAAGAGTGAAGTTCTTGGTTGCGATGATAAAGCCGGTCTTCATGCGTTGAATGCCGATTACCGGGGAGTTGGTGATAATCGGCACTTCGCTATCGCGCAACATATCGCCGAAAGCATGCACGATAGTCGTGGCCTTGCCATCAGCTGGGAACATTCGTCCATCCGCCATTCTCCGCAATGGCACATCGAGCGACTTGAAGCCCGCGATGATCTGCCGCGGCGGACACTCCCGAATCGCCGCGGCGACAAAGTCCTTCGCTTCGCCGACATCGGCGAGGAACTGTTCGGCGGAAATGTCCTTCGTGAAGTTGCAGCGTCCGTTCGCCGTCATCAGCACCTTCGAGCCGAGGCGCGCCTTGCGCTCGATGAGGACGCAGGGGATGCGCCGCTCGGCCGCGACGGCCGCGGCGAACATGCCGGCCGCCCCGCCGCCGACAATCGCAAGTTTCACAGGTGTATGCTTCGGTGCCACGTCAGACCTCTACGACCGAAAACATGCAGTCCGCGCCGATTTCGATCAGTCCGAGCGAGACGGACAGCCCTCCGCCGAAGCCGGCGAAGAGAACCGGACCTCTCACGCCCTTCCACGCGATCGTCGCGGGAATCGAGGCGGACGAGAGATTGCCGAGTTCGTCGCACGAAATCGCCGTCTGCTCCTCCGCGATCCCCACGCTCTTCGCCAGCTGCCGCACCATGTAGACGTTGGGCTGATGGGGGACGAAGCTGTTAGCTGTTAGCTGTTGGCTGTTAGCAGACAGAAACTCCTTGATGTACGCGACGACGTCGGTGGCGACGAACTTGAAGACGCCGAAGCCGTCCATCTGGATCGTGCCGCCCTCGGACAGCTTCAGCGCCCCGCCCTTCGCCCCGTCCGACCAGAAGGCAAAACGCCACCCTTCTCTGTGTCTCCG
>CALCDB010000056.1 GCA_937901395.1 uncultured Verrucomicrobiota bacterium
CGAGATGATGGGTCTCATCGGCATGGGCAACAATCCGATGGTCGGCGCCACGGTAGCGGTTGCGGTAGCGGTCGAGGAGAGCTTCAAGAAGTAAGTTCGCTTCGAGCGCGAAAAAAACTCAAGGCGTTTCACGAAGCAAGTGAAACGCCTTGAATTTTTCTCTCGTCGATATCGACGGCGCGGCTTAGATCAGCTGCTTGGCCGCCGCGTAAACGTTATCGACGGTGAAGCCAAATTTCTCCGACAGCACCTTATAGGGGGCGGAGGCGCCATAGTGGTCGATCGTAACGTAGCTGGTGGAGCGGAAATCGATGCGGAAGCGGTCGAGCCCGAAGCGAGTTCCCGCCTCGACGATAACGCGCTTGTGCATTTCCTGCGGGAGCACGAAGCAGCGATATTCGCTCGTCGTTTCGCGGTGGAAGCGCTCCACGCAAGGGAACGAGGCGACGCGTACCGATTGGGCATCGTTCCGCCACAAGCGCTTGGCGGCCTCGATCGCGAGATAGACCTCGGAGCCAGTCGCGAGGAACAAGATGGTATCCTTGGTCTGTTCGCCCGCCTGATAGATCACGTAGCCGCCTTTGGCCACGCCTTCTTGCTTGACGCCTTCGAGAATCGGGACATTCTGACGCGTGGTAAGCAAGCAGCTGGGGCCGGTCTTGTGTTCGATGATCTCCGCCCAGGAGAAGGCGGTTTCATTGGCGTCGGCCGGTCGCCACGTCATTACATTCGGCATGGCGCGAAGCGCGGCCAAGTGTTCGATTGGCTCGTGGGTAGGCCCATCTTCGCCCACGCAATAGCTATCGTGCGAGAAGATGTAGATCGAAGGCACCTGCATCAGCGCGGCCAAGCGAATCGCGGGACGGCAATAATCGGAGAACACGAAGAAGGTAGCGCCATACGCTCTGAAGGAGGCGTCGAAGGCGGTGATGCCATTGATGATCGCCGACATACCCAATTCGCGAATTCCGAAGTGGATGTTGCGTCCATCGAAATTTCCCGGCGCGATATCGCCCAAGCCCTTGAGGATCGTCTTGTTGGAAGGTCCCAAATCGGCACTGCCGCCGATCAAGCCGGGCAGGAGCGGGGCGATGGCGTTCATCACGCTACCGCAAGCCGCGCGAGTGGCGATGGGTTTCGCGGGGTCGAACGCGGGAAGGGCGGCGAGGATATCGGCCTTAGTCGGAGCCGCGCACTTCGCGGCGGCGGCCTTCGCCGCCTTGACGGAGCGATTGCGCAGGCGATGACACTTCGCGCCGCGTTCGGCGAAGAGCCTATAGACCTCATCGGGAACGAAGAAACACTTTTCCGGATCGAAGCCCAACGCCTTTTTCGCGCCGGCCACTTCGTCGGCGCCCAGCGGCGCGCCATGACAATCGGCGGTATCCTGCTTCTTGGGGGCGCCGAAGCCGATGTGGGTAGTGGCGATTATGAGCACGGGCTTATCGGTTACCTTGGTGGCCTTGCGATAGACGCGCGAGATCGCATCGTGGTCGTGACCATCCACCTCAAACACCTGCCAGCCATAGCTTTGGAAGCGCTTCTTCGTATCGTCCGCCATCGCGAGCGAGGTATCGCCCTCGATGGTAATGTGGTTGGAATCGTAGATAAGCACGATATCGGGAATCTTCATGGCGCCCGCCCAGCTGCAGACCTCGTGGCTGATGCCCTCTTCCAAATCGCCATCGCCGCAAAATACCCAAGTCTTGTTGGCTACCTTCGCTTTCTTTGCGGCGAGCGCGAGGCCGATGCCCATCGCGATGCCTTGTCCCAACGGGCCGGTGGTCACTTCGACGCCAGGCATGAGGCCGCGCTCCGGGTGGCCAGCGCAACGCGAGCCGAATTGGCGAAATTCCATAAGCTCCGCCATCGAAAGCTCGCCCATCCCCGAGAGGTGGAAAAGCGCGTATACGAGCGAGGAGGCGTGGCCGCCGGAGAATACGAGGCGGTCGCGCTCGGCCCAAGCGGCATCCTTCGGATCGACATTCAGGAAATTCAACCAAAGATTGGTGGCCAAATCGGCCATTCCCATCGCGGCGCCGGGGTGACCCGAATTCGCCTTCTCGATCATATCCGCACAAAGGCAACGAATCGTATTCGCCGCCAACTTCAACTGTTCATTGGAAATCTTCATGGGCATATTATACCATATTTTCCCATATCCTGCTTGACAAGGCGAATTCGTTTTTGCTATCATACGCGCCACATAGGAAAAGTCAGACAGCATGAACATTATCAAGACGAACAATTGGTGGTGGTGGTGCTTCGCTCATGAGGCGAGGTAACGGTTGTGCTGTAAATAGAAATAACAAAAGCGAAAATCAACCAAGCCCTTGCTTCATGAGAAGCGAGGGCTTCGTGTTCATACCCAAAGAAAGGAAAAAGAAAAATGACGACGAATGATTCGATGATTCCCAAAGCGTGGTACAACTTGCGGGCGGATATGAAGAAGAAGCCCGCGCCGCTACTCAATGCGCAGACGCACGAGGCGGTAACGGCGGACGAGCTCGAGCAGGTATTCTGCAAGGAGTTGGTTCGTCAGGAATTGGACGATACCACGCCATTCATCCCCATACCCGAGAAAGTTCGCGAGCACTACATGGTGTATCGTCCATCTCCGCTCATCAGGGCGCGTTTTCTGGAGAAGCAATTGGGGACGCCCGCGAAGATCTACTACAAGTTCGAGGGCAACAACACCTCGCTTTCGCACAAGCTCAACAGCGCGATCGCCCAGGCGTATTACGCGAAGGAGCAGGGGCTGACGGAGGTAACTACGGAGACCGGCGCGGGACAGTGGGGCACGGCGCTTTCGATGGCGTGTTCGTTCTTCGATCTAAAGTGCAACGTATATATGGTGAAGTGCTCATACGAGCAGAAGCCGCTTCGGCGCGATATGATGCGCATCTACGGGGCGGAGGTAACGCCCTCGCCTTCGATGAGCACCGAGGTCGGCAGGAGCATCAATGCGCGCTTCCCCAACACGAACGGCTCCCTGGGCTGCGCGATTTCGGAGGCGGTGGAGGCGGCGAGAAAGCTGCCGAATGCGCGCTATCTGCTGGGCAGCGTGCTCAACTTGGTGTGCCTCCACCAATCCATAATCGGCTTGGAGACGCAGGCGGAACTACGCGCGATCAACGAGCATGCGGATGTGTTCATCGGGTGCGCGGGAGGCGGCTCGAATCTGGCGGGACTAATCGCGCCGTTCATGGGCGAGAAGCTGCGCGGCGAGGCGGATTATCGCTTCATCGCCATCGAACCCGAGAATTGTCCATCGCTCACGAAAGGCACCTTCAGATACGATTATTGCGATACTGGGCATGTATGCCCATTACAGAAGATGTACACGATGGGGAGCGACTTCATTCCGACGGCATCGCATGCGGGCGGGCTTCGCTACCATGGGATGAGCGCGGTAATTTCGGAGTTGTACAATCAGGGACTGATGGAGGCGCGAGCGGTTGGGCAGAACGATGTGTTCGCGGCGGCGATACTCTTCGCGCGGTCGGAGGGGATATTGCCGGCGCCGGAATCGGCGCATGCGATACGCGGGGCGATAGACGAGGCGTTGAGGTGCAAGGAGAGCGGCAAGGGCGAGACAATCGTCTTTGGTCTCACGGGAACGGGCTACTTCGATATGATGTCGTACGGAAAGTATCTTAACGAAGGGAAGATCTAAATATCGCACAACAAGCGCACGCAAAAAATTGTCGGGATTGGGGCTATGATGGACAAGTGAATTATGATATACTGCTCGTATGCTCGTGATGGGCATGTAGCATTTACGATAGGAGGATCAGTAATGAAGAAGTTCGTGCTTGCCTTATCATTAATCGCGTTGAACCTATGCGCGGCAGCGGCGGCTCGCATCGCCGAATACACATTGCCGGAATTCGCGGCGCAAATAACCGCATCGCGCACGTGGCCGGATAGAAGCTACATTTCGATTCTCGATAATCAATTCGTTCAGCCGCAAGCCCCGTACGGCGCGCCGATGATCCCATATCGAGTCGTTTACTTCGCGATACCCGATGGCTATGCGGTGAAGGGCGTAAGCGCGGAAGTCGCCGGTTGGGAGACGTTGGGCGAGGGCATTCGAGTAATGCCGATACAGCCGCCAGTGCCGACCAACACGCCGAGTGACGAAGCGCCGCAGTTTGTGGAGCTTGATCTTTCGTTGGCGCTGAATGGCGAGGCGTATCCCGCAGCGAGCGTCGAGCGGATAGGCGAGGTCGAGGAAAATGGACTCAACTTGCTTGTCGTGAAGGCGACGCCATTTCGGTGGAGCGCGCTTACCGGCAAGTTGGAGCAGGCGAAGAATCTGAAAATCGTCGTTACCTTCGAGGAGAAAAATGAGACGGAAGGTCTGACCTCTTGTCTCAATTTTCCAATTAACTACGCATTTCAGCGGGAGACGCGCGCGCGGGTAGTGAACCCGAAGGATTTGCCGCCCGAGCCGATGCAGATGATGGCGATTGATAATACGAAGCCGCTTTGCCTTTTTCTCGCGCCGCACGATCTCTATGACGATTGGGTGTGGTATGCGGGCGAGCGCGCGAAGAACCATCCCGAAATCACCTTCGATGTAGTCGATACCGATACCATCTACGCGAACTATCCTTATCGGAACGAACGCGCGCCGGCGAGCGGACCGATTACGGATTTGGGGGCGAACGAGAACCGTTATCCGAGCGAATCGATTTGGAAGTGGCTCGTCAATTATCGGCAGCAGCATTCCAATTTAACCTATCTGGTATTGGGCGGCGCGTGGTTCGACGTGACCGATTCGTCCGTTCACTACTTGCAGGATGGCACGGAGATTACGCTCAAGAACGGCATTCCGTCGATGCGCGTAAAGCCCAACCGCAAGGATGGGTTCTACAACCCGACGGATATGTATTATGCGTGTCTTAGCCAAAACGCCAACGAAACCGGTCACCATTGGGACTACAACGACAACGGTATTTACCTCGAAGACGTAATCGACAACAGCGGCGAGGCGGGGCGGACGAAGGGTTGGCCGGATATCGCGGTTTCGCGTATGTCGATGAAGCCGATCACGATGCCCGATGGAGTCGAGTTCAATTCCGAATTCGAGCTAGTGGGCGGCAATCGCGTCCTTGATCAGCACCAGCTCATCAGGAACTTTCTCTATAAGGTCAATCGTGCGGAAGGCAAGGGCATCGTCGGCAAGCGGATCGAGAACGATAAGGAAGTTTTTGAATACGCCGAAAACAGCAATGCGCCTTTTACCGGCGATTACAAGCTCGGCATCACCTCCTCGTATCTGGAGTCGCCGACTTGCTACATGAACAACAAGAAGGTCTTGCGCGACGAGACGGAGTTTTTCGATCGCGTGCCGAATATGTACGATCCCGAGCATCCTGCGGCTTGGCGCGATACGGGCCCGCACATGCGCCGCCACGTGAGCGAAGCCGCCGCGACTCGTCGGCCGGTCATCGACGCGGTCTGCTACCATCAAGGCGAGATTTACTCGAAGAACACGAGCCCCGAAACCTTCTCGCAGGTCTTCCGCAATTTCGACCGTGAGATCGGCGCGGTGAACGGTCACGGCTGGGCTGGCGGAACGGGACAGTTCAACGCCAATATGTTCGCGCAGTGCGCGGGGCTTACCAAGATCAACGTCGTCGGCATTTCGTGCGAGACCGGTTACCTCGATGTTTACGGCAATCAGAACGGCAAGAGCGTCGCCAATATCTCGCTCGGCGAGGCGGGTATGGCGAACGTAACCAAGACGGGCGGTTTTATCGCGTCCATCAACAACTCGCGCTACGGCTGGGTTAACTGGGAGACCGACCAGCTCTTCGGTAATAACCAATCTTGGCGACTTCACTATTGGATGTATGATGGCACCGTTCAGGGAATGAATGCGGGCACTGCATGGCGGCGGATGGCGCAGAACTACTATACCGACTTTGGCTACACCCACTTGCCGGAGCTCATCCCCGGTCAGTGCTATACCCAGATGATGCTCTTCGGCGATCCGCTGATCGCAGCCGTCACTCCGGAGAATGCGTCCGTTTCAGGAGATACTTGGACTGTGGGCACGGTCAACGACGCGACCATCACGACTTCTGCCTCCAAGACGATTACCATTCCGTCTAAGACGGATGGTGCGCCGTATGGCGCGATGTCGCTCACGATTTCCCAGCCAGCCAACGCGACTCTCGCGCTTACTGGCGAGGGCGGACTTAAGGTAATGCGTGGAATTACGGTCTCGGGCGGCAAGCTGGAAATAGGAATCAATGGCGGACAAGGCGGCGTAGGCACGTATGCGACCGACAATCGGGGCGCACCGCTGGAAGCGGAAAACGCGAAGCGTCCGAATGGACTAAAATTCACCTCGACGGGTGAGCTGACCTTCAATAACACGCGCGAGGATGCCTACTATTTCGTCAACAAGGTTCAGAACGCCTCGAAGATCACCTTCGCGGGAGCGGGCGCGATAATCAATACGGATGATTTTGATTCAACTTTGAATGCGCTCATCTTTAATGGTTCGAATGGCTTTGATCCACGCACGGCTCCAGCGAACGTGATTCGCGCGAATCTCACGAAGAAGACGGGTTGCCTTAAGCGGTTCATGCCGCTTACGCTCAATAATTCCGCGCTTACGCTCGAAACGCACGATACGTTTAATGGTTATGCGGGCGAGATGTTCATGACGCTTAACAACTCGATCTTGAAGTACCGTGAAAATCGTTGGCGCGGACTTACCGATCAAGAATACTTCGAAAGAGTGCGCGGTAAGCTCGATCTTAACAATTCGACCTTGGCCGTGGATTATCCGTGCAATGTGTATTTGACCGAGCCGACGCTTGAAGTTACGGGCAATTCGTCCATCGAAGCGACGCATGGCGGCGCGTTTAATCTTGAGGGAGTTACGACGATTGTGCTTAAGAACAACGCTACGCTTACGCTTGATGCGAAATTCGAGGTTCTGCAAGGCGGCGGGCTTACGATTACCGGTTCGGGTCGCGTGGTAGTCGCGAACGCGACGGGGCTGGCGGGCAATGTCCAAATTGGCGAGGGAATAACGCTGGAGCTCGCCAAGCTGCCGCTTGCCGATGTGACCGTGCTTACCCTCGCTAACGATGTGCGACTTGTTCTACCCGATGAAGGCACTTTTTATCAAGTGCTGCCATTATCGAGCGCGCTCTACACTGGCGAAGGCGTAACCGTAGCCCTTAAGGACGATGACGGCGTTGAACGCGTAATCAACGCCGAAATTACCCAGACCGGATCCATCTTCGAGTCCGGTTCGATTCTTGCCTGGACGACTGTCAATGGCGACTGGGATGGGAGCGTTCAATACTTCCCGGATGTAAAGGTGAACAATAGGGTTGAAAAATATGCGTTCGTCGATGTCGCGGAGGAGTTGGATATTCCCTTTGCCTGCTTTGCGAACGTGGGAACCGAATACACCTTCCGTTTGAAGTCGGAGGATTCAAGGGCGACGATTACCTTTGACTCGCTTTCGATTGGCGGCAAGACGAGCTTCCTGCTACCGACTTACTACAAGACGCGGCTTTATATTGCAGGTGGCGATTTCGCATTGAGGAATGCTATAGAAGGTGCGGAAGATAATTTTGAACTTGGATGCAATGATGCAAAAACTCTTTGCGAAAAAGATGTTTGTGTCTTAATTTCAGCAAGCGGAAACCCAAATTATTTACTTGGAGTTTTAGATGATTTATCAAGAACTTGTTGGGTAGAACTAATGGAAGACAAAAAGGGATTAACCGTAATGTTTGCAGTATTAAAAGCATTTAATATGTTAAAAAGCACATATAATATTGAAATAGATGCTGCAATGACAGATAATGGTGCAGAATTTGGTTCGGGACCTAATACAAAGAATAAAGATGAAAATCCTTTTGAAAGATTGTTAATTGAAATGCAGATGAAACACAAATACACAAAGCCTTATAGACCACAAACAAATGGTAAAATTGAAAGATTTTGGAAAACGTTAAAAGAAAATTTTAAAAACATAGACTTTTTTTCTGGAATAATGTCAGGATTGGAAGAAGCGCTTGCATATGAAAAAGGCACAGCAAAGGCAGCAACTATTGTAAGAAAACGTAATTTACCAAGTAGTAATGGAAGTCGATGTCGTCCAGGCCATCCCTGTCAACATCCAGATTGTGGTAATGGGTGGTGTTTGTGAAAGCAAATACCAGGTTGGGGCTAAAGACCGTGTAGATGATGTCGTCCTGCTGGGCTTTTGCGCACACCGTGGCGCAAACAAGCAATAATGTAATGAATAG
>CALCDB010000057.1 GCA_937901395.1 uncultured Verrucomicrobiota bacterium
TCAAATTTCATATAAATTTACCTCAGTTCAAAAAGTCCTTCAGCTTCTTGGAGCGGGAGGGGTGGCGCAGCTTGCGCAGTGCCTTCGCCTCGATCTGACGGATGCGCTCGCGCGTGACGTTGAACAACCGTCCGACTTCCTCCAAAGTACGGCTATACCCGTCTGAAAGTCCGAAACGGAAATCCACGACTTGCCGTTCACGATCGGTAAGCGTGTTTAGTATCTCCCTGAGTCGCTCCCTGAGCAAGTGCCCCTCCGTTACTTCGAAAGGGTTCTCGCTTGAGGAATCCGGGATGAAATCACCGTAGTGCGCGTCTTCATTGTCTCCGACTTTCGCCTGCAGCGATATTGGTTGCTGAGCCATGCGCTTGACCGACCTTATCAGATCTACTGACATGCCCATCTCCTTCGACAACTCCTGCTCGGTCGGTTCGCGCCCAAGCTTTTGAATGAGTCGTTTCTGTACGCGCATCAGCTTGTTGATTGTCTCGATCATATGCACCGGAATGCGAATCGTCCGCGCCTGATCCGCGATTGCACGCGTCGCCGCCTGACGAATCCACCAAGTCGCATACGTAGAGAATTTGTAACCGCGCTTGTATTCGAATTTCTCGACCGCCTTCATCAAGCCGGTGTTGCCCTCTTGAATCAGATCGAGGAACGATAGTCCGCGATTCATATACTTCTTCACGATGGAAATTACCAAACGCAAGTTCGCCTCTACCATCTTGGTTCGCGCTACCTGCCCCGCCTTGAGCACCTTGCGAAGTTCCGAGAATGTCTCCAGAAATTCCTGACTCGGCATCCCGAACAACGATTCCAACTGCGCCATCTTATCCTTGACTATGCGCATCTCGCGATCGCGCCTCGCCGAAGGCCGCTGCTTCTGCAACTCCGCGTACTTCGCCACGTGATGACGATACGGCAAATATATCCTCTCGTCCGCATCGGCGCAAAGCGTCTCCAATATCTTCTGCTTGTAACTGAGTTCGTCGAAGCACTTGCGCAACGCCACTCTTGCGTTCTTAAGCGCCTTCTCCGCCCCGCGAACCGCTACTGGCGACGGCTTCTTTTTCGAAATTACGTCCAGATACTTGTTGCTCGCCTCCCGCATGCGCTTATCGACTTCCGCAATCTTCTTGCGGAATTTCGGTATCATCAGCATGTACGCATCGCGGTTCTCCTCGAACTTGTCCGTGACTATACGATCGAAGCGCTCGCATTGCCCCTCGAGCTTGTCAAGAAGCGAAGCGTACATCGTCGGCGCGAATAGGAAGCGATTGAACATATCTCGCGTCTTCGTCTCCGCATCGTCGATAATCTGGCATATCTCGACTTCCTCCTCGCGCTTCAACAGCTGAACTTGCCCCATCTGGTGCAAGTACATGCGAATTGGATCCTCAATCATCTCCACCGCTCGCGTCTTCGGATCGGTAATTCGCGCGTTCTTCGCCTCGATGTATTTCTTTACCTCTTCTTCGCGAATTACCTGAACCCCCAATGCCTCGAGAATTCTGAGATATCTTTCCGACTTGATCGCATCCACGATAGTCGAAGGCAGAATCTGATTGAGTTCCTCGTAGGTGATGTATCCGCCATTCGCCTCGCTGCGCCGCTTTACATCCTGAATCACATCGTTCAATTCCGTCTCGCGCAAAATCGACATGCCTTCCATCGAAGGCAATACCGTATCCGAATCCGTTGCATCGGCCAAATCGCTCGCCGATACCGCCGTTAGCGGCAATACTGGCTGTTCCTCGCCCTCGCCTTCGTTCGCGCCGTCTTCCCCATGCCCTTCCGCACGCTCGACCTCGACCGCCAACTTCTCCGTATCCAACGATGCCGCCTCGATTTCGGCGTCTTCGTCAATCGCCATATCATCGCCTGGCGGCAAGTCATCGCCAAGTTCAGCTATCGGTTTGGACTTTTTTGTCCGTTTCTTTCTCTCTACTGGCGCCTTCTTCGCCTCCGACGCCTTCTTCGCTCTCTTCTTCTCGACTTTTGGCTTCTTCGTTACTTTCTTAACTTTTGCCATAAACTTCTCCAGTATACACCTCACCCACTCTCACTTTGTCAAGTGTGCCGCATATTATACCAAAACTTTCACCTCTTTTGCAACCATCATAAAACGACGAGGCGGCGAATCTTTCGACCGCCGCCCCGTCTTCGTATCGAGCATCCTTGCTTAGCGCAGATACATCATCGTGCCCATCTTCACTTCGCCGGACTTCACAACCTTGATGTTGCCCGTCTCTGCATCGTATTCGAGCGTCCACCCCTCACCCTTGCCATCAAGCGTTACGGCTGGCATTGCCGTCGTTGGCTCTTCGGTTACCGTTACGACGACATCGCCTTCATCGCCAACTACGGTCAGCGTTTCGCCGAATGTCGCCTTGGTGGCCGTCCATCCAAGCCCGGCCGTTACCTTCGCGCCATTAAGATAGTTGATCGCGCTTGCCGTGTAACCGGTTCCTGTTCCCTCGCCGATTACCGCTTTGATTCCGCCTACATCGCCGATCTTGCCCTCGAAGTCTTCAACATTCTCGAAAATATATGTTTGCGTTGGCTTTGCGTCATCCTCACGATGGAAACGGAAAGTTCCCGTTCCGCTTACCTTGCCGAAGATATACGAAGCATCGCGCGAATATCCATTATTGACAGTAAGCGCATAGACCTTCGCATCGCCTTCGCCCTCATCCTCAAGCACGATTTCCGGGATGCTCCTTACATTCATTTCCTTCTTGGCATATCCGCTAATGCCCGTCAACTTGACCTTGCTTGACGCGTTGCCGTATTCCTCGAAGGTTCCCCAATCGTTGAACGTTTGGTTCTTTAGCCATACCGAGCCCGTCCATCCTTCCGTCAGCGCCAATGTCGGCTTCACCCCATCGCAGACGATCGTGCCGACGCCAGTGTAACTCGCGCTGCCCGTCTCGGCTACCGCCACGATCCGCGGATCGATTACCGCGCCCTCGCCAAGGTTGAAGGTAACATCGCCTCTTACCAATATTTCCTCGCACGTATCCCCTTCATCGAACAGCACTTCCGTCGTCACGCCTTCCGGGAAGGTCGCATAATCGCCCTCACTAGGCGCCACATTCCCTTCCCAGTTGTCGCCATCCGACCACGCCGCGCTCGCGCCATTGCCGGTCCAGACGATTCCCGTTCCCTCGTAGACGTTGCCCTTGTCGCCCGTTCCTTCGACTATCGAACCATCCGGCTTGATGAAGAACACCTTCTCGCCCTCTGGGAGCGTAACTCCCTCGGCCACGTATCCATCTACCGCCTTCTCCATCGACAATGCCAAGTAGAGTGCGCCGCTCGTTACCTCTACCGTCCCCTCGTTGCCGGCTGGCGTCACTACCTTGCCGCCCTCAATCACGATCTTGCCGCCTTCCATAAAGCCGGCGAGTTCGCTGTAAATATCCAACTCGCCTTCGCCCGTCTTCTTAAGCGTCGGCGTCTCGTCATCGTAAACTTCAAACTCGCTCGTCAACATAACTACCTTCTCTTCGGCTACGTCAATCGTCAACGTCGATTCACCTCCGGCGGCGATCATGATACCCTGCGAAATCGCGCAGCTATCCAATACGCCGATATTGAAACTGGATGAAAGCCAAATGACGAGCGAGCAATTGGTGGAATATGTGGTAATTCCACCCGCGCCGATGTTGAGCGTGCCGTCATTAAGTATGAGACTATTCCTTCCGTCTGCAGAGCTTGCCAACTTAATGCCATGCACCGTCGTCGTTCCGCCATTCAAATTGATTGTATGATTGTTGTGCGTCTTGCCGATTAGGATATCCGCCTTCGGCGCATTGAACACGGCATCGCCTTCGATTGTGAATGTCGATGGACCATTCCAGTGACCGAACATTATCGAAGATTCGTTGCTATCCGCGTTCGTCTCTCCCGTAACGTTGATTACCGCCGAATCCGAGAGCTTTAAGCTCGCCGTGCGCCCAGCGCCGCCTTGCGAAAGAATTAACTTCTCGGTCGTAATTTCGCTCGTTCCTCCAACATTAAAGGTCGCCTGGCCTACCCCAAGGCCACCAGATCCAGGGCCGCTAACGGCAATCGCATGAATCTTGGCGTTCTCGAAATTGACCGTCGAAGTCGTCGCACTGAAAGTTGTATTGAGATAGAACTCTCCATCCTTCAAGGTCATCGCGCCATTCTCGACATTAAGCGTAAATGGAACCGGCGCATCCTCGGTGCCTACGCCTACCGTGTAAGTCGCTCCGCCAAGACGCGTCGCCAATGTCGTTCTCGAAATGCCATCCCAAGTAACCGAACCGGTTACCGCGCTATAGTCCATCGCGCCGATTATCGCGTCAATATTCCCACTGAATGCCTCGTCTTTGGAGATTACGATATCGCCGTCTTTCGCCAATATAATCGCCTCGAAATTCGGCGTCGCATCAATCGTAAGCTTATTTCCCGCCCCCTTGAACGTTACCGTCACCGGCCACTCGTAACCGAGCGTCGCTTTGTTAAGCTCGCTTATCGTCACATCGCCATCCGTATCGTAAAACCCTCTGCCGTCGATTACCTCTCCCGTTACCCCCGAGAAATCGAACTTCGCCAACAAGGTCGCAAACTCATCTTGTTCGATCCCATTGACCGGGTTTACTCTCACATCGCCATTGCGCACGATATGAACGATCGTTATGTATTGATTGAACTCGTCGTCCTTGCCGATTTCAACTACGACTGGATCGTCCTCGCTCGTCAATGTCAATTGAACCTCGTTCTCGCTGTCGAGTTGCGGATCAAAAATATCATTTACGTCTTTAATGGTTAGCGTATCGCCATCAAAATCATCTTGATACGTGGGGATGATGTAGCTAACGCACTTTTCCTCGACATCGTAAATTAAATTAACGTTCTCGATCTCCTCCGCGCCAACGTAAATCGTCTTGCCCGCTATCGTCGCCTCTTCGACGTCGAAATCTCCCGTACAAAGCGGAATTGAATCGCCCTCCTGCGTACCTTCCGGGAATACCACCGAAGCCGTCTTGCTCATATAAAGATTGATCGGCAAATGCTCCGCTACTGGCGTCAGATATCCATTGACCACCAACAGTCCGTTCCCCTCTATGGTGCCCTCTCCGCAATCGAGATTATAGAGCGAAAGCACATTGTTCATCGTCAGCGTGCCCGCCGAAAGCTTGAGCGTAACCCCCTCGTTCATCGTAACGCCGGAACTATTCGCGGCAATATTCAAGGATCCTTCCGCGATATCGAACGTTCCATATCCTGAAGCGGTGGTATTGATTAAGTAGAACTTCCCCGCGCCCTTCTTGATAAGCGAGGCTGGCAATTCTGCGTCCTCCGATAATTTCAACGCCGATGCTCCATACCCACCGGCGACGATGCCGAAATCGAATTCCGCATCAATTATTGATTCCACCGCTCCAACTTCGATGGTATTTATCATCTTAGAGGTAGTGCCGATATTTTGGCGACTATTCTTCAAGGTGCCGCCCAACAGCTTCACCGTCGGCTGAACTTCGCCAATCATGCCATTGTAATCGACCGTCGCGCCTTCCTTGATCGTAATTGGCGCGGAGGTTCCGAATGCATACTTGGAGCCCTCCTTCGCCTTCAATGTGCCGCCCTCGACTACGATTTCGCTATTGTGCGATTGCCCGAAATCCACCGCTATCGTGCCCTCGCCGATCTTCGTGAAAACTCCTACGCCCTCGATATTGTAAGTTGGCGGATCGTCATCGGCGCCCAAACCATCCTCGAACGTAAACGCCCTGTTCCCGTAACTCAATGTCGCGCAAGTAAGGTTTTCCACATTGACGAAATGCGCTGCACTCGAACCCAAGACCATTAAGTTATTGATCTCAACTACATCGTCCAACGCAACCTTGATCGTCTTCCCTTCCTCACCCTCGATCGTCAACTCCACATCCTGCGTTGGCGAAACGATCGCCGGATCGAAGTCAATCGCGCTCCAATCCATATCCTCCGAAATCGTCGCCTTCGCCGTCTTGTATTCCTGCTCGCTCGGGAACTTGTATGCAGCGATTTCATCCGCCGTAAGCTTTGATGTGAAGATAGCAATTGCTGTGACCTTCGCGCCCTCAAGCGTCCTCATATTACCGGAACTTCCACGATAACCCAAAACCGAAACGCCATTGATCGTATTGGCATCGTGCGCTGGCGACCCCAAACCAGAAGCGTTGAGCAAGATCGACCATTCGTCTTCCACCTTTGCGCAAAACATCGTTCCCGCATTGTACTGATAACCAAGCGCATAAACTTGCTTACCCTCGCTTACGGGGAAATCTGTCGTCGGACTATCCGCCCAAAGGGTATTCGCCCAAATTCCCTGCATCTTTCCATCCGCCGGACGCCGCACGACGCCAACTCTGTTTACGCTACTCGTATTACGAATCGATGCATAGCAGGAGTTCTTTCCCGCAACGACTTGCGTAGGCACATCCTCGCACTTGAAAATAACCGTCGCCGCGGAAATGCCTGTCTCCCAATTGATCTCGATGCCATTCGTTCCCGAACCTATCTGAATGGACGAGCCATCCTCTGCTACGGTATGCTGTTTCTTATCCAATGTATACCCGCTCTTCGTTGTCGTTTTAAAGTCGCCATCCCATACCGCTGCTGGGATAACCGCCGCGCGCGCAGAAAGCCCGCATACCGACATAATGGCAAGCGCCATCAATTTCTTCATTGTTTTCATTGCTTTATCCTTTATTTTGAGTTTTAACTATGTAAGTTATGCAAAATTCACCGATTCACTGTTGAATAATGATACCACAAAACATCGCCACTGTCAATTACCCTCCAACTTTGCCTTCGCGGGAGTTAAGTAGCATAAATCCTTGCTTGCTCTTAACGGGAATGGTGATGATAACAGGCTCCAACTCTTCCCACTTCA
>CALCDB010000058.1 GCA_937901395.1 uncultured Verrucomicrobiota bacterium
CTGCGTCTCGGCGACGCTGGTCGATCCTGAGATCTCGGACGAGGTGGCGTTCCGCTCGGCGGCGATGATGGGCTTTCGCGAGGCGGCGGAGGCGGCGAAGAGCGAATTTCTGGAGCCAATCATGAAGCTCGAAATTACCACACCGCCAGAATCGGTTGGTGAAATATTGGGCGACTTGAATGGGCGGCGCGGGACCGTGCTGGATATGGATATGCGCGGCGATATGCAGATTATCCACGCGAGAGTTCCGATGGCGCAGATGTTCGGCTACGCTACTGCCATACGTTCGTTAACGAAGGGACGCGCCTCGTATTCGATGGAACCCGACAAGTTCGAACTCGCTCCGAAGAACGTTCGCGAGGAGATACTCAGTCGGTGAAGCTAAGTCAAGCCCAACGTCAGGCGATGGCCATATCCCCAAGGCAATTACAGGGGATAAAGCTATTGGCGAAATCATTGCCGGAACTGAGGGCAGAGATACTCGCGGAGATGGCGAGCAATCCGGCGATTGAGGATGTAGAGCATGTGCTTGAAACGCCGCTTTCGGAAGTCGAACACGAACACGAGATCGCAAACATGGAGCCGGATTATCCAGAGGACGATTTCGAGCCGGGGTTGAACAACGACGAGATGGCGGCGGATCGCAAGCAGGCGTTTATCGAGAATAGGGTAAAGGAAGAGACTCTTCAAGAGCACCTATTCGCGCAGTTGCCGCTTTCCGATATTCCGCATGAAGATTGGACGATGATCGAAACATTGATAGGGGACCTCGACGATAATGGATATTATCATGGTTCCATACCCGATGTGGCGATGGCATTCGATAAGAGCGAGAACGATGTAAGAGCCGCACTTCATAAGATTATGGAGTTCGATCCTCTTGGTTGCGGAGCCATCAGCGCGAAGGAATGTCTATTTTCGCAGTTGGATACAATCGAGTCGCCAAAGATGCGGAGCAATGTAAGAAGAATCATCGAAGATCATCTCGAGAATTTGGCGGCGGGGAAGATTTCGGAAATCGGCAAGGCGCTTTCGCTTTCAAGGGAAGAGACGCAAGCGGCGATCAATGCGCTGAGATCGCTTGATGGACGCCCGGGAAGACGATTTCCAAGCGAGCATAATCGCGTTGAGTACGTCAACCCCGAGATACATGCGGTAAAGGTTGAGGGACATTGGGTGGCGAGGATGGACGCAAGATCCCTCCCCGAGATTCGACTTTCCAAGGCCTTTCAGAATCTGCTGAACGATGCTGGTCAAAGCGACGAGACGAAGGCGTACATCCGAGAACGTATCAAATCGGCAAACGACTTTCGGATGGCGGTAGTCAAGCGGCAAGAGACGGTGGGCTCGATCGCGCAGGCGATATTCGATCGACAGCAAGAATTCTTTGAACATGGTTTCAAGGCGCTTAAGCCAATGACGGAGATGGAAATCGCGAAAGAGGTAAAGGTAAGCATTTCCACGGTTTCCCGTACGGTGCGCGATAAATACGCCGCTACTCCTCAAGGCACGATTGAATTGCGGAGATTCTTTACAATCGGGTACAATGGGGTATTGGACGCGCTAAAGGGCATAGTCGAGGGCGAGGACGGAGCCAAGCCGCTTTCGGATGGGCAGATTGTTTCGCTATTGGGCGAGAAGGGGTTCGGCGTTGCGCGCAGGACGGTTGCCAAATATCGCGAACAGCTGGGTATTCCAGTGGCGGCGGAGCGAGCCAAAAAAATTTAATTTACCCCCTTGCGGGATAATCGGTATTTTTGATATACTACACGAACATTCGACCACTCTAAGAGAGTAACAACAAAATGAAAGTACGTAGTTCTGTTCGTCGCATTTGCGAGAACTGTCGCATCATCCGCCGCAAAGGCGTGGTGCGTGTAATCTGTACCAACCCGCGCCACAAGCAGTGCCAGGGTTAAGAAAGAAGGTAAGATAAATATGCCTAGAATGATGGGTGTGGATATACCGGGCAAGAAGCACATTCGCTTCGCGCTTCGCTATATTCACGGAATTGGGCCAAAACGCGCAGATGAAGTTTTGGCGGCAACGAAAGTCGATCCGATGAAAAAGGCGGACGATGTAAATCAAGATGAAATTCACGCGATTACCACGTACATTCAGGATAATTTCCGGGTGGAAGGCGATCTTCGCCGTGAAGTTTCGCAGAATATCCGCCGTTTGATTCAAATCGGGTCATATCGCGGTCTTCGTCATAAAAAGGGTCTTCCGGTGCGTGGTCAGCGCACGAAGACGAATGCTCGTACCCGCAAGGGCGGCAAGCGTATTTCAATTGCGATGCCGAAGCAGGCCGCTCGTTAAGGAGATTTAAACGATGAGCGAAGAGATTAAGAAAGAGACGGAGGCGCCGGTCGCGACGCCTGAGGCCGCTCCAGTTGCCGCCACCGCGGAAGGTGAAGCTGAAACAAAGGCCAAGAAGAGCGGGAAGTCGATTCCCGCCGGTATCGCATTCATCCGTTCGACCTTCAATAATACGCAGGTCTCGATTGCGGATGCGCGCGGTGGAGTGATTAGTTGGAGTTCGGCTGGCAAGGCTGGCTTCAAGGGTAGTCGTAAGTCGACGGCATTCGCCGCTACGATGGTAGCGCAGGATGCGGCGCGAGTCGCGGTTGCCAAGGGAATGCATGAGTGCGAAGTAAGGATGCAGGGCGCGGGAGCTGGCCGCGAGAGCGCGGTTCGTGCCATTCAGGCCGCGGGTATTCGCGTGACGCAAATCACGGATACTACGCCAGTTCCTCACAATGGTTGCCGTGCACGTAAACGCAGGAGGGTCTAATTTATGGGTCGTTATACAGGTCCGGTTTGTCGTCAGTGCCGTCGCGAAGGGCAGAAGCTCTTCCTCAAGGGCGCACGTTGTTATATGGCGAAATGCCCAATCGAGCAGGGAACGGGAACTCCTGGTATGCACGTTGGTCGTCGCGCGAAGAAGATGTCGGAATATGGAACGCAGCTGCGCCAGAAGCAGTCTTTGCGCCGTCAATACGGCATGGGCGAGTTGCAGTTCCATCGCTTCTTCGAGGAGGCGTTGCGCAAGGAGGGCATTACTGGCGAGAATTTGCTGCAGATGCTTGAAATGCGCTTGGATAACATCGTCTATCGTCTTGGTTTCGCGCCGAGCCGTCGTTCGGCTCGTCAGTTCGTGCTTCATGGTCACATTCTCGTCAATGGTCGCAAGGCGGCGGTTCCGTCGCATGTGCTCAAGGTCGGCGATGTGGTATCGGTGAGGGATGTAGCGAAGTCCAAGGATGCGGCGAATCGTTCCGTTGAAGCGGCTACTGGCGCACAGTTGCCGATTTGGATGCAGTTCGATAAGGCCAATCTCAAGGCCGAAGTGTTGGCGGTGCCGACGCGTGAGCAGATTGCTCCGATCGTCGACGAGCAGGCAATCGTCGAACTTTATTCGCGTTAATCTTTACTGTAATTTAACCTTTAAGGGAGGTAACACATGCCTATCCGTTTGAGCCGTTTCGAAATGCCACATAACGTTCAGTTGGATGAATCCACCAGAACCGCCACATATACGCGGTTTACGGCTGAACCATTCGAGATTGGCTATGCGCGGACGATTGGAAACTCGCTCAGGAGAGTTCTGTTGAGCTCGATCGAGGGAGCGGCAATTTCGTCCGTTAAGATTAAAGGTGTAAGCCACGAATTTTCCACGATTAAGGGTTGTTCGGAAGACGTCACCGACATCATCCTCAATTTGAAGAGGGTGTTGCTCAAGACGTTCTCTCGCGAAGATCAGACGATTACGCTGAAGGCGAAGGGGCCTTGCGTGGTTACGGCTGCGGCTTTCGCGACGAGCAATAGCATTGAGGTTCTCAACCCCGATCAGGAGATTTGCACGCTTGACATCGATGGTGTTCTCGAGATGGAGTGCGACGTTCGCACTGGTCGCGGCTTCTGCTTGGCAGATGGCAATAAGCGGCCAGATATGGAGATCGGAAAAATTGCGATTGATTCGATCTTCTCGCCAGTGACGCGCGTAAACTTCTTGGTTGAGAATACCCGAGTCGGTCAGCGAACCGATTACGAGAAATTGATTCTCGATATTTGGACTGATGGTCGTATCAATCCGGAAGATGCGCTTAAGACTGCGGGCGCGGTATTGCGTCGCCATCTTGACGTGTTCGTCGATTACGCCGGTGAGGAATCGCTGGAATTCGTGGATGCGGATAAGAAGGATGCCGATGAGCGCGAGAGGTTGCGCAAGCTTCTCAATACGTCCGTCAATGAAATTGAGTTGTCGGTTCGTGCGGCTAACTGCTTGAACAACGCGAATATCTCCACGGTCGGCGAGCTCGCCTCCAAGACCGAGGCCGACATGCTCAAATATCGCAACTTCGGAAAGAAGTCGCTTACTGAAATCAAAGAGAAGCTCGTGCAGATGGGGCTATCGCTTGGTTACAAGTTCGATGCTGATTTGCTCGAGTCGAAGAAATAAGGATCTAAGAATATGCGTCACCAGAGAGTTATGAAAAAGTTCGGGCGTTCATGCGCTCACCGTCAGATGCTCATGAAGAGCCTCGTGACGAATCTCATTCTTGCGGAGTCGATTAAGACGACTCTGCCGAAAGCAAAGGAAGCTCGTAAGGATGCGGATAAGATCGTGACGATCGCCAAGAAGGGCGATCTCGCCGCGCGTCGTCTCGCAGCCAGCAGGCTCCTTGATCCAGAAGCGGTAAAGAAGCTCTTTGACAAGATTGCTCCGGCGATGAAGGATCGCAAGGGAGGCTACACAAGGATTGTCAAGCTCGGCACTCGCAAGGGCGATGCTTCCGAGATGTGCATTCTGCAGTGGACATGTGCGGCGGAAGTGGCCGCCAAAGTTGAAGAGCCGGCGAAGGAGGTGAAATAATGGCTATTGTGCTAAAGCTCAAGAAGGGCGAGTCCGTCGAACGCGGACTTAAGCGCATGAAGAAGCTTTTGGATCGTGAAGGCCTCATTAAGAAGCTTCGCGACGATCGCTACTTCGAGAAGCCTTGCGTTAAGGCGCGCAAGAAATCGCAGCGCGCGCGCATTCGCAATCGTTCGCGTCGCGGACGGATGGAACTCAACTAAGATATTTGAGTTGCATACTTAATACTTGGGGATGCGCCTATAGCGCATCCCTTTGTTTTTTTTGAATTGAACCGCCGGATTGACGTGCAAAGCCTTTTCGATATATGGGAGAATGTTCGTACGGTGGCATCGGCAACCCAAATTTGGTATAATACCAGAGTAGTTGAATTGAGGAGAAAATATGAAAGTATCGCTCGCGATTATATTATCGACATTTATGCTATCGGCGGCAGGCGTTCCCGCATCCGCGCTTTTGGATGTAGTAAGAACCGCGAACCCGACATCTACGCTTTATCATGCGAGTGTGCGAGCGCTTACGGAGATAGGTGGCGATGAGGTAGGAGCTGTTTTATTGGAGAGTTATAGGCAAAATAAGGCGAAGATGAGTGATGAGCAGCGGTTTAGTACAATGCAAGCTCTTGCTATGCTTAAGTGCGCTTCAGCGGTAAGGGACGCGGAGGAGTTCCTCAAGGTTGATCCCGAGAGGGATTACTGGCAAGTTTACTTTATCTTTGGTTTCTTCGACGATCTCGCCGTTCCTATGCTTTGCGAGAAGTTGAATGATGCAGATGGTACGGTTCGGACGAATGCGTTAGGCGCGATAAGGTTTCTTATGCCGAATTCCGAAGCGTTATCCAAGGCCTTGCTCAAACGATTGGAGAGTGAGAAGTCGCCGGATATTCGGTATCAACTCGTGGAAACGCTTGAATGGAATATGCTCGCTATTGAAGAAGAGAAACTCAATGATGTATTTAGCAAGCTTCTTGAGCGCGAAGCGAAGGATAGCGCGGCTGCGAGGTTTATGCGTGAGACAGTGGAGTCAAAAGGGGATATGGCTAAGATGCGAGAGATGTTTAAGCCGAACGCGGAAAGGTTCAATGCCGCCTATCAGAAGATAATTAACGGAGGTATGCATTTCAGTGGAAATCGAGAAGCTGCGCAAGATATTCTACACTGTGCCTCATCAAGCGACATTCCAAAACTAAAGGAGTTGCGTCGGCGTGTATTATATCGACAGAGCGACGAGTGTTTCTACGATTATCAGGCCTTAACGCGGATTATACAGATGGTGCGAGTTGTTGGAGCGGGCGAGAAAACTCAAAAATAAGTAATTTACGAAAGGAGCGAATTATGAAAATACATTCTTTTTTATTGGCAGCGGCGCCAATCGTTTCGGTTGGCTTGTATCAAACTGATGTGGCGGTGGTGACGAGAGAGGTTACGCCTAAAGATGGAGTCGCCAATATTCGCATTGATGAGCATGCGCCTTTTGCGGGATCTTTATGGTATTCGGCCTTGGAGCCGCTTAGGATTCGCGAATATGATGGCGAGCGTTCGGTTACAATCTCGTTCTACGCTCCCGCCAATTTGCGAAATATAATCGAGACCGCCAAGCTTGAGGGCGGGCATTGCGTAACGATCAATTCGAATGGACGCGAGTTGCCGTTTGGTATGGGAGGAATTGATTGGAATGTATTTACGGTTAATGGACGCATAATCGGCGAGTACGATACTTCGATTCTGCTCGCTTCTGGCTCTTACATTAAACTTGAAACGAGGGGTTTGCTGATTTCGGTTAGCGGGTTATCGGTAGAAGATTGCGAGGCAACATATAGGGGAGAGACTCGTCAGCGGTTCTTAGAATTCACAGGCACGAAAGACCCATTCAAAGTTGAATACCTCACCGATGGCGCATCGTGGTCTCCAGCGTATCGTCTCGAATTGGATGGCGATAAGGCGAGCATAGTGATGTCGGGTGAGATTGAAAACAATCTCGCGAATTGGGAAGATGTCGAGGTATCGCTGATTTCCGGAAAGTGCAATATCTACAGCGCGCCTAAACCTGAAAACGCACGCTTCGCTCCTCTATCCGGCAATAGATATTTATCTCTATCCAAGGCCAAGAATGCGAGAAATGATGCCGATTATTACGAAGCTCCCGCTGCAATCGGTGGAAGCGGCTATGATGTAAATATGGAAAATGGCTCCGTGTTTATAACCGGCAATATTCACTACTGGTGCAAAACCACATCCAAAAGAGACGACTGCCACGACAGTGTGCTTCAGACAAGCTGGTGCTGGTTTAACGACGCCTGCACGATGGTCTATCATCTGTACAACGATGTGGCCGGCTGGAACGGAGATCTCGAATCGGATTATTGACGGAGAAAGCCTGCCGCTGTGATCGCGGTAGATGCGTTGGCGGCAGCAAGCCCCGAACGGCTCGGCACAACGGTACAGATGAGTGACGGCGGTATCGCGCCCGGAGCCGGTGTGGGCAACCGCCGCGCGGCGCCGACGGACGCGTCCGGCCGTACGGTCCTGCCGCTCTCCAATTTCCCCGTTTACGTGCGCGTGCCGCGCGCACAGGCCGACGCGCTCGCGGCGGCGTTCGAAGGCGCGAAATGAAATCCATGAAAATCCTGTTTGCGTTCACCCTGACGGCCTGCTCGGCCCTTGCCGCTTCGGCGGCGGACTTCGCCTGGAACGGCGTTTTTACGGATCACATGGTCCTTCAGCGCGACAAGCCCGTGCGCGTCTGGGGCGCGGCGGAACCGTCCGCGGAAGTGACGGTCGCGTTCGCCGGACAGTCGGTGACGGCGACGGCGGACAAGGACGGCCGCTGGTGCGCGACGCTGCAGCCGCTTGCGGCGTCGACGGAAGGACGTGAGCTCACGGCGACATGCGGCGGCAAGACGCTGCGCGCGGCGGATGTCGTCGTCG
>CALCDB010000059.1 GCA_937901395.1 uncultured Verrucomicrobiota bacterium
TGTCCCTATAGTCCGCCCAATGTGTCGGTATTACTTTAGGGCGAGGTCTATTCCCCGCACTTCGCTCTCAAGCATCACCCCAAAACGAAAATATACCCGCAAGAACATGAGCCGCGCGAGCGCGAGCACATCCGATGCGCTCGCCCCCTCTCCCCTCACGATCACATTCGCGTGCTCCTTCCATACGAACGCTCCGCCTACCCGCAATTCCTTCGCCCCCGCCGCCTCCAAGAGACGTCCCGCAAAATCGCCTTCCGGATTCTTGAAGAAGCTCCCATACGTGCCGGCCGGAAAGTTCTTGCGCTTGGCGAGATACTCGCTTTTCTCGCCATCCGGCAATTTCTCGATGAGTTCATAATCCTGAATCTCGCCTTCGATGGACGATTTACGGTAGCCAAAGCCGCAATCCTTCGCATCCCTCCATACGCCATCAATCTTGACGCGCTTCAATACTTCGCTGATGGAATGTCCAAACGCCCCCGCATTCATCTTGATCCATCCGCCGATGGTTCCGGGGATGCCGACCATCCATGGAATGTTCAAACTCGCTCCACTCGCATTCGCCCTACCCGAAGTGCGGATATATTCATCGCCCAGATCAAGATCGCTCTTCCAAGTATTCGTGGAATGTCCAATCCAAATTCTTCGTGGCGGCAATGGCGTCAGCTTATCCACGATATCGCCCGCGCCCAAGATCAGCGTTATATCGCCTTCCCCTTTCGTGCGCATGGCGTGAGTCCACGCCGCCTCGCAACTCGGCGCGAGATAGAGTCGCGTCTTCATGCGGCTTCTGCATTCCCGATAGAGATCGGCGATATCGCCGCCCGGCAATGGCTTTTCGAACGCCGCGTAGGTCGGACACAGCACCACTTCATCCGCTCCCTCGAAGGCGGCGGGAAAATCGGCGAGCAAAGCGCGCGTTCGCGAATAGCGATGCGGCTGGAAGAGTACGCGCAACTTGCCCTTGCAAATCTCGCGCGCCATCCTCACCGCGCAGCGCATCTCGCTGGGATGATGCGCGTAATCGCAATACACTCCTGCGCTCAGCATTTGGAAGCGACGATCCGGCAGCCGCGCCACCACATCGGGCAACACGGCTTCGATTCGCGAACGCGAATGGCCGCGCCGTAACGCGACTTCGATGGCCGCGCGCGCATTCTTGATATTATGCTCGCCGATTACCGGCAGATTCCAGCCCGACGCATCCAACTCCTCCGCCTCAATTACCGACTTCGCATTCGCCCGCGCCTTATCGTAACAGGCGAAGTAGTCCGCCTCGGTCTTGAAATGGTCGGGGTGATCGTATTCACAGCGATTCACTACCAAGAGTTCCGGACGATACAGCGCGAGAGTACCATCGCTCTCATCCGCCTCCACTACCAACGCCCCATCGCCGACTCCCGCTACGGGAAACTCCCGCGTCTCGCCCCCGATGCACCAACTTATCTTCTCGCCCAGCGCCAATAGCAGCTTCGCAGTCCAAGTCGCGGTAGTGGTCTTGCCATGCGAACCGCAAATCGCAATGCCCTCGCTCGTATTCACCAACTCGGCCAATACCTCGCCGCGATAGCGAATCGACAATCCGCGCCGCACCGCTTCCGCATACTCGCGCTCATTCGCCGATACGGCTGGCGTAACGATCAGCGCATCCACACCATCGAGATGAGCGGATGAATGCCCGATCTCGACGGCGATGCCATGCCGTTGCAAGAAGCGCGTGCGCGCGCTCGCCTTGATGTCGCATCCGCTTACCTTATGCCCACGCGCGGATAGCAGAATCGCGAGACCCGCCATCCCCACGCCGCCGATGCCCATAAGATGTAGATTTTGTGTGCGCATTTTTCGCATATTATATCACAAGTTTTGGTATAATATTAGGCAATGAAGAAAATTGCAGTTTTGATGGGTGGAGATACCAGCGAACGCGAGGTGTCGTTGGCATCTGGAAAGAACGTCGCCGAGGCGCTGATGAGTCTCGGCAAGTATGAGGTAATCGCGGTGGATGTTCGCGGCGAGAGCCTCGCCTCCATGCCCGACGACGTCGAGGGCGTGTACATCGCCTTGCATGGCGGATGGGGAGAAAATGGCGGCGTGCAGGCCGCGCTTAATGAACGTAAGATTCCATATACCGGGCCTGGCGTGCACGCCTCGCAAATCGCAATGGATAAGATCAAGACGAAGATGGTGCTGGAGATGAACCAAGTTCCAACCGCCGCTTGGTCGCTCGCCAACCCCGATACGCCCAATTCCCCGCTGCCACTGCCGGTCGTCGTAAAGCCGCCAGCTGATGGTAGCTCGGTAGGCATCTCGAAAGTAACCGATCCTTCGCAATGGAAAGACGCGTTACTCAACGCCAAGGCCGACCCCATATTGGTCGAGGAGTTCATCCCGGGGCGCGAATATACCGTGGCGGTTTTAGATAAGGTCGCTTGGCCGACGATTGAGATCGTAACCAAGAGCGGCTTCTATGGCTATGAGGAAAAGTACAATTCCGAAGAGACGAAATATCCATTTCTTGAAGACGTAGCGCTTTCGCAGAAGCTGCAGAAGCTCGCCGTCGATGCATACGCCGCCGTGGGATGTCGCGGAATAACGCGCGTCGACTTCAGGGTATCTCCGCTCGGCAGATGCTACGTGCTGGAACTCAACACCTCGCCGGGCTTCACCTCCCACTCCCTCGTGCCCAAAGCGGGCATGAAGACGGGGCTCTCCTTCGCCGAAGTCTGCGACACGATCTTGCAACACGCCGATTACGACCGATGAAGAACAATCACATAAACCACGGTCCCAATCGCGGGGTGCTGATCAGCGCAATCAGCGTGATCATAACGATTCTCATCATCGCGCTCGCAATCGGCTATAACAAGTTGAGCGACATATACCATCAGCAATGCGTGATTACGGATATGGCGAAGCAGGTGATTGTCGTATCGCCAGGCAAGCTCGCCAAGGCCGATGCCATCGCCGAAAGCTTCGGGCTGCGCCCGGGCGTAAACCTATCGGAAATCAACTTCGCCGAAAAACGCGAGGAGATATTGAGCAAATACCACATGCTCCGCTCCATCTCCGTCGCGCGACAGTTGCCCGACAAGGTAACGATCACCGTGGAGGAGCGAGTGCCGATCGCGCGCCTCGGAATCCACAACTCGAAAAAACGAACCGACCTCGTAGTCGACGCTGACTGCGTGGCGTTCGACTGCTCGCGCGGAACGAGTCGATTGCCCATCATCTACGAACCGCCGGAGAATCGGCTGTTTTCTGGACAACGCGCTACCGGCAGAACCTACTCGGCGATCAAGCTCATCGAGATGGCGAAGGATGCGCGCTTCTCCGCGCTCGGCATTCAGGATGTCGATACCTACAAGCCCGACTTCCTGTTGCTTACGCTCGAAGATTATTCCATCGTCAAAATCGCTTGGGAGGGAATGGAGGAATGGTCCGAAATATCACGCGTGAATCTTGAAACCCAACTCAACTGCCTCGCGACAACAATTCTTTCAAGAGTCGCGCCGAATTGCAGATTGTGGAACGCCACCATCCCCAACCAGGTCTTTGCCAATACCCAAGAGGAGAATATCAAACCATGAACAACTTATATGCCGCGCTGGAAATCGGCACCACCCGAACCGTACTCGCAATCGGCGAAGCAGAAACGGGTGGCAGATTGAAAATTACTTGCCACGCCGAAATCCCCTCGACCGGCGTGAGAAAAAGCGAGATCCTCGATATCCAGCAAGTCTCGCAATCCATCAATTCGGTATTGCACGAAATCGAACGCAAACAATCCGACGCCGGCTCTTCAATTACCATCGGAAACGCCTTCTTGGCCGTCTCGGGTCAGCACATCAAGGCCGAAGTCTATCCCGCCTCAGTGCCAGTCGATGGCACGAAGGTCGGCGAGAATGAAATCAATTCCGTGATGCGCAAGTCTCGCTCCGTCACGATGCCCAAGGATCGCGAACTATTGGATATCATCGAGCAGGATTATATGATCGACAATCGCGGCGGCATCCTCACGCCGAAGGGACTTTCCGGACGCGTGATTCAGCTCAATACCCTTCAGATCCACGCCGACCGCAATCGCATTCAAGACGCGCGAACGGCGGCCGAGCATGAGCATCTCGAAATTCGCGAGCCGGTATTCGCGATGACGTGCGCCGCCGATGCCGTGTTGGAGGATGTCGAAAAGCGAAACGGCGTATTGGTGCTCGACTTGGGCGGCGGCTCCACTGGCTACGCGGTTTATTTCGATGGCTACCCGGTAACCACTGGCGTAATCGGCGTCGGGGGCGATCACATCACCAATGATATCGCCCACGCCTTCCAAACCACGAACGGACAAGCAGAAGGCCTTAAGATAATGGAGGCGCGCGCGACCATCGCGCCCATCGAAAACGAATCGGCACGCGTCAAGGTGGAGCAGAGCGATTCCGCCTTGATGGATAGCCGCACGATCTCCAGACGGGCGCTCAATACCGTCGTGAATGCCCGCGTGATGGAATTGTTCACGCTGATTAGGGAGACGCTGGAAGAGCACGATCTTCTGCATCGCCTGCACTCTGGTATCGTGCTTACTGGCGGCGGCGCCAAGTTGAAGGATATCGATGTAATCGCCAAGCAGGTGCTCGGCGCCAATGTCAGAATTGGGCGCCCCATCCATGTGGATGGCCTCGAAAACGAGCCCTTCCCGGCCGAATTCGCCACCATCGCCGGTACCTTGCTATATGCCCACAGGAATTACGAAGAACATTCCATCTTCGATGGATTAAGGAGGATCTTCGGCAAATGAACACTGATTCACCCATGATACTTATCGGCATCGGAACCTCGGGCGCGGCAATCGCTCGCGGCGTCAGGCGTGCGTTCGGCGAACAACTTAGATTCATGCTCATCGATACGGATGTGAAATCCAGTAACGATGGGGATGATAACTTCTTCCTTATCGGCGGTGATCGTCTATCGGGGCGCGGAACCGGCGGCGATATTGTGGCGGGCAGATTGGCCGCCAATGGTTCGCTCGCTCAGATTAATCCCAAGTTGGAAAATGTCCATCTCGCGATCATCGTGACCGCGCTCGGCGGCGGAACTGGCGGCGGCGCGACGCTGGAATGCGCCAACCACCTTACCGAACTCGGCATCCCCTCAATCGTATTCGCAACCACCCCCTTCACCTTCGAAGGCGAGGATCGTCAACGCAACGCGCGCGGTGTGATGAGCATGATTGAAGATGCCGCCAACGCTACGTTCTTCCTGCCGCTTGATAAGCTGATCAATAACATCAACAATATGGAAGAGGCAATGCACCGCGCCATCGATACCGTATCGACGGGCGTTACCTTCTTCTGGCGCATGGTCGAAAAGCCTGGCTACATCGCAATCGATACCGAACGCCTGCGCCGCATCATCTCGAGCGCCGGTCGCGGACGCTTCTTCGCCTTGACCGCGCAGGGCCCGAACCGAGCAACGGATATCATCGATGGCATGATGCGCTCGGAAATGCTCACCACTTCCTCAGGCCCCGTGCAATCATCGCTATGCGGCATCCTCGCTGGCGACGACCTATTGCTGAGCGAGGTCGGTAAAATCGCTGATGGCGTGCGCAAGAATTTCGGCGGGCTCAACTTCAATCTCGCTACCGTCAACGATGAAGCTACCTTTTCTGGACGCATCTCGGTTGTCGTCATGCTATTTGAAAGTAGCAACAAGAGCAATGAAGATACTTCCGTAAACAATGTGATGAGCCCGCGCCACCATCGCAAGAAAGGCGGCGTGCTGAGCGTAGGCCCAGTAGGAAGAGGACGCTTCAAGAATGCGGAGCCCACGATCTGGGATGGCGAGGACTTGGATATACCAACCTTCATTAGAAAGAATCTTAACCTTGATTTCTAAAGATGGACATGTTCGCGTGTTGCCTACTCATGTGGCGAATAAGATCGCCGCTGGTGAAGTGGTAGAGCGCCCAGCTTCCGTCGTAAAGGAACTAATCGAAAACGCCATTGACGCTGGCTCCAAAAGAATTACCGTCTCCATCGTTCAGGGCGGACGCAAACTCATCTCCGTTCAGGATGATGGTTGCGGAATGACGAAGGATGACGCCATACTCTGCCTTGAACGTCAGGCGACTTCGAAAATTCTCGATGTCGACGATATTGAGAAAATCGACACTCTCGGCTTTCGTGGCGAGGCCATTCCCTCCATCGCCTCGGTTTCGCGCTTCACGCTTACTACTCGCCGCGCTCAGGACGATGAGGGAACTCGCATTCAGGTAAACGCTGGCATCATCGCGCAAGTCGGTAGCGCCGGCTGTCCGCCCGGCACGTTGGTAGAAGTGCGCGACCTCTTCTGCAATGTTCCGGCGCGTCGAAAGTTCCTGCGCTCCTACGCTACCGAAGAAGCGCACATCAAGCAGATATTTACCGTCAATGCCCTCGCCCACCCGCAAGTCGGCTTCTCGCTTTGCGTGGATAATCGCGAAATATATCGCCTATCTCCCAATGCCACGTCGATTGAACGCATCCGCGAACTGCTGGGCGACGAATTCATCGAGAATGCATTGCCGATCAATGCCGATGAAACGAATGCAATTAGAGTTTTCGGACATATCGAGAAGCCAAATCTTTCAATGCCCACGAGGCGTGAGCAATACATCTTCATCAATGGTAGACCCGCAACCGCCCCTACTATCGCGTACGCCTTGCGCGAGGCCTATCCGCATCGCGCAGGCGATAGTCGGCCGGCAATCGTCCTCTTCATCGACTTGCCGCCGAATCAAGTCGATGTGAATGTGCACCCTACCAAACGCGAAGTAAGATTCCGCGATAATCAAGGCGTGAAGAATGCGATTACCAAGGCGGTGCTTTCCGCGCTTTCGATGCCGCCGCCGACTCCCGCGCCGTCGAACATTCCGCAAAGGCCTATCGAATGCCCGCCTTCATCGCCGATTCCCGTTCAAGCCAGTCCATCGGTTACTGTCGTTTCGCCGCCTCCTCCGCTATCGCCGGAGCTTACGCCGGAACCAATCGCCATCGAATTTTCAGTCGAGCCGGATTCGACTCGCTCTCAACCGTGGAAGTGGTTCAAGTTCTTGGCGCAATCCAATTCCGGTTACTTGCTCATCGAAACGGATTCGGGAATCGTCACGATCAATCCACAAGCCGCGCGCGAACGCATTGCCTACGAACGCATGCTCGCCGGCAATACCGGTTCCTCGCAGGCGTTGCTAATTCCCGAGACCGTCCATCTCTCGCCTGTCGACGCCGCGAGAATCTCCGAGACTCTGCCCGTCATCCGCTCGATGGGCTTTCAAATCGAGAAGTTCGGCAACGATACCTTCAAGATCGATGCCGTACCGCAACTAATCGGCAATCTTTCTCCAGTGAAGATTCTATCCACGCTCGCCAAGGATCTATCGGAGGGCGGACTTCGTCGCGGCAGGGAGCGTTGGCGCGAGGAGCTGACCGCGAAGTCCATCGCGCGAAGCTTCGCCGGTATGTCACTCGCCATGACTCCGGAAGGAGCGACGAAATTGGTCGAGGAGCTTTGCACCTGTTCGATGCCGTATGTTTGCCCGCGCGGCAAACCCGTGATGATCTTCACTTCGACGCGCGAGCTCGAGCGCAAGTTCTCCCGTTGAGAAAACGCAATTGATACCACAACGGAAGAATCGTAGCGAGTTGACATAGCACGTCGGATATCGGCAACGAGAGCCAAATCGCAAAGGCGTGGTCTTCGATGAAATGCGGCAATATCCAAATGCATGGCAGTAGTATCACTCCCTGCCGTAACGTGGAAAGCAACACCGCCATCTTCGGGTGACCAATCGATTGAAAATACGTGGTCGCCACCACATTGATGGAAATCATCCATAACATGCAATTCGAGATCATCAGGTCATGGGACGCGAGATCTATTAACGCGGTATTCTCCGCCTCCACGAAAAGCCGCGCCAAATATCTCGGAAATGGAGGTATTACCTGCACTGCGCAGGCGATTATGCAAAGTAGCGTCGTTACCTTGAAGCCCAACAGCAAAGTATCCCTTACTCTCTTGAAATTACGCGCGCCCCAATTGTACCCAAGGATTGGCTGCAACCCCTGCTGGGCGCCCATAATCGGCATTATCACGAGAATCAAGACGCTGTTGAATACGCCCAACGATGCGATCTGCTGCGTTGCAAACGATTCGTTAATCGACCACTTCGCGAATGCTGCGGTCAGGGATACTACGATCATCGCGCTCAATAGATTCTGTAGGAATGGCGCGAAGCCCAACGATACCGTTCGCCAAATGAACTCGCGATAGATTCTGATTCTCCACCATCTGAACATAACCACGGTCTTGCCCGCGAGATAATATCTAATCGCCCAAACGAAGCTCGCCATCATCGCAATTACCGTAGCCCACGCCGCCCCCTTAATTCCCATGTCAAAGCCAAAGATGAAAAGCGGATCCAACACGAGATTGGTAACGAACCCGACCGCCAGCGACGTCATCGACTTCACCGCGCCCCCTTCCGCACGCGTCAATGCGGAAAGTCCAAACGCGAGATGCGAAAAGATATGCGAGAAAATGACGATCTTAAGATAGACCCTCGCGGCATCCAAGGCCTCCGCCTTTACCTTGTTTCCGCCGCACCAATATAATATCGTATCCAAATTGAGCAAGATCAACGGCGGCAGAATCAAGAAGAACAACAACTTCAACGCCACTAATTGTCCAACCAATTTCTCGCAGGCGATTAGGTTGTTCTCTCCCAATTTGATGGATAGCACCGTCGCATGACCCGCCCCAACGAATACCCCGAAGGCCGCCATCAACATCATCACTGGCATGCAAAGTTGCAAACCCGCCATCGCCGCCTCGCCGCAACCATGCCCGATGTAAAAGCGATCAACGACCGTATACAACGCATTGAGACACATCGCCACCAATGCCGGCCAAGAATATTTGAGTAGGAGGCGCCCCAAATTACCGGACGCCATTTCCGCTAAATTATCAGAAGACGATCGAGACATTCGGCAATGCTTTGCGAATACGTGCCATCTCCGCCGCGCTTAGTCGCAAATTGCCTAACTGCAACGATTGCAGACCCTGCCACGCGCTAATATCTTCCGGAAGCTTGCTTATTCGAGTATGATTGAAGGCGAGGTTCTTAAGCCCCTGCTTCTGCGCCAACCATTGCGGAATTTCGGTAATTGGATTACCGGAAAGTTCAATATCGGTAAGCGCTGGCAGTTCCTTCAAGGCCTCTGGAACCGTCGAGAAATGATTGTTCTTCAAATATATCCTACGAAGCTTGGTCAGGGGTTTCAAATTCGGCAGATCAATCAAATGATTATGATTGAGACGCAGCCACTTCAACTCCGTCAATTCCTCCACGCCCTTGACGCTATCCAATTCATTGCGATCAAGATTGAGATAATCCGCCTTGGGATTGATCTTGGGCAATTTCGTAAGCCCCTTGTCGCTGAGATACACCCTATTCTCGGCCGGAACCGACTTGTACGCCGGTTCCGGCTCGTCGAAACAACCGGCGATGATGAGCGCTCCCAACATCGCCAGCGCTCGCTGGATATAACCGCGTGCCATTATTAAGCGTTGGCCGCCGCGATGATACCCGCGAAATCGGCCGCCTTCAATGCCGCTCCGCCGATGAGCCCGCCGTCGATATCCTTCTTCGCGAGCAATTCCGCCGCATTCGATGGCTTCATCGAACCGCCATACTGAATGCGAA
>CALCDB010000060.1 GCA_937901395.1 uncultured Verrucomicrobiota bacterium
CGGTATCAAAAAGCCCAAGTGTCCCTATAGTCCGCCCAATGTGTCGGTATTGCTTGACGCGATTACTTTAGGGGTAGGGCAAAATGCGCAAGGAGTGAAAAAAATCTAAAATACTTTGTCAGATTTTAACGAATTAATGGTAGTATATTATAGATGATACGTTTATTTACAACTTGGCTATTGTGCGGACTTCTAACCTTACGGTTATTGGGTTCGGATAATCTCGACTATGGCATATTGCCCGCCGATTGCATAGTGGATAGAACCGGCTATGCGCTCGGCTACTCTGAAGAACACGAACAGCCAGTCTGGGTAATGTATCGCCTTACGCGCGACGAGGTCACCGCCAAAGGCGTGGCACGCACCAACGACTTTCGCGAAGATACGAACATCGTAAGTAGATCCGCCTTGCCAATTGATTACGCATCAAGCGGATATGATCGCGGACATCTCGCGCCCGCCGAAGATATGAAGTTTTCGTCCGAGACGATGCACGATTCGTTTTACATGAGCAATATGTCGCCGCAAAAGCCCGCCTTCAATCGTGGCATTTGGAAGCGTCTGGAAAATGAAGTTCGCAAGCTGGCGCGCGAGGAAGAGTCCATCTTCGTAGTTACCGGCCCCATCTTCGCCGATGATGCGCCCACGATCGGTAGGCAAAATAAGATATCCGTTCCCGTCGCCTTCTATAAGGTAATCTACGATGAAACTCCGCCCACGAAAGTAACCGCCTTCATAATCCCCAACGAGGGCAGCAAGGCCGACATCTACGAGTACATTCGCCCAGTGGAGGATGTGGAAGAACTTACCGGCCTCGACTTCAACTTCGGCAATACTTACATTCTGCCGCTCAAAGCATCAATCAAATCGCAAATCCGCTTGTAACATACGCCGAGATCGTCATTGGTAACTTGAAACATATATTCGCCGGCTCGCGCCATCTCGCCTTCCGCATTCATGAGCCGCTTCTCTATCGCCGCGGGCGAATCCGTGCCGCGCCCTTCCAAGCGGGAACGCAACTCTTCCATTGACGGAGGATTGATGAATATATCCACGTATCCGATCTTCATTGGATCGGTATTGGGCAACTTCTTTACGTAGTCGCGAACCTTGGCCGCGCCCTGAACATCGATATCAAGCAATATGGAGTTGCCTTCCGCCAGAACTTCGTTTATCGGCGATATGAGCGTGCCGTAATAATTATCGTGCACCTTGGCGTATTCGATGAAGGCGTTCTCGCCTATCAACTGCTCAAAGCGCTCCTTGGTCAGAAAATGATAATCGAGACCATCCTCCTCCTCACCGCGTGGCGCGCGGGTAGTGCAACTTATGGAATATACGATATCGCAATATTCTTGCAAGAGCATATCGGTCAAGGTCGATTTACCGCAACCGGAAGGTGCGGACATGATGATGAAGAGCGGTTTAGTTTTCATGATTGTTCCTATTATACCAAAATGTGTTCGCATTGCGGTCGGTGAGCGCCTCGATTTCCTCAAGCGACATCGCGAGTATTTGCGCAAGCTTTCGCGCGACATCACGAATTGACGGACACTCCTTGGCGTTCTCTTCGGTTCGGTCGGTCTCGATTAGCAAGTTATCGCGCGGTATCTTTCTAACGAGCTCACGGTAGTTTACCGCATGGTCGTTCAGGATCGTCGGGCCTACCGATATGAAGCCGTTGAGCTTGATGATATCGGGTATGAGGCCTTCGGAACGCGAGAAGCCATGAAAAAGCAATGGCGGCAGATTCGCGGGCGCGACATCGCTGGACTTTATCGCGCGGACTACTTCGCCCCAGCATTTCGCCCCATGTAATGCGATTGGTCGCTTTAACTTCAGCGCCAGCGATAGTTGTCTCTCAAATACTTCGCGCATCTTTGGCGAGATCATCCTTTCCCTAAGCCGATCAAGCCCGATCTCGCCTACGCCAACTTGCGGACGCGCCAACAGCTGCGCCTCGAAGTCGTCCGGCAGGTCGCGCTCCGCCTCCCATGGATGCACGCCGATGAATTCGCGACCGATTACCAATTCGCGAATCTCGGGATCGCCGCTGATGATATGGCAATGCGCGTCCGTCACTTATTTCGCCTTCTTGCCGAAGCGCAATCTCAAGGCGATCTTGATGGACTCCGTGGCGATTGACGCGGTTATCTTCGAATAGCCCGCGACGCGGTCGGTGAAGACGATCGGAATCTCCTTGATCGTGCAGCCCGCCTTCCACGTGCGGTGGTTCATCTCGAGCTGGAACGAATAGCCCTTCGAGCCGACGGTCGCAAAGTCGATCTTCTTCAGCGTCGAGACCTTCCAGCACTTGAAGCCGCCCGTCGGATCCCTGAGCGGCATCCCCGTCACCGTGCGGATGAAGATCCCGCCCGCGCGCGAGATGAGCCGGCGCTTGAACGGCCAGCCCGGCGTGTCCCCGCCCTTCACGTAGCGCGAGCCGATCACGAGATCCGCATCCCCCTCCATTGCCGCGATCAGCCGCGGGATGTCCTTCGGGTCGTGGGAGAAGTCGCAGTCCATCTGAATGACGAGG
>CALCDB010000061.1 GCA_937901395.1 uncultured Verrucomicrobiota bacterium
ACGGTCAATGGTACTTACCCTGCAGATGTGACTATTGGCGATGTTGGGTCTACAAGCAAGGCGAAGGGTGCCGTGTCCTATACCATTAAGAACAACAAGACCGATTGCTCAATTATCGTTACGGAGAAGGATACTGGTGCTCAGAAGTATGTAATCCGCTATGGTGTTGCGCGTACAGAGCCAATGGATCTTTATGTCGCTGTCGATGGAACTCTCGCGGATGGCACTTATTTCGCGACGGAAGCGGGCGGCGAGGCAACCGCGCAGCGGCTCCTTGCAACTGATACGATCATTGTCCCGGCGGGTAAGACGCTTACCATCCCGCAGGATGGCTTGACGCTCCCTGTGACTTTGTTGCAGGGCGAGGGTACGGTCGTGTTCGATGGCTACTGGCCGAATGGTACGATTCAAGGTCAGCTTCAGGCGGATACTTGGACTGGCACGGCGTGGATTAAGAACATCTCGAATGGTTCCGGTATGACGTTCAACCAGTACGGCAACGCTGATTCTGTCGTCCGTCTCACCGGTATCAAGGGTTGGTTGAATTACTCCGACACCGATACCACCATCCCTGTCGAACTCAAGGACGAGGAGGACGTGGTTGCGTTCGAAATCAACGACGGTTCCGATGATCGCATCTATTCGTTCGCGAAATTGATTGGTGATGGTACATTCAAATTTGGCGTAATTACCGTTCATTCGAGTAGCCCATATGTCGCTTGGATAAAGGACGCTTCTGACTTCACCGGAAAGCTTCTCTCCGTCGATGGCGATGGAACGGTAGCGCGTCCGATCTACGTCGGTGGCGAATCGGCGACAGCGAGCACGACCTCGCTTATCTCGATTGCCGATGGCGTGTCGGTCAAGGCGGGCCTTGGCTGGCAGGCGGCGAATGTCGCGTTCGGTGCGACCTTAAAGGTTGATGGCGATGTTGACGATGTGCTCGTTGGTGGTGTCACCACTGCTCCGACAGCATTCCCGACAATTGTGACTGATGATGGTCAGGCGGCTAACCTTAGGTTGGTCTATGATGAGGCGAACGGCAATATTACGCTTCAGAAGCTTCTTGATGCGGAGGTCGATGGCGGCGTAGGATATAACTATGCGGGTATCTCTGTCGATGTCAATATAACAACAGTCGGTAGCGATGAATTGAAGTACATCAAGGTTATCGCTAAGAACGCGGCTGGTGAAGTCGTTGAGTCGAGTCTTGAGATCGCAGGGGCTGGTTCGTATGTGGTTCCTGTTGAGGGGCTCATTCCGGGTTGGGAGTATACCTATGAAGTTCAGGTCATCGGTGCTGATGGAAAGACGGTGAAGATCGCGAACCTTGATTCTGGCGATGTTATGCTCGGTAAGAGCACGCCATTCTTCAGCGCTGATGCGACGAGCAAAGAAATTAATGGTGGCTACTGGGAGGAGCCAGCTCCGCAGATTGAGAATAACGCCTACCAGATTACTGAGGATGATAGTGTCTTCACTGTCACGGCTGGAAGCGACGGCACTAAGAATGTCCTTGACTTCCAGATTAGCTTCGACGAGGGCTTCATCACCGAGGCGTTCGATGCGGAGACTGCCAAGGCGGGTATCACTGTTGGCAAGACGGAAGAAGAGGTAACTACTTACTTCTGGAAGGTCGTGGATAATGGCATGCTCGTCAATACGACTACGACGCTCACGCCTGGCTCGTTCACGGTTCGCATGGTGTTCGATTACACGGCTGGTACTGTTCGCTACTTGGTCAAGGGCGATGACGACGAATCGTTCGAGACGCTCAAGGATGAGAATGAAAAGTGCGACTTTGCAATCACTGGTATGACGACTATTTCGTCTGTCTCGTTCAGTGGTGAGAGTGCTCTTGCCAAGTTCGGCGCGGCCAGTATCGACACTTACCTCGCCTTGGTCGGCGAAACGAAGTACGCGACGATGGCGGAAGCGCTTGAGAAAGCTGGTGGCAATGCGGTTACGCTCCTCACGAATATTGACCTTAACACCAAAGGTGTCACGGCTGGTAGTTACAATATCGTGAAGGGTGACAATAAGTTCCGTTGGACGGATGGCACCAAGGGTGATGGCCGCATCATCGTCTACGAGAACAACCAATTCGTGATTAAGTCAATGAAGCCAGCGAACGGTATCGATAGCTTCACGAGCTATGTGTTGCAGCTCAATCCTGAGGTGCCAACCGACAAGCCGATTGGCGTTGCTCCAGCGGACAATGGTAAGCAGAACTATCTTACGGTAGAGATTAAGGCTCCGAATGGAGAAGACGATTTGACTCCACGTAAAGGTTATACGGTCAACTACATCGCTAATCCGACGATAGAGGGCAGGGGCAAGAAGGTTATTTCCACCAACAATCCTGCGATTGACCTACCATTGCCTACATCTGCCGAAGTGGAGGTGAAGTACACGATTACTGTTGAAGTAGTTAAGTAAACAGCTAAGCAAAGAACTTAATTGCAATAGAAAAGGCGGGCCACCCCCGCCTTTTCTATTTGTATTTGCATTCAGAATAAGGAATATGGTATAATACGAACACATTATTTTATGAGTGAGGATAACGATGCCAACAATAGCTGAGAGTAAAAAAGGTAAGATTAAAATTGCTATTAATTATAGCGATCATAATCCTCCACATTTTCATGTAGTAAAAGGTAAGCGAACTATTGCACTTGTTTCAATTAGAGATGCAATTGTCATAGATGGAGAACTTTCGCGTGCATTATTGCATCGAATTCTCGGTTGGTGCGTGTCTCATACTAAGGAATTGCTTGAAGATTGGGAACTCGCAAGACGGGGTAAGGAACCAAAATGGATTGACTGGACGATTGATTAATTTAGGTGAATGTATGATTAAAGAAATTTGTATGGTTAAGCCAGTTAAATGTCGTGAAATTGATTGCTATTTCACAACTGGGCATGTGCGTCGCTTTAATATGGCTAAACTTCTTAAGCCAGATTGCGGACCAGTCTTTCGTCCACTTCGTAACCGCAAGAAGTTTCTTTCAACGATGACGATAATCAATGGTACGCTTGCGTTTGACATTGCTGGTAATCGTGATGAATATAGATGTGTTGATATAGATCCTGAAACTATTTTTACTGAGGGCAAGCCAATCGTAGGGTAGTGATTGTTTTGTAAGCAACTAACTTAGTTGCAAACGAAAAGGTGTTAGAAGTTCATGGGCGCGTCCCAAAAAAAGTAAATAGGGATTCTAGATGGAATAGTGGGACTAGTTGGACGATACGTGGATGATGTTTCGCGTTTCATGAGGTGGTTGACGGAAAAAGAAGAAAATCGAAGGGGAATAAAGGAATTGGAATTTAGTTGGAGAGGATGGCTGTGTAGAGGTGGGAGAGGATAGATAAAATACCCCCTTGCAAAGGGGAAGGTGAATATGATATAATACGCACCGTTTTCAGGAATGGGGAAGTAGCTCAGTTGGTAGAGCATCACGTTCGCAACGTGGGGGTCGGGAGTTCGAATCTCCTCTTCTCCACCATCCATCAAGGGAAGTGAAAGAGTATGAAGTCATTTAAAAGCATATTATCGGTTATCTTGGTAATGGTGGCGCTCAATGCTTTCGCGGTTGATTACATTAAGGAACTTACCATTGATGTCGATAGGGCTTTACAAGGTGAAGTTATCGTATTCACCAATATGTATTTCACGGCTGAGACGCGTACGGTGTTGCTGAATGCGGAGAACTTACCCAGAGATCGTGAAATTCCATTATGCGCGTTCTTCGGAACCGCAGCTTATCTCAAGTCGGTCGTCAAATTGCCGCCATTGAGCGACGCCACCAAGCAGAAGATTCCAGATACATGGGGTTTCGTCATCAAGGAGGAACAAGTGGCGACGCGTCCTTGGACGAAGGATAAGGGTATGCGAGACGGCAAGCAGGCGTATTCCAATTTCGTCGGCGGCTCGCTCTTTATCTACTACTGATTTCTGCTACTGATTCGGTAGAGATGCTCGACCAGATTCGGGTCGAGGGTTTTAATCAAGAATGGAAGGATAATCTTGCGGACGCGGTTGCGTTCGATGGTAGTATCGGAGTTGGAGGCATCCTCGCACCATTCTTCGCCATATCTGCGCAGATAATTCTTAAGTTCGGCATCACGACAGCCGAGCAGCGGACGAACGAAGTGGATATCGCCGACGAAGCTTTCGCATTTCATTCCGCAAAGCGAGGCGCGTTTGAGTTTCATCAGAAAGGTCTCGGCTACATCATCCATGTGATGTCCAGTAGCGATGGCGTCGAGCTTCAACGAGGCGGAGCATTTCGCAAAGAAGTCGAGTCGAACTCTGCGAGCGGCCATTTCGATTGATTCGCCTTTGTCGCGAACGACTTTGGCGTGAATGCCCTTGAAGGGGATGCCGAGACGCTTGGCGAGTTGACGCACGAAGCGATATTCGGCCTTCGATTCCTTTCTCAGCCCATGATCGACATGGAGAA
>CALCDB010000062.1 GCA_937901395.1 uncultured Verrucomicrobiota bacterium
TTTACCGTCAGCGGGTGTAACCCGTGTCGCCGGCAAATGCCGTATTGTGAGATTTTTAGCCATAATAGTCAGTACTTGCTATTCAATAAATCCGGTCAGATCGTGGACCGTCTTGTCTAAAATGGAATTGTAAACCGCGTCACCGATGGCGATGGCGCGCAAACCGTCAACCGTCTTGGCCAGAATATCGAATTTGCGGTTCGGATCCTCGCCCAATCGCAGATCCTTCATCGAGAAAGGATAGAGAGGAGCTGAAGTCTCCAACTTTTGCCGGCAGCAGTACGGACACTTGCCGCGGTTGCCGCTCCGCCCCTTCTCCATCGCGCCAAAGAGGCAGAGTCCCGAAAGCGAATAACAGAGCGCCCCGTGGATGAAGACCTCAAGCTCCATGTCGCCGCAGCGCTTCGCGATCGACATAATCTCCTCAAGCGACAGCTCTCGCGCGAGCACCACGCGCTTGAACCCGAGGTCCCTCATCGCGAGAACGCCCTCAAGGTTGTGCGCGACAAGCTGAGTCGAGGCGTGAAGCTCCAGATCGGGGAAATGCCTGCGGCAGATCCGCGCGACGCCCAAGTCCTGCACGATCAGCGCATCTGGTCTCACCTCATCAAGCCGCGCCAGCTGCTCGATCGCCGCCTCAAGACTATCCTCGTCGATGACGGTGTTGAAAGTGACGTAGACCCTTCTAGAAGTCCTAGACTCGCTAGAGGTTCTAGAACTTCTAGCATAGCGCAATAGATTCTTAAGGTCCTCAATCGTGAAATTATCCGCGAACGCCCGCGCCGAAAATTCGGTTAGCCCGCAATACACGGCATCAGCCCCAGCTTCAAACGCCGCCAAGGCAGTCTCAAAATTACCGGCGGGGGCTAATAATTCACAGGCCATCAAAATTCAACGTTGCGAAATAATCATCAAGCGTCTCCGCCCTGCGAATCTCGCGAACGGAACCGTCTTCTTCCAGAAGCAACTCGGCGCTCCGCAACTTTCCATTGTATTGAAAACCCATCGCATGACCATGCGCGCCGGCATCGCAGATTACGACCAAGTCCCCGCGCTCCAGATTCGGCAGACGCCGCTGAATCGCGAACTTGTCGTTATTTTCGCAAAGCGAACCGGTAACATCGTAAACCTCATCGGCAAGCGCATCTTCCTTGCCGGGAATGACAATCTCATGGTAAGCGCCGTATAACGCGGGGCGCATCAGATTCGACATGCATGCGTCAAGGCCGACATATTTACGATACGTGTTCTTAATATGCCGCACCCTCGATACGAGATAGCCATAAGGCCCAGTTATGCATCTGCCGCATTCCATGTAGAGCTTCAATGGCTTGAGCCCCTTATCTATCACCAATTCCCCGTATGCCTTGCGGATGCCCTCGCCCACATACTCAATATCCATCGGCTTTTGCTCTGGCTTATACGGAATGCCGATTCCGCCACCAATATTGACGAACTCAAATTCGATTCCAAGTTCCTTGCTTATCTCGCCTACGAGCTCGAAGAGCATCTTCGCGGTATCAATGATGTAGTCGGGATCCAATTCATTCGACGCCACCATCGTATGCAAACCGAAACGCTTCACGCCCGCGCTCTTCAATTGACGATACCCATCAAAAAGTTGCTCCCGCGTGAAGCCATACTTCGCTTCTTCCGGCTTGCCGATAATCGCATTGCCGCCCTTAAGCGGCCCCGGATTATAACGACAGCAAAATACGCGCTTGCTCATTTCCTCTTCACTCGGCTCTATCGTCTCAATGAGGAACGGAATATGCGTCATGTCATCAAAATTAATGATTGCTCCCAATTCCCACGCCTTGCGGAATTCCTCTGCTGGCGTATCATTTGAGGTGAACATAATTTTCTCGCCAACATTCCCCGTCTTTTCCGCCAGCACCAATTCCGCCATTGACGAACAATCGCTGCCAAAATCAAATTCATTCAGCAATTTCATCAAATGCGGATTTGGCGCGGCCTTGACTGCGAAATACTCGCGAAATCCATCATTCCAATTGAACGCCGCCTTTAGTCTGCGCGCATTCACCCTGATTGCCTTCGCATCATAGATATGAAATGGCGTTGGATGCTTGGCCGCGATCTCCTCCAATCGCGCCTTGTTGAATGGTAACTTACGCATTTGCCTTTACCTCGATCTTGGTTCCATGGCCATTGAGCTCGACCGCATTCGCCTCGGAAGCGGCAAACTCTATTTGCGTCGCCAATGTTTCATTCTTGATATAATCAAGATGCGCATTAAGGGCGGCTTTCATTTCGTCATCGGTATCGACGCGAATGGAAATGCGTTGCGTTACCTCGAAATCCGCCTCCTTGCGCATCGCCTGAACATGGCTCACGAATTCACGCGCATTCCCTTCCGCGATCAGCTCGGGCGTTAGCGTAGTTTCGAGACCAACTACGACCATCCCCGCCGATGCAACCACCAACCCCGCCTTGGGCGCACGTGTGATAATCACATCGTCTTCGGTTACGTCTATGCCCTCAACCGAAAACGGCACTTTCGTGGCCGATGCAATCGCCGCGGCTACCGCCTTCATCTTTGGTCCGCACTTCTTGCCCAACGTCTTGAAATTCGCCTTGTAACTCACATTGCAAAGCGCGGTCTCGTCGGCGATGAGTTCTACCTTCTTGACGTTAAGCTCATCCTCAATCAGCTCCTCCAACCCTTGAACGTCACCACCAGCCAACTTGAGCGAAGCGAGCGGTTGGCGCACCTTGAGGTCATTATCCGCCCTCAAACGACGCCCCAATTCCACTGCCGCTTGCACATCGGCCATACGCTTTTCCAATGCCAAATCACGCGCCGCCGAATTCGCGGTCGGGAAATCACAAAGATGCACCGACTCCGGATCGCTCTCGCCTTTAAGGTTCAAATAAATCTCTTCGGCGATAAATGGCGTAAATGGCGCCGCCACCTTCGAAAGTTGCACCAATACATATCTCAATGTACGATACGCCGAAAGCTTATCGCAATCGTTGGTCGACTTCCAAAAACGCCGCCGCGAACGACGAATATACCAATTCGTCAGATCTTCGATGAACTTGACGAACGGCCTTACCGACTTCTGCAAATCGTAATCATCCATCGCCGCAGTTACATCGTTGATAAGCGTCTCCATCGAGGAAACGATCCATCTATCCAGAACGTTGTCGCTCTCTGGCTTGACTACTTCCTTATCATGAAATCCATCCACATTGGCATACGTCACAAAGAATGAATATGCATTCCACCACGGAATCAGCAAATCGCGCATCAGCTGCTTTACACCATTCTCGCTGAACTTCAGGCTCTCCGCCTTCACTACCGGCGAATAAATGAGATAAAGACGAATCGCATCCGCCCCATACGTATTGAGCATTAGGTTCGGATCGGGATAGTTCTTGAGTCGCTTGGACATCTTCTTGCCGTCTTCGGCAAGCACCAAACCATTTACGATTACGTTCTTATATGGCGACTTATCAAACAAGCAAGTTCCCAATACCATCAAGGTATAGAACCATCCACGGGTCTGATCGAGCCCCTCGGCGATGAAGTCGGCCGGGAAGTAATTCTTGAAGCTCTCGATATCCGCCTTGCCATCCTTGCCGCCCATGTAATGCTGCTGCGCGTATGGCATCGAGCCCGACTCAAACCAACAGTCAAGGACTTCCGGCGTACGATGATACGTCTTGCCGTCTTTCTTGATTACGATCTTATCTACATAATGCTTGTGCAGATCAACTACCTTCTCTCCCGAAAGCTCTTCCAATTCCTTAATCGAGCCCACGCAAATCATATCATTTGGATCATCATCGTTAATCCAGACCGGTATGCAACTTCCCCAGAAACGATTGCGGCTGATATTCCAATCGCGCGCTTCTTCCAGCCAATTGCCGAAGCGCTTCTCTCCAACATACGCGGGCATCCAATGCACCGTCGAATTATTGTCGGCCAGTCGCTTGTGCAAATCCTCAACTCTTACATACCACGCGTCGATCGCCCTGTATATGAGCGGAGTATCCGTGCGGTCGCAGAATGGATACGAGTGGGTAATCGTGGCTTGATGAACCAACTTCCCTTCCGCCTTGAGCCGCTTGATGATATCCTTATCGCAATCCTTGCAGAATCTACCCGCGTATTCGGGAACTTCGCTGCCGAATGCGCACGCCGAATCAAGCGGATCGACGATCACATTCATTCCCGCCTCTTTGCAGACGCGAAAGTCATCTTCTCCATACGCCGGCGCGATATGTACAAGGCCAACACCATCATCTGTGGTTACGTAATTATCGTTTAGCACCCTGAACGCGCCTTCGCTCCTCTTTTCAGCATAATACGGAAATAGCGGCTCATATTCCCAACCCTTCAATGCCGAACCTTTCATCTTCGCGACGAGTTCATATTGCTCGCTCTTCTTGAATATCGTCGAAAGCCGCGCCTCTGCCATTACATAACAGGGCCGCTTATCATCGGTCAGATCCCTCACTACCACATAATCAATGTCGGCGCCCGCGCAGATCATTAGATTCTCGGGTAACGTCCATGGTGTAGTAGTCCAAATCAGCAGATAGGTCGTCTCCGCCCATGCTGGATCCGCCCCATTCGTGACCTTTACGCGACAAGTCACCGTCGGGTCTTGAACATCCTTGTAGTTCGAGCCCGCCTCGAAGTTGGAAAGAGGGGTTGAAAGCTTCCAACTATATGGCATGATGCGATGCGAACGATACACCCTACCTTGTTCCCACAATTGCTTGAATACCCACCAAATCGTCTCCATGAAATCGATGTTCATCGTCTTGTAATCATGATCAAAATCGACCCATCGACCGATCCGATTCACGGTCTTCTTCCATTCCGAAACATACTTAAGCACCATCGAACGACACTGCTCGTTGAATTTATCGACTCCAAAGGCCTTGATCTCCGGCGCGCCCGCTACTCCCAACGCATCTTGCGCCAACGCTTCGATCGGCAGTCCATGCGTATCCCAACCGAATCGCCTTTCCACATACTTACCGCGCATCGTCTGATAACGCGGAACGATATCCTTAATCACCCCCGCCAACAAATGCCCGTAATGCGGTAACCCCGTGGCGAATGGAGGCCCATCATAGAACTTGTATCTTTCCTTGCCCTCATTCTTTTTCAAAGATTTCTCAAATGCACCAATCTTATCCCAAAACGAAAGAATCCCCTCCTCCATCTTCGGAAATGCAACCTTGTTTGATACCGCCTTGAACATAACTTTTTAACCCTTTCAAAATTATTGATGCGTATTATACCAAAAATGCGGAATATATGATATACTACACATCGTTTTCACCCGCCGGGGTGGCACAGTGGTTGACTGCGCCTGATTTGTAATCAGGATCCGCAAGGACGCGTCGGTTCGAATCCGACCCTCGGCTCCATGCTTATGCGGCATCATTCCTATGCTAACTCCGCAAGTATGGAATCGCACACTTCCATACCCCTCTCGGTTAAATGGTAAATCTCGCCTTCTCGAATAACCAACCCCAGTTCGATCTTGCCGTTTAATATCTGCGCCCATTCCGGATGCCCACTCGCATCCAGCCCTTCGTATGTACGCATACGGAATAATCTCCGCTCTTTCTCGTCGAACTCCATGCTTACCGATTCCACCTTCCCGCTCTTTGTTCGCAAAAGACCTTCTCTCCCACACGCGCCCATACCGAGCCCACGATAATCCTCTCCCCTCCAAACCGCTAAATTATGCCTACACTCATACGCGGGAATGGCATAATTGGAAATTTCATATCGCCTGAGACCTATGCCGCGCAAGAACTTCGCCATTTCACGAATCCGATTCATTACCGTCTCGTCATCGACTACATTCTTCAGCCCTCTCTCATTTTGCAAAGCGTACACCGAACAATGCCTAAATCCCCACTCTTTGAGTCGCTCATATTGATTCTTTAATATCTCTCGCTCCCCTGGATATCCAATAATGATGTCTATTCCCGCATTGTCAAAATATTCCCTCACTTTGAAGAATGCTTTCTCGGCTTGCGCGAAGGTATATCCTCTCCCCATATCATCAAGTATGTCGTCATCAAGCGATTGCACCCCCATCGATATGCGATTCACCCCTCCACGCTTGAGCTTCGATAATAATTCGTCGCTTACATCCAATGGATGCAACTCCACCGTCCATTCTTTCGCGCTTATTACCTCAAGCAATGGGCTTAAATCGCATATACCCGGTGAACCGCCTCCGAAATATACCGTCTCATACTCGCCTTTTGCGGACGAAACCAAGCTCTTTACATATTCTTCTCTTTCAAGCACCGATGACCCTGCCCGAGAATACAATGCGCAATAACTGCATTTATTCCGGCAGAATGGAAAGTGGATATATAGATTATCCACTATTTATCCATGACGGCGCATCTGACGCGTAACTGGAGCGTCAATCACTTCCGGAATCAGCACTTCCTGCTTCTTCGCCGTCTCCCTGCGAATCATCCACATCTGTACGATGGAGAATAGATTTGACAAGAACCAATAAAGCGAAAGCGCCGATGGGAATGAATAGAACATCACCAACATCATAATCGGCATGAATACCATCATCATCTTCTGCTGATTCTTGTCTCCAGTCGAAGGCGTGAATGCGCTTTGCAAAGCAGTCGTAACTGCCATCAAAATCGGCAATATGTTAAGCCCGCCAATTTCGCTTAAGGGAAAATAACCGGCCAACAACGCCTCGGGTTCCGACAAGTCGGAAATCCACAAAAACGGCGCATACCTAAGCTCGACCGAAGAGCGTAGCACATTGAACAATGCGATAAACACTGGTATCTGAATAAGCATCGGCAAGCAGGAAGATAATGGATTGACCTTCTTCTCACGGTATAACTGCCATATTTCCTGCTGCATGCGCTGCGGATTATCCTTATGCTGCTTCTGAATCTCCTTCATCAGCGGCTGAATCTCCTGCATCTTTCTCATCCCGACCGTCGACTTGTGCGTAAGCGGCCAAAATAGAATTCGCACCAATATCGTCAACAGGATAATTGCAACACCAAAATTCGGTATGATATCGTTGAATAGATTCAATACCCATACGATTGGATAGCAAAGCCATCTCCACATCCCGAACTCCATCACATCATGCATATCCAAATCCCAAAGCAACGACTGCTTCTTCGGACCAACGAAAAACGTGAGCTTGCGATTATTTACCGCCTCATCGGTGAATTCGACATTGGCGAGAATGTTTTCAGGACGATACGTTATTGACTTCTCGTCTCGCGTAATCGTTGTCGTGAAGCCTTGATTACGTTGCGTTGCCTTGACCAGTGCCGTTACGAAGAATCTATTCTTAAGCGCAATCCAACTTTGCGCTCCCTTGAAATCCACCGTCTTATGGATATCCATTCCCTGCGCGGAACTCGCGCCGCTACAACCGCTACATCCGCCTGTGAGCCCGTCTGCAAGATATGGCTTTAACGGCGAATCTCCATCATCGCCATGATGAATTACCCCTGGTTTATCCTTCCCTGCGTTCTCCGCCCAACTATCAACGGAAAGCTGATCGTTCTTCAAATCTCCCATTCGCATCACGCCCAAGCTAACCTTCTTCGAAAGCTCTCCACTTTCCTCGATGATAATCTGATAGTTTTCGCCCAAGCTGATCTTGCGCTCGAGTTTCGCACCTTTGAAGGTAATGCTCTTATCATCCTTTGCTACAACCTTGAACGCCTCCACTTCCTCCCCGCGTCCCAACGGCGAGGCCGAATAATCAAGCGTTACCGCAGGGTTTTCTTCGGAAATATCCCCGCAATTCTTCGCATATTTCTTTAATGTTACGCTCTTTACCGCAGCCCCCCAACTCGTGAGCGTCAACTCCACATCATCATTCTTTAAAACCAGAAGTTCTTCCGCGACCTGCGGAAGTTTTACCTCTTCAATCTTCGGTTCAACTATCGCCGCCTTCTCGGTCACGACCGAGGCGACCTGATTCGTTGTCACGCACTTTTCGGTAGCCGCATTCTCATTGGCGACGACTTTCTGCGCCTTATTCCCTGATGAGAAAATATACCACGCTAAAAAAGCACCCAACAACAAACATATCAACTTTTCTGTCTTGTTCATCTTGTCTCCCTGTTAAAATGATTCTTCCATTCTCCTACCGCCGGAACCGGATCATACCCCGACTTGCCAAACGGATGACACCGCAAAATCCTCCAAAGCCCAAGAATCAAACCTTTAACCGCCCCATGCACCTCAATCGCCTCAATCATATAATTCGAGCAACTCGGCTCAAATCTGCATGCCCCGCCCATTATCGGACTCAACGTTACTTGATAACCCCTCACGAGCATGATAAGCACTTTACGCACCATCTCAGTTCCTCCATCACCGACTCCGTCTTCGCCTTTATGATTGCGTGCTTCGCAATTAGTATCCATTCCATATTCTGCGGCATCTCTTGCGCCTTTACCATCAACCGAACCGCCTCCCGCATCAATCTCTTCGCGCGATTACGATCTACCGCATCATGAAAACTTTTCTTCGAAACAATGACCCCTGCCCTGCATTCCGCCCCAGGCGTCTCCGAATACCATGCCACGAGGAGACGCCCCTTTATGGAACGTCCCCGGTCGAAGATACTCTTGTATCTCGCGCCGGGGAGTCGCG
>CALCDB010000063.1 GCA_937901395.1 uncultured Verrucomicrobiota bacterium
CGCGAATTTGCCCGAGCCCGGTCCCGGCGCGGTAACTACCACGATTGGCTTTTCCGTCTTTACGTATTCGTTCTTGCCATAGCCAAGGTCTGATACGATCGTATCCACATCCGCCGGATAACCCGCCGTCTTGTAGTGGTAATATACCCTTACTCCGCGGCGCTCCAGCTTCGCCCTGAATTGCATCACCGCTGGCTGATCCTGAAAGCGCGTGATTACCACGCCCCGAACCGTCAAGCCCAAGCTGCGTAAATCGTCAATCAACTTTAGCGCATCGTCCGCATACGAAATGCCGAAATCCGCCCGCATCTTCTTGCGCTCGATATCCCCGGAGAACAGGCAAAGTATTACCTCCGCCTGATCCTTGAGCGTCTGCAACAACCTCAACTTGACGTTCGGATCGTAGCCCGGCAGACACCTCGCCGCGTGAAAATCATTGATTAACTTTCCCCCGAACTCAAGGTAGAGCCGCCCGTACTTCCCCGCACGCCGACGAATCTCATCCGACTGCTCCTTCAAGTATTTCTCATTGTCGAAACCGATCATCTGCCCAACTCCCCAAGTATCTCCTCGATTTTCTTTCGACACTTCCCACAGCCCCCTCCGGCCTTCGTGAAATTCGTTACTTCCTCCACCGTCGTAAGCTGATTCTCGGTTATTACTCGCCTTATCTCGTTCTCCGAAACGTTATAGCACGTGCATAAAACCGAATCTTCGAGATTCCGATCCGCATTCTCGCCCGTCTCGTAATTCTTGATCGCCGCCTCCATCGCCTCGCGCCCCATCACGCTGCAATGCATCTTCTGCGGCGGAAGCCCCCCGAGATAATCCGCAATCTCCTTATTGGTGATCTTCTTCGCTTCCTCAAGGGTCTTTCCGATCACCATCTCCGTCAGCGCGGACGAGCTTGCAATGGCGCTCGCACAACCGAAAGTCTGGAACTTCGCCTCCGCGATCTTCCCGTCAGACCCAAGCTTGAACTGGAACTTGAGAGCATCCCCGCAGGCGAGGGATCCCA
>CALCDB010000064.1 GCA_937901395.1 uncultured Verrucomicrobiota bacterium
ATCGCGGCGAAGCTCACGAAGGAGGGGCTCTGCGAGGTCGATCCCAAGAAGTGCAAGGCGTGCGGCGCGTGCTTCAAGATGGGGTGTCCGGCGATGACGCGCGGCAAGGAGATTCGCAAAGGCGCATTCCAAATGAAGATCGACGCGAGTTTGTGCGCAGGGTGCAAACAATGTTCGCAAGTCTGCAAGTTCGGAGCGATAACACGCATTAGATAGAATGACGGATGACGAATATAGATTGTGCATCGAGATTACGAAGGTAAATGACATTCAGTAGCAAGAGCTTGGCGTTATTGGCGATGAGCATTTTGGCGTTCAATTCATGCGCTGATACCAAGGCAAAGGAGATTTTTGCGAAGTACGGCAAGTTGCCAAAAGGCAATGAGATTAGCGAGAATATGGTCATCGCCTTAGTTTCGGTTCCCGACCAACGGATGCTCGTGAATATTGGAGGCAAGACGAATCTCAGTTACAAAATCTCAACGGCGGCCGCTGGGATCGGTACGAAGATTGGCTCAAATTGCACGCCATCTGGCTGGCATCGCGTCCATTCGCGATTCGGCAAGAAGGCATCGATAGGACAGGTCTTCTCCTCGCGGCGTCCAGTGGAGGGAAAAGTGCTTACAGAGAAGGAGTGGTTTGATGGAACTGGCGATTTGGTATTATCGCGGATATTTTGGCTGGAGGGCATAGAGGAAGGCAAGAACTGCGGAAAGAATATCAAAAGCTTGGAGCGCTACTTCTACATTCATGGCACCAATCAGGAGAAGTCATTGGGCAAGCCCGCTTCGCATGGATGCATACGCATGGCGAATAAGGACGTCGTGGAATTGTTCACGCTGACGAGCAAGTATAAGAGGTTCTACGTAAATATTCTGGAAAATGGCTGGAAGTAGAAACCGATGCCATCAATATATGATATAATACAAAGCATATGAGTTCTGATTTATCCAACGTACGCAATATCGGTATAGTAGCTCACATTGATGCGGGCAAGACCACCACCACCGAAAGAATACTTTTCTACACGGGCAAGATTCACAAGCATGGCGATGTGCATGATGGCAACACCACCACCGACTTCATGATTCAGGAGCGCGAGCGGGGCATTACGATTCAATCGGCGGCGATATCCTGCGAGTGGAACGGATATTCCATCAACATCATCGACACGCCAGGACATGTCGATTTCACGATGGAGGTCGAGCGGTCGTTGCGGGTGTTGGATGGGGCGGTATGCGTATTTTGCGCGGTCGGGGGAGTGCAACCGCAGTCGGAGACGGTGTGGAGGCAGGCGGATCGCTATCAGGTTCCTCGCATCGCATTCGTGAACAAGATGGATCGTCTCGGAGCGGACTTCCAACGGGTAGTGGAAGAGCTGCGAACGAGACTAAAAGCGCCGGCTTGTCCAGTGGAAATGCCGATTGGCAAGGAAGATGCCTTCAAGGGGGTCGTCGATCTCTTGTCGATGAAGGCGATAGTGTACGACGAAGCATCGGACGGCAAGAAATTCACGATTGGCGATATCCCCCCAGAGATGAGGGACGACGCCGAGTTGGCGCGCGTGGAGTTGGTGGAAAAGGTAGCGGATCTCGATGAAGGCGTAATGGAGACATATCTTGAGAAGGGCGACCTTACCGAAGAAGAATTGATACCAGCCATTCGGCGTATAACGGTGTCGGGCAAGTTCGTGCCGGTACTGTGCGGAACTTCATTGCGGGATAAGGGCGTGCAGCCATTGTTGGATGCGATATGCCGCTATCTGCCATCGCCCAAGGATCGTCCGCCTGTGGTCGCCACCGATCTGAAGAGCGGCGAAGTAGTGCAGCGCAAGCAGGAAGATTCGGAGTTGTTGACGGCATTGGTGTTCAAGATCGCCACCGATGCATACGTAGGGAAACTTTTCTTCGTTCGCGTATACGGGGGCGTGCTCAAGAAGGGGGCGAATGCCTTTAACCCGCGAACCAAGAAGCGGGAGCGCATAATGAAGATCGTGCGGCTTTTCGCCGATGATCAAATCGAAGTGGACGAGATTCGCGCTGGCGATATAGGCGCGATCATCGGGCTTAAGGAAGTGACGACAGGCGATACGCTTTGTTCGGAGATGAAGCCATGTTACTTGGAGCGCATTACCGCGCCGCAACCAGTGATGTTCATGGCAATCGAGCCAAAGTCCAGCGCGGATAAGGATAAGTTGGTGGAGTCGATGAAGGCGCTCGCGGCGGAAGATCCTACCTGTCAATTCCGCGAGGATGAGGAGACGGGACAGACGATTCTTTCGGGAATGGGCGAATTGCACTTGGAGATATTGGTTGATAGATTGAAACGAGAATTCAAGTGCGCCGCGAATACCGGCAAACCGATGGTGTCGTATTGCGAGACGGTCACCGAGCCGGCGATCAAGAGCTTCATGTTCGATCGCGAACTCGGGGGAAAGCGTCATGCGGCCGAACTTAAGATACAAGTAAGGCCATTGGAGCGGGGCAGCGGCAAGAAGGTAATTCTATCACGCGATTTTCTCAATACGGTCTCGGATAAGCATCTGCAAGATTGCGTTGAGCAGGGGATAGAGGACGGCATCGCGACGGGAGTGCTGGCGCGTTATCCAATGACGGATATCGAAGTGACTTGTGTCTCGGCGACAATCATCGATCCTGATATTTCTGATGAAGTGGCGTTTCGTTCGGCGGCGATGATGGGCTTCCGCGAGGCGGCC
>CALCDB010000065.1 GCA_937901395.1 uncultured Verrucomicrobiota bacterium
TCGATCATTATGTGAAGGAAGTCTTGCGCGAGAAGTATTATCTTCACTATATGGATGACGGGCGAATCATTATCGCGCCCGATGCGGACGAAAAGGAATTGCTCGGCAAGATTGCCGCGAAACTTGCGGAGGTTGGTCTAAAGCTCCACCCGAAGAAAACGCGGGTTGTGACGGCTGATAAGGGCGGGCTTTTCCTCGGTTTTATCTATCGAGTGACGGAAACGGGCAAGGTGTTGATGCTTCGCGATCCCGCGCAGGTCAAGGCGATTCGTCGCAAGTACCGCCGTCTTGCGAACCGCGTGAAGTACGGACGTTCGGAAGTTGAAGATTTGGATAATTCTTATCGGTGCGTTCGCTCGTTTATGTCGAAAGGCAATAGCCATCGGCTTATTCGGCGAATGGATAATTTCGTCAACAATCTCAAAAAGGAGGTGGCAAATGCCTAACAATCTCTCGCTTCACGATCAGAAGCTCTTTGAAAACCTGCTTTCCGAGGCGGCTTCGCGCCTCTCGGACACGCTTTTGGAATCTTGCGCGGACTTGGAGTATCGCGTTTGTCTTCTCGAACTCGGAATCAACCTCTAAAGAAAGGAACACGAATATGTCTACTTACGAACTTTGCAAGCAACTCGCCGCTCGCGGCAAGCTCACCGTCGAAAAGCTCGATGTCTTTTACGCTGCCGATCATCTCACGAAGGTGCAGTATGAGGAGCTTTTGGCGATGATTCAGCCCAAGAGCTAAAGGCCGTACACGGAGGATGAAATGACCATTGATGAACTCTATCAGCGCATTGACGACAAGCTCGGTGCGATGGATTCCAAACTTGACGCGCTTGCCGCCAAGGTCGAACGCCACGATGCGTATCTTTCCGCGAATGGTCACGAAATGAAGGATGTCAAAGACCGCGTGGCGAAGGTTGAAGATAAGCAATCCCGCCTCGGCAACCTCGTTTGGTGGCTTCTCGGTGGTGGTGCGGCATCCGGCGCCGGTCTTATCAAACTTATCGGCGCAAATTAAACAAGACCCCCAATAATGGAAAGGGCAACAAAAATGAAAAAGTGGATTCTCTCTCTCGCGATCAAGTTCGCCAAGCCGAAAATCAAAGAGGCGGTGACTGTCGATAAGGTTGTTGATATTCTCGCCGGTGGCGTTGATCGGGCGAGTGCCAAGGCGGTTGGCTCGGTCGGCGATGGTCGCCTTGCCTCGATCACGAAGGGTTGCGTCATCGGAGCGCAGGTATGCGGCGAGATTGCGAGTGCCGTATCTCCCGAAGGTGACGGCGGGCGCGTCATCACCGAGTTCCTGCCGGGCGTCTTCTGGTCCGGCAAGGAGAACACGA
>CALCDB010000066.1 GCA_937901395.1 uncultured Verrucomicrobiota bacterium
ATAGTCCCATGTGAACCACGCTCCGCCGAGCATCGTCCGCTTGATGCGCCCCGTCGTCGGTTCATACTCGATGATGTTCTTCCGCGAACCATCCATCGTATGACCAAGATCACGACCATATTCATCACGATGACGGATAAGCGTCTTCAAATAGAGACCTGATGTTGAAACCTGCGATTCATCGCCATATTCGTCATACGAGTATGTCGTAGCACCCGCAACATCGTTCGCAGTGACAAGCCGTCCAAGCGCATCGTATGCAAGTGTAATCGTTGGCGTATTGTCGGAATAGGTGGTAGTGACTAAATTCCCCCATCCATCATAGGCATAAGTTGTCGTTACGCCACGCGCCCAAGTGCGAGAAAGAAGCTTTCCATCGGCAGTGTAAGTATAGCGCACCGATGTTCCATCCGCATAGTGCTTGGCAACGACCAATCCCGATGCCTCATCATATTCCCAACTCGTCGTATCGCCTTCTGCTTCGTTTTCATCGCGGTAGGTAGTCATTGATGTGCGATTACCATATATGTCGTATGTGTAACGCACGGGATACGTCGCCCCGCCCTCGTACGTCTTGTTGCCTCGCAGGTCGTACTCATAGGCCGTAACGAGACCCAGCGCATTCGTAATCGCATTTTGCCTTCCCATCGCATCATAGCCATACGATGTGCGGCTTCCCGTCGCATCCACCTGCGAAGCTACGCGGCCATAAGCATCATAATATGTTCTCGTTATGTTTCCTCTGCCATCTCTATGCGTCAGCTCGCGTCCATACGCATCGGCAAATGCCATTGTCGAAGCACCGTTAAATCCAACTGACGAACTTTCAAAATTATCTATCGTCATCGAAATCGCGCGATTGGACATCCCCGCCTGTTCGCTCGTCATCGTGCGGGCGGCTATGGAAGGATCAAACGCCGTAGTAACGCGATTCGTATTGCCGCGCACATCTATCGTGATATTATCGGCGATGCATTCAAGCGTCAAGCCCGAAACCTTGGAGAATGCTTTTCTAATAAGTGGTGCAATTGACGTATCGCTCGTCCTAATCGTCTGCTGATTGACTCTCCACACCTCGTCTCCCATTAGTCGATAACCCTGTTCATTCTCCGAGATTCTGCTTATCCCATCCGCCGATTGTGTAGTTGAAATACACTCTCCCAAAACATCATAAGTATACGTAGTGGTCGGCATACCAGTTTCCGTTGTCGAAATCAAATGTCCGCTATTATCGTAAACGTTCTCGGTAATGATCGTCGCGCCATCATAGCCAGACCGCTCTATGCGAACATTCTCGCCAAATGCGTTCGTATAACGCTTCTCGTAACGCGGTGAATTGATTCGCCCATAATGAGTGCATGTCCATTCAAGCCCGCTTTCAGTAACTCCGTAGGTATAAAACTCTGGCGTCACCGCAGTACCAGTGATGTAACATAGCGACCCATCGGCATTGCGAGTGGTGATGCGCGTTCCTCCATCAGCGTAAATGGTCGTCGTAATCAAGTCGTCGTTTGAATATCTAGTATGCGTGGTTCGCCCTTGAGCATCAGTTTCGGAAATTACGCGCCCTCGCTCATCGTAGACCCGCGAAACGACATTGCTCGTCCCCACGCCATCAGAGTGCTCGACTTCACGGACGATGCGACCAGCCGCATCATATATGTAATCGGTAGTGACACCTCCCCAAGGAGAATAGCGGGTAGATGATATCTTACGCTTCACGCTATCATAACGGTTGGATATTTCAATACCATCCTCATTCCGTTCCCACACGCTGCCAGTGCAAATCCAAGAAGCCGCGGATGTGCGACCATCCGAACGCTCGGAGAAAATTACCTTGTGGGTCGCATTATAGCGATTTGTCACCCAATTCAGTTCAACCCAAGTATCGTCAACAAATGCTTCAGTTTCTATGCGGCGCACATTTCCCGATTCGTCAATCGTCTCCGTCCGGCGTTCCGACTTGCCGGAAATTGGCAAGAACTCGCCATCCTGCCAAACCCCTTCAGTCTCGGTCTTCGTCCACCAATAATCATCGTCCATATCAGAATATTCGGTCTTACGAGCGCGGGCATCTTCACTAACCTCAAGCGTTATGCGCCCAAATGAATCGAAGCACTTGAAGGATGTGCGGCTTGCCGCTCCGCAATATCGCGTACGACTTACAAAATTGGGGCCGTAACACATTTCAACATCGGAAACAATAACATTGTTCAAATAACGAGTCGTTCTCAATGGCCTCCGCTCAAGAGGTTATTCGCCGCGTTCGGCGTATGCATAAATAGTCCTGTCGATAAGTCCTCCCGCCGAAACCGTAGTATTGGTCAATACACGCCCATATTCATCATATGCATAAATATTACTCGCTCTTCCAATTCGCCCGTCTATCGCAACCCTACCCGACGTCTCGTCTAATTCGGTAAATGCGAGATTCTGATTGCCAATTGATTTTGAAAGCGCTACGGGAACCGCTCGTGCCGAATTGATGCTTGAATACTCACGCGAGACTACCGTCCCGTCTGCCTCTTCTATGCGCTTTTCGATATTCCAAACCTTATCCTCATTATTCCACTGCAGAACCTTCCTCTCGCGCGTAGCCGAACCAGTCCCCGCGCCACGCACAAGTTCCCAATCCATCACCCTGTCGTCATATCTCCAACGATAACGAAAATTAAATGTCTCATCACGATATTCGTGCAAGGTAAACACATCCTCGGCTGGTTGCTCGAAGGTAAATGATTTCACGAATCCACCAGCTGTATCTCGCCATGTAACGCAATACGATGAAGAGGAAATGGTCTCGACCGACATCTCACCATCAGCAATCGACGTTATGTTCGTTATCGCTCCAGACTGATCGGTAAGATATGTAATCCCCAACGATTCAACCGGGATAAACTCCCCATCAGGCGGACGAATCGCCGTTACCGCTCGCGTCTGCGGCGAATAACGAAGCTCCGTTCGGTCGGGAAGAACCTCGACGTAACATCCCTCGGCGTCATGCCGAAGCTCATAATCGGCTCCAAGCGACGACCCGCTGGGTAGACCATTCGCGCCATATTCAATTACATCGCCCGCATCACCTGAAATAACGACTACTTGCGACGATGCATACACTATTCGCCGTCTCATTGGATGATCATAAAAAAGCGCTGCAGGCGTGCCAAGTCGCGTCGATGGACTCGTCGCCTTTATGCAAAGTTTGCCAACCGGGAGATTCGGAATCCAAGGCGTCCGACCAAATGCCTGCGAAAAATCAACTGAATTATTGTTCGCGCTTGTCTTCTCCCCGCAATCACATGGACAATCCTTCGTCGTCTCCCCATCCTTTATGAAAAGCCCTTCGGCGGAATCAATTACCTTGTCGTCTTCAAAAAGTTCATACATAACCGTCAATTCAACTGGATCATCCGTTTTCCACACATCGGACATCCGATCAATTTGCACATTCACGCCGTCAGGCGAAATACACCCGGCCGGCAAGTCTCTTGATACAATCGTATACTCATGCCCATCTCGCCCTGGTCTATCCATGTGCGGCTCATGACCACGCGCCGATGTGGCTTCGTTTTTCGTCGAAAAATAAACCACATTGGTCGTCAATACCAATCGTGGCAATTCGGGATTGACTCCACTAATCTTAATCTTGCAATTAAAAGCATATGGGCCTCCGATGGATGCAAATCCCGCCATTTGTCCATGATTGACACCCGCCGCCAAATACCCTGCGCTTTGTGCTGGGGCTTGTAAACGCGAATGCGCAACCACACCCCCCACTTGAACAAACCCAGTGTCATCCGATGAACATGAAACCTCGCAATATTGCTCATCATCAAAAAATAAGCTTGGTCCTATTCCCACGACTTCGCAGACATTTGAATAATAAGGTCCCTCGCCTGAACAAATCGGCGGACCTGGCATATTAGTTATCGTTTCCGTCCCATCGCTAACCCCATAAAGCGAAAAACCAGGCACCGCATTGGTCACGGTTACGGTATACTCCCAATCCTGCCCATCCTCATTCTCCGCGCTTAATCCACTCCTAATGCTGAACGCAGCAACGGAATCAGACGTTGAATCGTCCCGTTGCTCCTGAACTTGAGAACCGAGTTTTGAAACCTTCTTGGCTCGAATGGTATTGACTGCAAACCAATCAACCGACGAATCTGATGAGAAAAATTCAACATGATCGGCGAGCGGATAATCAGATAGTGGAAGTATTGTTCCTTCTCCGGTGGTCAATATGGCTCCACATCTTGAAAGTACGTAGAATATCGGAACATCATCTGGAAGCCCAATAAAGAAAAATTCAAGCTCAAACGAAGTATCGTCAAGCGTAAAGGCGATACCAGAAGCATCTCGCTGGCAATTCGAAACACATGGCCAATTTGACTCAACTTCAGGCGGATCTACCGTTAGGTTCACGAATACCGCAGAAAATACACCCCCAACCACCAAAAGCGCAGATGCTAACAACAATGAAAATGATTTCATAGTGTTCCATGAAGTTTTCATCCTACACCTCCTCAACTTTTGAAGTTGCCTAAATTGTAGCAAAATTTATCAAGCTAAGCAATAGGGAATGAAAAATTTTCTTTATAGGTAATTTTGCGTGGATAAACTTTTTTGCAAATGGTTAAAAGTAAAAATGTTACTTCTGAGACGCCAAAATATCCTGCAAAATGGTTGCAAGTTGATTGCAAGTTAATTGCAAGTGAAAACTGCAATTGAGGGCAAAAAACTGGCTTGATTGCAAGTGCTACTTGCAATCAACTTGCAATCAACTCGCAATCAAAATAGGGCTTATTTGAATGAAATGATAATAATTATATATATTATTATTAATTATCGTTTAATTGCAAGTACACCCCCCTCACACCGCGTTTTTTTGGCCCTTTTTCCGTGTGGGGGTAG
>CALCDB010000067.1 GCA_937901395.1 uncultured Verrucomicrobiota bacterium
TGCTGTCTCTGTTTTTTATCGGGCAGATTCAGGGTTACGTTCAGCAGTGGTACAACACCGGCGTGAGCAATCTTGTTTACGTTATTTCCCCCAACTCGCAGGAACGAGTAAAAATCATGATGGTATCAAGCCTTGTGCATAATTTTGCGCCGAGTCTTACAGGTCTGCTCATGCCCGTGCTCAGCGATGTTTTTGCCAACGGCGACCCCTACACGGTCAAGGCTTACAGAATGATTTATCCCGTGTTCATCGTCATCGGCGTCCCGAACTTTCGCGAGACCTTTGGTTCCACGATCAAGGGACGCGAAGCGCAAATCGGCACTGACACTCCGGATGGGCGTTGGGAGTTCGTAACGAATTGGTCGATGCCGCTTGAAGATACGGAAGAGTTTTTCAACGCGCGAGTTCAGGGCGATACGAGTTGTCCCTTCGTATTATCCATTAACCACGCGGCGGGCGTGAGGCCATATACTGGCGCATTGGGGCGCAACATCCATGCGCAGCAGGGCAATTATCGTCAGCACTCCCTATACGTTGGCTGGGTAACTTGCATACTTGCGATATTCGGTCTGGTGCTTGGCCTTAAGGCGCGCAAGTACGAGGTATTGTTCTTCTTGATCGCCGGGATGATATGTTATGCCTTTTCATTGGGGAGATATTTTGAAAGCGCGTATCGCTTGATCTTTGCGTTGCCCGCCGGCGATATGATACGTTGTCCGGTGAAGTGGCATCATCTTACGGAGTTGTGCATCGTGGTATTGGCGGCGCACGGCATCGAGGGGATATTGCGCTTGAATGTTCGGCGTCAGTTGGCATTGCGGTTTGGGTTGGCGCTGTTCGTATTATGGGGAGCGATCGATCTCGCGCGCAATGCGAAGCTATATTGCGCGCCCGTCAGTATCGCGTACGCAAGGGCGCGGAATCTCGAAACCTCCCTCACGGTGATGAACGTCGGGGGGACGTTGCCGCGCAACATCCTTTGTCTCGCGCGGTATTACGGACCGAACTATCGCGCCTATCCCTCGCTTTATGTGGTCGAGGCGATGCGTCCATTTTCATCGGAGAAGCCGGAGCTGCCCGCATTGCCGCTCACAGGAGCGCTTTCGATATTCACGAGCATAGCGGTAGTGGCGTTCTCGCTAACCGCATCAATCGCAGAGTATAGGCGCACACGCCCTAAAAATTTGATATAATATAGAAGATGTATCTAAAACAGTTGGACATAATTGGCTTCAAGAGCTTCGCGGATAGGACTCGTTTGAGTTTTGATCCCGGGCTGATTGCTATCGTCGGGCCTAATGGCTGCGGCAAGTCCAACGTGTCGGATGCGATTCGCTGGGTGTTGGGCGAGCAGAAGCCGACGGCATTGCGGTGCTCGAAGCTGGTGGATGTCGTCTTTAATGGCACGGATAGTCGCAAGCCATTGGGTCTTGCCGAGGTGTCGATTACATTCGCGGATTGCGAGAAGGAATTGGGAACCGACTATCACGAGGTAACGATTACGCGTCGCGTGTATCGAGATGGCTCCGGCGAATATTTCATCAACAAGCAGGCCTGCCGGTTGAAGGATGTTCAGCACCTTTTCATGGGCACGGGTATCGGAACGAGCTCGTATTCGGTAATGGCGCAGGGTCAGATCGACGCGATTCTTTCTTCGAAGCCAGAGGATCGTAGAGCGGTATTCGAGGAAGCGTCGGGGATTACGAAGTTCAAGGCGGATCGCAAAGAGGCATTGCGCAAGATCGAGCAGACCGAACAGAACCTCCTGCGCGAGGCGGATGTCTTGCGCGAAATGAAGCGACAGATCGGTTCCTTGCAACGTCAGGTAGGCAAGGCGCAGAAGTACAAGGAACTGCGCGATCAATTGCGCGGTCTTGATATCTACGTTTCCAAGCAGCGCATTCACGGCTTCGATTTGGAGCTTGAGCAGAATGTGAAGAACCGCCAAGAGCTGGATGGCGCAATCGCCGAGGCGCAGGGAGTGGTAACCGAGGCGGAACAATCGGCGCAAGAGCTGCACCAGAGCGTGCATGAACTGGAGGAGCGCTTGGAAGCGCTCGCCTCGCAACAGGCGGCGGCGGAAAGCGCATATCAGCGCGCTCGCGAAGTGATTGGCGTGAATGCGCAACGCATCGAGGAGTATCGGGCGTTCGCGGAGCGTGATCGCGCGGAGATCGAGGGCTCGCGCACCGTGCTCGACGAATTGAGGATGCAGGCGGAGTCGCTGGGACAGAAGGCGCGGCTATTGACGGATTCATTGGCGGCGGCGCGGGAATCGTTGAGCGAGGCGGAGACGAATTTCACGGATTCGCAAGCGCAGATCGAGGCGAAGCGCGATGAAGTGGCAACGAAGCGTCGCGAAGTATCGAG
>CALCDB010000068.1 GCA_937901395.1 uncultured Verrucomicrobiota bacterium
GATCTCTCCACATGCACCTCAAGCATGCGTGTCTGCCAATTTCACCACCCGAGCATAGGGATGAAAACGATGGGTAGTATATCATTTCCGTATTTCTCCTGCAAGAGGGCAAATTAAAATTAATTGCGTTCCTTCCGAACCACAATCGTCCTGTTCGCCCGCGATGTCGCGATTCGATTGCGATCCTTCGCCATTTGGATGTAGTCGGGATTAAACCAACTATACGGCCGCTCATGCACATCGCGCCGCAGCTCTACTTCCAAGCTGCCGTTGATTACGTTGTTCGTTACCTTCGACTCTACCCATACCACGTCCTTGTTGTACGGATCGGCGAACTCGAAGCTTTCCGGCAGATGCTCGACGAGCGTCCATCCTTTCGGAAAGCGCACCTTGATTATTTCGCTCATATTCGCCGCTCCCGCGATGGCGAATGGCGTCTGGCGGATGTTCGAGCCGGTGAACGTGGGCAAGCTCGAAAGCAATTCCGGCAGGCGTATCATCATCACATCGTCAAGCTGCGTTACGTAATTCGGTATATGACAGCTGAACTTGCGCTTTGCCGGATACGATGTCGTATCCGCCTCCAGCTCTCCCGTCGATACCGCCGATTTCGCCACCGCATCCAATATCGATTGGTGCAGACGCGAACGCTCCTCCGGCAATATCTCCGAATACGTCTTTCTGAAATTCGCTACCTGCGCTCCCCAGAATAGATCCTCGGAGGTGTAATCCACCGATCCATCCTCTCTTACGATTATTTCGTTCATCTCGCATCCGCGAAGTTTGAACTCTGGCGAAGATACCCTGACCTTGCCGAACTCGCACGTTTGCGGATCGAAGTAATCGCACTCGTCGTACGCCGTCATTCCGATTGGCGCATATTGGTTCTCGGTGCCGATGAAATACTCTTTCTCTTCCGCCCCGAAGCCCAAGAATCCGCCCTCCGAAATCCTTACTCTGCATAATGCAAGCGAGAAGGCGCGAATGTGCGGCTTGTCGTACATGATGCTATGCTTTACTTCCTCTGGGTCGTCCGCATCAGGCGTCGCCAACACCAAATCCGCCTCGTAGCCAGCCCCACGCAATAACGCGCACATCGTCCTTATGTAATCGAGACGCGTCGCATACCGCTCCTTGAGCACGATTTCCGGCGCGGTCAGCTGAAATTCCAATGGAACCTCGTAGAGCTTCGGCCCCGCGATTTTGACGTTCTTCGCCATCCAATTGCGTATTTCCTCGAGCGTCTCGACTCCCTCGAGCTCTTCGAAATCATTGGGGTCTAATTCCGGAATCTTGAAATCCACCCTCGCGAAGCGATTGGAGGAAATTATGATCTGGTCGCGCCAAAGCGGCGCATGCGGCTGTCCCTGCTCGTAGGGCAGATGTCGCGGTTTCGTCTCATCGCGCGTCCAATCGTTCACTCTCACGTAACGCCGCTCCAATGGTTCCAGCGAATCGAACCCGAATACCGCGTAGTATGGCGCGGGCGCGTTCGTTACCGTCGTCACGATCGTATACGAAATTACGCTGCCTATTTCCACTGATGGCAAGTTCACGATCAATTGCTTGCTCGCCGGATAGCGCGGCGCGGCGGCCGCCCAGCCGCAGTCCATCACGTTCATCTCCTTCTCCGAGACCGTGTACTCCGTGCCGTCCTTGTTGCGGACGCTCGCCGTGACGAGCTTCAGGTCCTGGATCGCGGGATTGTAGCTGAACTTGAGTTCCGCCGAGCTCTTCTTGCCCTCGTACGTGAGGATCTCCTTCTCGATGCGGTTCGTGACGACCCAGCTGTGCGGACCGAAGATGTCGACTTCCGTCGATTCGAGCCGCCACCGGACGTCCGCCCCCGACGTGCGGTCGTTGAAGAAGACGGGACGCTTCCGCTCCGCCGCCTCGGTGCGCTTGATGTCCTCGCGCAGCTGCGCGTATTCCTCGGGCGTGAACTCGACGGACGAGACTGCCGCGCAGCGGTGCGCCGTG
>CALCDB010000069.1 GCA_937901395.1 uncultured Verrucomicrobiota bacterium
CGCAGGTAGTGTTCGACGAGGATTTGGCGACGGCGTTCTGCAAGGGATACATGCGGGAGGCGGGGAGCTTTCTGACGGCGGCGGATCGGGAATATTTTTACGATTCGATTCGGCTGTTGCCGTTCGAGTTGGGGTTGCGATTCTTTCAGGATTATCTGGCGGGGAACGTATACTTCAAGACCACGGAACCAGAGCAGAACCTCAATCGCGCGAGAGTGCAGTTCCGTCTTTGCGAATCGGTGGAGGCGAGAGAGAGATCAATCAGGAACGTGTTGAAGAAGCTATGAGTCGGTATGACAACATGGAATATCGCCGATGCGGAAGGAGCGGATTAAAGCTACCGAAACTCTCGCTGGGGCTATGGCATAACTTCGGGTCGGAAGACGACTTCGAGAATATGCGCGCGATGCTGAGGACTGCATTCGACGAAGGAATCACCCATTTTGATTTGGCGAACAACTACGGGCCGATTCCAGGTTCGGCGGAGAGCAACTTCGGGCGGATACTAAAGGAAGATCTGGCCGCCCATCGCGATGAACTCATCATCTCCACCAAGGCGGGACACCTAATGTGGGAAGGTCCATACGGCGATTGGGGGTCGAGAAAGTCGCTAATGGCGAGCATCGATCAAAGCCTGCGACGAATGAACTTGGATTACGTGGATATATTCTACTCGCATCGTCCCGACCCCGACACCCCATTGGAAGAGACGATGGGGGCGTTATCGGATATCGTAAAGAGCGGCAAGGCGTTGTACGTCGGAATCTCGAAATATTCGGCCGCGGAGACGCTCAAGGCGGCGGAGATGCTGAAGGCGAATGGTACGCCATTATTGATACACCAATTCCGCTACAATATGCTTACGAGGGGAATCGAGGAAGACGGGCTATTAGGGGCGTTGGAACAGATTGGCGCAGGAGGAATCGCCTTTTCGAGTTTAGCGCAGGGCTTGCTTACCGACAAGTATCTAAGCGGCATACCCGAGGGAAGCCGGGCGGCGAAGAACGGCTTTCTAAAGGCGGAGACGATCACGAAAGAATTGCGCGAGAAACTCAAGAGACTAAACGAATTCGCGGTGAACCGCGAGATGAGCTTGGCGGAGATGGCGATCAAGTGGAACTTGCGCGACCGCAGGGTAAGCTCGGCGCTAATCGGCGCGAGCTCGCCGAAGCAGATTCAGGAATGCGTGAAGGCGGTTAGGACGGGCGCGGAACTGAGCTCATGGGACATCGTGGCAATCGAGGGAATATTGAAAGGAAACATCAGATGAAGAATCGCATTATCCTGGCGATGATCGCGAGCGTGGTTTTATTTTCGACGAGGGCGGAGGCGAAGATCAAAGTCGCGTGCATAGGAGATTCGATTACCTACGGGTACACCTTGCCGGATAGGGAGAACACGTGTTATCCAAGACAGTTGCAATTACTGCTGGACGAAGCGAAGGCGGGCGAGTACGAGGTAAGGAATTTCGGCAATTCCGGCAGGGGGATATATCTTGATTCGAAGCGCGGGAACGAGATGCGCGGATTTCGGTACATGAAGGAACACAAGGCGGCGATAGAATGGAAACCAGATATCGTGATTTGCAATTTGGGAATCAATGACAATGGGGAATACATAAAGGAGTTCACGGGCGGACGCAAGCGCGGCCAGTTCATCGACGATTACATTCGACTTTTGGGGGATTACAAGAAGGCGAATCGCAAGGCGAAGTTGTATATATGGACGAAACTGGCACCACTTACGGAGGGGCAACGCTTCTATAGGAGCCCCGAGCCATTCTTGATGCAGGCGGATTTGGAGACGATAGCGAAGAAGACGCACGCGATTGGAATCGACATGCAAGCGCCATTGATGGGAGAGTGCGACGCCATCTTCGCGAAAGACCACATTCACCCCGATCCGGCGGGAGCGAGGATAATCGCGGAAACCACATTCAAGGCGTTGATGGAGAAGCCCGAGGGAGAGATCAAGACGCCAGCGAAGTTCGGCGAGGTTTGGCTGTGCGCCGGACAGAGCAACATGCAGAAGGGTTGGGGAGAGTTCAATTCATCCGCCACCGAGAAGGCGCGGGTAGCGGAGGAGTTGGGCAAGTTGAAGACGCTTGATATATGGATGTGGGACATCAACGATCGGAAGTGGACGAAGCTAACGCCGGAGAATGCGCATCGGCGCAGTGCGGTCGGGGTGAGCTTCGCGATACGCAGGGCGCAGGCGACGCGCAAGACGATAGGCATATTGTACATAGCGGCAGGAGGCGCGCCGACCGAGGCGTTCCTATCGGAACAGACGATGTGCAAGGTGGATGAGAAGGGCAAGGCGATATATCCGGCATTATGCAAGATCGCGACCAATCGGCACCCGATAGACAGGAACGACGATTTTCCGTGTCTTTGGTGCAAGCGGGAATATCCGAGACGCAAGGGCAAGGCGTCGGAAGCGGCGTGGTGGCCAGTAGCGAACATGTACGACAAGGGAATTAAGCTGATCGGGCGGGAGTTGCCGAAGATTACGGGAATATTGTGGTATCAAGGCGAATCCAACGCGACCACGAACGTTCAGCCCGATGTGCCGCTTAACGACGACTACATGCTGGAAACCAATCTCGCGATCATCGATGAACTGAGGGGAGACAAGGATATACCTTTCATCATGATGGGATTGCCCAAGATGAATCGTCCGTGGGAGCAATATCGCGCCGCACAGGCGAAGGCATGCGAAGCGAAGAAGGCGATTTTCATCGACACATTCAAGGCGGGCTTGGGAACGCCGAATGATGTGCACCCAAGGGACAAGATACCATTTGCGGAAATGGCCAATGCCTGTTTGGCATAAAAGTTCACGCTGTCCAAATCTGAGTAACGTAAATCAAAAGCACGATGGTTCAGCTGTTCCACCCTTTCTCTGACAGGTCTGTCCTTTAAACGGGCAATTCCGTATTCGGTCACAATG
>CALCDB010000070.1 GCA_937901395.1 uncultured Verrucomicrobiota bacterium
CATTCTTGTCGGCCTTTTTTGCAGATTTTTCTGCCTTTTTGGCTTCCTTTGCGTCGCTCTTAACAGCTTTTTTAGCTGGTTTTTCTTCTTTTTTCTCCTCTGGTTCCTCAAAGACACGGATTTTATCGCCTTCTTTTAAGGTAACATAGGCAAGCTTGTGGTCGCGACGGAAGGTCGTACCTGGGTAAGCATGTTTGCCTTTGGAGAACTTAGTCTTTTTGCCTTTACGGATAAGAACACGAACATCAGTAACGGTGACGTTGAATTCTTTTTCAACGAGTTCAGCAACAGATTGTTTGGTGTCGTTTTTCTTAACGACGAAAGCGTAGGTACGCTTAACTTGCTCACGGTAGGTCTTTTCGGTAGCACGTGGTTCGAGCATGTGGAGTTTAACTGCGGTTTCTTTAGCCATGATTATTTCTCCTCCGCCTTGGGGGTTTCCGCCTGTGGAGCCGCCGCAGTCGCCGCTTCCGCCGCCGCAACCGCTTCCGTCGCCTCGACTACCTTCGCCTGACGCTTCGCGGCGAGTTCCGCCTTCGCCTTGTTCTCCGCCTCTTCCTTCGCCTTGCGCGCAGCCGCCTTCACATTCGCCGCGACCGACCCCTTCTTCGCCGGACGTCTCTCGCCCGCCTTCGCCATCGACTTCGCCTTGCGATCGGCACGCGCCGCCTTCTCGCTCTCCTCGCGGCTCTTGCGCTCGTCATTGCGCTTCTGGTTCTCTTCCGCGACCTTGGCGCTGTAATCGGCGTTGGCCTGCTTGATTACCTTCGAGAAGCCATCGAGAATTATCTGAACACCACGAATGGAATCATCGTTGCCGGGAATCACGTAATCAATCAATTCCGGATCGGCGTTCGTATCGACAATCGCCACCACTGGAATGCCGAGACGTACCGCCTCTTTAACCGCATTCGCTTCCTTTACGCAATCGACGATGACGACTGCGCCCGGCTGCTCCGCCATATCCGCAACGCCAGTGAGGTTGGTTTCCAACTTCGTCAATTCGCGACGTAACATCGAATTCTCCTGCTTGTGCTCGGAAAGCTCTCCGCCATTCGCCTTCGCGGTCGCTTGCAACTGACGCATACGCTTGACCGACGAACGCAACGTCTTCGCATTCGTGAGCGTACCGCCAAGCCAACGCTCGGTAACGTAAAACTGCTCGTTGCTCTGCGCGGACTCCTTCACGATCTCCGCCATCTGCTTCTTCGTAGCCACATACAGAATCTTCTTGCCCGCGAGCACCGTATCCCGAAGGAAGCCGGCCGCCTCATCCAAAAGCGCAACCGTCTGCGTGAGGTCGATGATGTGGATTCCATCGCGCTTGTCGAAGATGTAACCTTTCATCTTCGGGTTCCAACGCTTCGTCTGATGGCCGAAATGCAATCCGGCGTCAAACAGATCCTTGAGGGTAATGCCCGTGAGGGCTGATGTAGGCATATCCATTTTTTATCTCCTTTCGAACTTTATTCTTTTTTGTTCAATCCGCTTTGATCGTGGGATGGTACCTCGATTCATTCGCTTCAACTCATCCACCATGGACGAATTGGCGCGTATTGTATCATATCTTATCGCGTCGCGTCAATAGCTACTTTTGACATTTCGGACAGTACCAACTCGTTCTTCCGCCCAAGGTAATCTTCGCCGTCTTAGTTCCGCATACGGGGCATTCGCTCTTGCCGTAGATTTTAAGCTTCTGCACGAATTTGCCCTCGCTTCCATCCACATTGCGATAATCGCTTACCGTCGTGCCGCCCCATTTAATCGCCAACTTGAGAATTCGCTTCACATTCCTGACGATGGCTCTCGCCTCTTCCATCGTCAATGTCGAGGCCGCTCGCTGCGGCGATATGCCAACCGAAAACAACGTCTCCGCCGCATAAATGTTGCCGATTCCCGTGACGATTCGGTTATCCATCAGCAACTCCTTCACTGGCTTCTTGCGTCCTCTCGACGCCTTGAACAAATATTCACCGGTGAATTGCGTCGAGAGCGGCTCCACCCCAATTCCCGCCAAGCATTCGGGCCACCCATCCTCGCCAAGTTTTTGCACTTCCATGAATCCGAAGCGTCTTGGGTCTTCGAACTTCAACGCCTTGCCATCATCCAGCGAAATCACCACATGTTCGTGCTTGCGTCGCGCTCGCTTCGCATCCTCGACTCTAACCACGCCGCTCATTCCAAAATGCATCGTCAATGCCCGTCCATCATCCAAATCGGCAACCGCATACCTCGCTCTGCGCCGACAACCGATGAATTTGCGTCCCACCAATTTCGCCGTCTTGAGCGCCTCCAATGATGTGCGCAATTTTGGAAAAAACACTTCTACCTTGGTAATCTTGCGCGCCTTTAACGCCCTATCCAACGCGCGTGCTATCGACTCTGCTTCCGGCAACTCTGGCATAGTGAATCAATCAATAACAACCCTACCGATATGCAGATAAAACTATCCGCCAAATTGAAGCATGGAAAATGATGAACCCCCCAATGGAAATCAAACATATCGATTACATACCCTCTGAATATGCGATCAATTAGATTCCCGATGATTCCCGCATACAATAGCACTTCGGCTACAGCTCCCATCTTGTTCGCGCCAAATACGCTGCGCCGCTTCCATATCAAGAAAACCAATGCCACTATTCCGAATATCGCCAATGGCCATACCTTGCCCTGAAACATCCCCCATGCGCAACCATAATTTCTCACGAACGTGAGGTTGAATACTTCAGGAATCACCGATAGGATTATCGGCGAAGCGCATTCGCGATCATACAAATATCCCTTCGCGAGTTCCTTTACTATGGCATCAACCAATATTAAATTGGTTACTATCGCCAATACCGTTATGAAACGCTTCACTTCGCTTCGCGTTCCATCGCGTTTTGACATTCCATACAAGTCAATACGAACGGCTGATTGAGCAAGCGTCGCTTGCGAATGAGTTGTCCGCACGAGGTGCAAACCCCATACGTGCCATCTTCGATGCGATGCAACGCCTCGTCGATCTGCTGAATGGTTCGATTGATGTTGCCCATCTGCCCCAATGCCTGCAGACGTAAGGTCTGCGCGGTGCCATCGCCTCCATCGGCCTCGCGATCTTCGGTCTCGTTAAAGCCCGTCGCCTTCATCGCGTTCACACCGGAACTCGCCTTCGCTCTCGCCGCCAATAGGAGCTTGCGAAATTCCTTCAGATCGCTCGCCGGAAACTTCACCGTTGACCGACCCTTGGTGCGCGTCGTCGGCTTCGCGCCAAGCTTGATGCCGTTATTATCCATTGCCATCTTGGCATCCGCCTTCGCCGCCGTGCGCTTCTTTTCCTGCGCAATCGACATCGCGAACGCCATTGCCTTTTCGACATCAATCTGCGCGAGCTCCTGCTCGGGCGCGCGAACCGCCTCTGGCGGAGGACGACGCTCAATTCGAGGTGGGACGCGCTTGAAATCCGGCTTCACCCTCTTCGATGGCTTCAAGGCCGCACGGAATTTCTTGCCGGATAGCGTTAGGTGCGCAGGCTTCTTTGCCACTACGATCTTCGCCTTCGCCGCAGGCTTTTTCGCCTTCTTAACGGCGGGCTTGGCCACTGGCTTAGGCGTTGACTTCTTTACCGTTTTCTTAGTCGTCTTCTTAGCCATCTTGCGCACCCCCATATTATATCTGTATGCCTACTGGTAACTTCATCCACTCCCTGAGTTCTTCACTCAGCGGACGAATCTCCTTTATTGTCGCGAATGCGATATTGCCATTTTCGTCTGGCATCTCGAAATTATCTCCGATCTTCTTTCCAAGCATACCCTGCGCCACGCGCGTCTTTGATGAAAGGATGCCCTTTTCGATGTCGTTATCCCACTCGCCCAGGATCGTCCAAATCTTTTCGCCGTCTTTCGTATTCGCGACTACTGTCACGCCGGGCATTACCTCGTCGGTCGTCGCGTCTGCGAAGTCCGAGGGCTTGACCGCCTCGAGGTCGGCCTGCATCAACGACTGCTTCTGCATCAACGCGCGTTGCTCGTCCTTCGCGTATTGATATTCTGCGTTTTCGGAAAGATCGCCATAGCTCTTCGCGAACTCGATACGCTTGACGTTCGCCGGCATATCTTCGTTGATGAGCTTGAGATACTCCTGCTTCCTAAGCCCGAAACTGCGATACGAAGTAAGGCGGGCGTATTCTTTCTTTTTCTCAACCTTTACGATATG
>CALCDB010000071.1 GCA_937901395.1 uncultured Verrucomicrobiota bacterium
GATATCGTCGGTTACACGCACGAGGAGATGGAAAAGTATTTTCACAATCATATTCAAGCGTTCGCGGATGCGAAGGGATTTACTTACGACGCGGCGTTCGCGGAGTTGCTCCGTTGGTATGATAGTTATCAGTTTGCACCAGAGAATTTGGTCCAAGTCGTTAATCCAGTCTCGCTTGGCAATGCGCTTACGAGTAAGGCCTTGCGAAATTATTGGGAAGCGACCGCGGGCTCAACGCTCATCTTCGACGCGCTGAAGGCGAAAAACGCCGCGCCCGTTGATTTTGCGGATGAGTTTGATGTGGCAACGCTGGATGCACCTGATGCGCTTACGGCTCCAACGGTGGCGCTTCTCTATCAAGGCGGATATCTTACGATTGACAAGCGTATTGATTCCGAGACGGTTCTTTTGCGAATTCCGAATCAAGAGGTGCGTAGTTCGCTGTATCGCGGATATCTATCGAGCGTTCTCGGCGTCGATTTCGCGTTGGATGCTTTTTCACGGACGGCGAAGAAGACGGACGCTGAACTTTTTGCCGATGAATCGGGCGCGAAGTTCGCGGCACTTTTGAAGACGGCCTTCGCGAAGATTCCGCACGAATGGCTCGATAAAGACGAGAAGCAAATCAAGCGTTATTTTCTCGCCTATATGGTCTTTGCGCGCGCCGAAGTCGTCTCGGAAGAACAACATTCTTTGGGGCGTCCAGATTCGGTCGTCAAAACCGAGAAGGCGATTTACATCGTTGAGTTTAAGTATGCGCAATCGGCCGAAGCCGCGCTCGCGCAATGCCGCGCCCGGCATTATGCCGACGCTTACGCGGCGGATTCGCGGCATATCGTGTACGTGGGCGTTAATTACGATCCCGCCCAGCGCACTATCAGCGAAGTCAAAACCGAATCAGTACGGTAGTCCTTCGCTTTTGCCGCGCTGCCGCAGATCACGCGGAAACGTTGACACGGGGGCGGTCTTGATAAGACCGCCGCCTTCCAGTTCATCGCCTTTTGAACTCGTTGAACTCTCAATTTACTGCAAGGCTGACGAGT
>CALCDB010000072.1 GCA_937901395.1 uncultured Verrucomicrobiota bacterium
GTCGCACCATACTCGCCTTCGCCCACGAACTTGTAGGTTACATTATCTCCCGCCGCCTTGATCGCCTCCAAGATTCCCGATGCATCAAACCCCGCCGTCGCATCATACTCATAAACAATTGAATTCAAGAAGGCAGTATCCATTGAGGATTTACCTGCGAAGGCACCTACCGCATCTGCCGCGCCCTTAATGCTAACTTCGCCGCCTTCAACGCCGCCAGCAAGCGAGAATATCGCGCCTTGCGGAATATCGGACCCAAGATCAATCGTCGCAGAGCCCTCGAATGTCAAGGTAACGAGCGCATCCGAGGTCGGCGGTTCATCGTCCCATGGAATGTTTTCCCAGCTATCGTCGAAGTTCGCCGGAATCGTCGCCGTCGCCTCGGTTACTTCGCCATCAAGCATCTTTACCGCGAGGAAGCTGATTTGACCTTTCACACCCGACATCTTGAACTGAACCTTGCCCGCACTATTCGGCACTATGTTCGAAAGACGAACCATCATCAAGCCATCCGTCCCCGGACGAACATCCGTTCCAGCCGAAAACGCAGTCCAAGCTGGCGTAACCGAGGTGTTGGTTCCATTGACGGTTACCACATACTCAATCTTGTCCACCGTAGAATAGCCACTTTGCAATAATGTGAAACCCGCCGTCTGATCGGGACCGTCATTTTTCTTTCTTCCAAAGCCAATATAAATTACATATTTGCTTTGTGGCAACAGCCCCTCAATCGTCGCCGTATGCCCCGTCTGTCCACCATTCATCAAACCCGTCTTATAGACATTCGCATCAAATGGAATATCCTCTTCCAACGCCAAAGTCGCCCTTATTTCATCGGCGATAGTATCGTATGTAGTCGTGCCATCATAACTCGTATAGGCGCCAGTTTCATAATCGGTAGCCACCTCGCTGGTGTTATTATCAAAAAACTGACCAGCACCTGAGACTGAAAAACTGATTCCATCGCTTGTAAGTTTTCCATCTAACGGGATAGTTCCCTTGCCTCCGCCATTCTGAGTGTGGTTTACCCATCCGTTGGAACCGCTCGCGACTCCGAAGTTGAATAACGCGCGCTCGCCTGCCGCTTGCGCAATACCCGTAAATAGCATCGCGACTACCGCCACCGATGCAACCACCAACGACTTGATTTTACTCATAAGAGATATACCTTTCACGATTATTATGAAATAATATTACCAAGTTTATTTTCCATCGTCAAGCGATAAATTGAAAAAAAAACTCAAAAAACCTTTCATTCCCATACGTTATTGGCGTTGATGGTCTCCACTCCATTCTCGTGAACCACATTCTCCTCCACCCCGCGAATCGGGCGCGGCTCCGATACTTCCATCTCAATTACATCAATGCGGTTCTCGCCAACTTTGAGATACGAGGCGGGACAATAAAGCGAATATTGCGGACCGATCTTCCAGTAGCGCCCGAGATTATGTCCGTTCACGAAGAGCGTCCCCTTCCCCCACTTTGACATATCGAAGTACGTATCGGCCGCCTTTCTGAGCGTGACGGACGCGACGAAGTGTCCGCCCGGCACTCCTTTTTTCGCCTGCTTCTTCTGTGCCTTCAATACGGACTGCGGTGTCAGCGGGTTCGTGCCGATCTTCCAGTTTCTAAGGGGCTTGCCCGCGAGCGTCACCACGCCGCGAATGCCCTTGTGGTCGTGCTTCATGCCTTGTCCGAAATTGATGTGCCCCATTCCCTCGACGAGCACGACCAGCCGTCCCTCGCGCGTGCGCTTCGGCAACATGCAGCTCTGCTCGCCCAATCGGCGATCCAAGGTAGCGATATGCACATCGTCAAGAAAGATATGCGCATAGTCCGCAAGGCGCTCGAACTTCAACTCCGCCTCTTCGCCTGCCGGTACCTTCGTGGCGTAAAGCGCGAGACCTTGATTCTGTCCAAACGCCTCGAAATGGAGCGGATTGACCGAACTGATCGGACGCTTGAAGCCCGCCGTGAGCGGCGCGAAGAACGATGGGGTGAATGGCGTGATCTTCATCGTCGGGATTGGCGCGGGGATCGGCGGCAACTTGTCCACGCCGCCCACTTCGCGCGCGAGGATCTCGCGATAGCGATGATAATCGCGCGTGGCGCGCCCCTGCTCGGAAATCGGCGCTCCGTAATCATAACTCGTCATATCCGGCTGATAGCCGCCCTTGCCGCCATCGTTCGCTCCCGTCGTGAAGCCAAACGAAGTTCCGCCGTGAATCACGTAAAAGCAAAAGCTCTTTTTCGCATCCACGAACCAATTTACCGCGCCCGTAATATCCGTCGGCCGCCAATTGCCCTCGCCCCAATGCCGCAACCATCCGGGATACGTCTCCGCCGAAAGTATCGGCACTCCGGGGTTCGCCGTGCGCGCGGCGTTCCAGTTGCCCTCGTTCGTCCCCGGATCCAACCCAACCGCGATCTCCTTGTCGGGGTAGGGCAGATTGCTGAAAAAGTGCGCCCCCGCTCCATCCGCCATGTAGAATGGCGCAAAGCCCTTCGCCTTCCAGAAGTTCTTTATCCACGTGATGTTTCCGGGCTCCTTGCCGGGCCAGCTGCCGTATTCGTTCTCCACTTGCGTCAGGATGATCGGTCCGCCGTTCTTCCATAAATATGGCTCCGCTACTTTCGCTATCGCGTTTAAGTACTTCTCGCACTCCTTCTTGTAGTCCTCATTCCGCGATGTGCGAATCTCATACCCTGGCGTCTTTAGAAAGCGAATCGGCAGCCCTCCGTAATCCCACTCGCCGCAACAATATGGGCCTGGACGAAACAACACCTTCATTCCTTCGTCCTTGCACAGTTGAAAGAACGCCGCCACATCACGATTGCCCGTCTTGAAATCGAAACTTCCATCCGGCTGCTCGAAGCCATTCCAGAAGAAATATGCCGAAATTGCGTTGCACCCCATCGCCTTCGCCATCTTTATTCGATGTTGCCAATATTCGCGTGGAATGCGTTGCGGGTGCATCTCTCCGCCACGAATCAAGAATACTTGCCCATCCACGAGAATATCCTCGCCGGAGAACGTTACCTCCCCAGCCATACTCGCAAACGCAATCGCGCCGCCTATGATCAACATCAACTTCTTCATTTCCATTTCTTCCTTTCTTATCCTTTTTACATATCGTCTATCAAATTCATCTACTATGCGGTTGGAGCAATTACCGTAAGTCCTATTCGTGACGAGGATGGAGCTTATGAATCTCGGAAAAGCGCGCGGTATCGACGTGCGTGTAAATCTGGGTCGTGCCAATATCCGCGTGGCCAAGAAGTTCCTGAATGGCTCGAATGTCCGCACCATGTGAAAGCATGTGCGAGGCAAAGCAGTGCCGGAGGACGTGCGGGGAGATGCGGTCCGCGGCAATTCCGACCGCGGCGGCCCGGGTGCGGACGATCTTAAAGATGCCCTGCCGCGTGAACGGGCGACCGT
>CALCDB010000073.1 GCA_937901395.1 uncultured Verrucomicrobiota bacterium
AAAGTAGTCACTGCGGCGACCAATTCGTATTCCGCCGTCGGCGCAATGCGCTCACCATAGGTGTCACGATGCGTGACATCGTTGAGACTATTCGGGCATTCGCCCGTCGAGATCGACGCATTCATCGAACACGATTTTACCTTCCAAGCCGACCCCATCGAATAGATGTCGGTCGAATTATTGAATCCGGCATTAGCCATTTTCATTCCTCCTCTTCGTTGATTTTAATTCGACCCGATAGGGTCAAGTTCCAATTCGCAAACCAAGTGCCACTCGCAGGATGGTAATCAGAATCTCCGCCGTCGCCAAGCTGAAAACCGTCAACGAAAACTTCGTCGGTATTCAAAACCGTGCAACGGTCTTCGACCATAGTGCGTTCAATCCAAATCGCCACCGCTTCAAACGCCTCGCGGAACAAGATGCCGTTCGCGCTTTCCGCCTGCTCGACATTGAGGCGGATTTCAACACGCGCCTGCCAAATCGCGTGCGCTTCGTGCGGCTGCTGAACGCCGTAGACGCGAACTTGAAGCGCGGTCAAATCCTCATTCTTAACCTCGCCGCTTCCGGCAACTTGCAAAAGTCCAATGATCGGAATATCGAGATACCCCGCCACCTCGACATTCTTCAACACCGACAAAATCTTATCTTCGAGACTTGCGCAAATTGATTTCATAAGCCCTCCATATATGGGGGACTTGTAAAAATCAATCAAACCGATTTGACTTTACGGCGTTTTGCGCCTTGTACAAAAGCGAACGCCGCGCCGATTCAATCGCGTTATCCAATGCGCCCGGCAACAACGCGCGGCGAATATATCGCAAGCGGTTGATGATCGTGATCGTGCATTTGATCGGAGCTTCGAGCGAAATCGTGCCGTCGGGCAAAGGTTCGCGGGATTCGCTAATTCCGCCGTCAACATGATTATGAGTGATACGCACGCGCTTGTTTTTGAAATCGGCTTGTGAGCGAATATTGAAAAGTCGCCACATAAACCAACCCCAAGTTTGCCGGGCAAGACCCCAATTCCAAATCTTGCCGTGGCGTGAATTTTGTGCATCACGAATCAACGATGCTTCGCTTGCCTGCGTCCACGAATGCCGTCCTTTGCGATCAACCTTCTCAATACGCTTCCACGGTTGAAAGAAAACCATATCGCTTTGCGAACCAAACCGCTTCAAAATCATTCGCCGGCGAACGGTGCCGTCGGGTTCGGAAATCCATTGCGGATCGCTTTGTCCGAAACGAAACGCCGAACGAGGGACTTTTTGTTTTGCTTGGCGCGTTTGCTTGCGCAACGACTTGATGAGGTCGGTCGTGGCAATGCGAACCGCCGTGCGCATATCGCGTTGCGTGCGCCGCTGAAATGAAGAAATAGCGCGAGTGAAGTCTTGCATACTTCGCTCGCTTACCTCGGCTTGAAATACAATCCCCGCCACCGCTCACCTCCGAGCGCGGCAAGTCAAAAGCCAATAGCCGTCACTCTTCTTGACGGCGGCAACGCGCATACGCGCCGCATCCAATTCAAACTCGTCGCCTATTTGCGGCGCGGTTGTTTCGCCCCAATCATCGCAAGACACGCCGATAAACCAACCGCGGCAAATCGTCGGCGCAAGCGCGTCGCCGTTAGAATCGAGAATATCACTCTCGACCGCGAGAACATTTATTGATTGAGAAATGCGCGTCCCTGCTCGGCGCATATTCGCACAATACGAATCAAGTGCTTCGGAGATGCCGACATAACCCGAAGCCCCCGTGGGGTCAAGACGCAGGCTCGGCACGATATGCGGGGTATCATCAACCCAAACCGTCGAACCTTTCTTGACGCACGGGAAATCAGAAACGAGAGTGAGAAGCCGCGCCGCCTCGGTCGGGCCATCGGCGGACACCGCATCCTCGCCTCGTTTGGTGGTGCTAACTCGCGTCACAACGCCCGAATACGCGCCGTATGTCATCGTCGCTTTGCAATCGGGCATCAAGCTCGACTGTACGCGGCGAACGGCAGCGGCGATATATTCGGACGGCGTGCGCATTGTTAGCCCTTACGCGCAAACAATCTCGACAACGAGATCGCCCGTGGCAACGGCTGCCGCCGTATAGCCGAGAAGGGTGTTGCCCGATTCGGTCTTCGTGATGAGACCGGCGGAGGTGACGTAAATCGCCACGCCCGCATTCGTCGCGCCGATGGATTCGTTCGTCTCGACGGAGATGACCTCGCCCTTGTGAAGAATCTTCATCGTAGACGGCTCATTCGCCGGGATATCCCAAAGAGCAATGCAGGTGCAACCGTTAACGGACTTGATCGCGCCGCACTTGACTTCCGCCGTGAACTTCACATTCATCGTTTCGCCGCACTTGACGAACTTCGCCTTGCTCGTGTTGATAGCCATTTTTGGATTTCCTTTCCTTGAAGTTTTGAATTAGCGCGGCGGAGGTTTAAGCCGCCGCGCCGTTTGACCTTACGCAGCACCCGTCGAAACGAGAGCGGCCTTCGTCTCTCCGGCGGCAACGCCGAAGTCGTAATAGCAACGCATCTGAATGCCGAGCTGATTGAAGTCGGCCTCGGCGGTCTCGACAACGGGGGTCTGACGACCGTTGAGGAACGCCACATCAACGAGCGGGAAACTCTCGTTGAAGAGGTAGAACTTCGTGCCGGAGAGATACGGGGACGAGATGGGTTCGAGAATCGAACGCATCGGGTTCGCATCGGGGGTCTTCGCGGACGCACCGATCACCTTCTCGGAGAGATAGATGTTGCGAGCCGTGATGACCGAGGACGGGCTGACGAGAATCTTCGTCGGAAGCGCGGCAATGGGATCGCCGTTGCTATCCTTGAGTTCCATCGCGAGACCGTAGGCCTTGGCGAGATTGTCAACCGTGAGCGCACCCGTCGTATTCGCGCCGAACGCGGAATTGGCGAGACCCGCGATGAGGGCGAAGACATCCTTGTTGATCGTGCGACCCGCCATCTGACCGAAGCGCTCGGGAATCGTCGCGAGAACGCCGAGATCGTCGTTGATGAGGTCTTCACGGGTGATGCCGATGATCGATCCCTTCGTGGCAGCACGGAGGTCACGCGCCTCGTCGGAGAGGGCAACGTGCTTGAGTTCGCCGCCCTTGGCGAGAGGCTGAAGAACGCCGCATTCGTCACCGGCTCGTCCAAGGTAATGCCGAACACGGCCCCCGTCACCACGACGCCGCCCACCGTGACACTGTCCAGGAACTCGCTCTCGTTCGTCAG
>CALCDB010000074.1 GCA_937901395.1 uncultured Verrucomicrobiota bacterium
CCGCTACATCATCGACTTCGACGATGCTAACCTGCTTGTCGGTACCGACGGCAACGGATTCAAATTACTGAACAGATACACTGGTGAGGTCAGCGATTTCTACCTCAACATCCCGATGCTCACTTCCAACCACCTCAAGATACATAAGGTTTTGAGAGACAATAGCGGGAACCTATGGATTGGCCTTTGCCAGCGAGGCGTAGACGCGATCCCGAATCGACGCCAGCAGGAATCTTGAGCGATATATGCTGCGGCTTGGTCACATGCCCGGAACCTCGACACTTCTTGCATGGCTTCTCGATTACCGAACCAATCCCTCCGCAAGTCGGGCATGTTTGCTGAATCCGCAAAAATCCCCCGCCTCCGAAAATCACTCCTCGCCCATTGCAGGTCTTGCACGTAACTCGCTTCGAACCATTGGCCGCGCCCGTCCCCTTGCATTCATCGCATTCTGCCGGCAAGGTCAGGTCAATCGTGCGCTCGGAACCGAATACCGCCTCGTCAAAATCAATATCCAACCTGAAAGTCATGTCATCCCCGCGCTGCGGAGCATTGGGGTTCACGCTCTGACGCTGACGCCCCCCGCCGAAAATATCCTCGAAGCCTCCAAATCCTCCGCCCCCGCTGCGCCCGCCGAAAATATCCCCGAACATGGAGAATATATCATCCATGTTCATACCGTGTCCGCCGCCGAATCCAGCGCCATCCATGCCCGCATGACCAAACTGATCATATCGCTGACGCTTCTCCGGATCGTGCAAAATATCGTAGGCCTCGGCCGCCTCCTTGAACTTCTCCTCCGCTACCTTGTCCCCGGGGTTGCGATCGGGATGATACTTCATCGCCAACTTGCGATATGCCGATTTTATTTCATCCGCACTCGCCGTCTTGCTTACGCCCAATACTTCGTAATAATCTCTTTTCTCAGCCATTTGCCTTACCCGACGAAACTACGACTTGCGCGGCTCTTAACAAACGCTCCTTGAGCATCCAGCCCCGCTTTACTTCGTTCATTACCTTGCCTTCTTCTATTTCCTCGCTCGGAAGCGTGGCGATCGCCTCCATCTTCTCCGGATCGAGCTCCTTGCCAATCGAATCGAATGGCTCCGCGCCATGATCCTTGAGCGACTTCAGTAGCGTATCGTATACGAGCTTCACGCCCTTGACGAATGGATCCTCGCCCTTATCCTTCGCGCTATCCAATGCCAATGCGAGATTATCCACTGCCGGCAATACATCCTTGAGAATATCCGCCTCCGCGAAGCGGTATGTATCTTCTCGATCTCGTATCGCACGCTTCTTGTAATTATCGAAATCCGCAAGCATGCGCGCGTAAAGGTCTTTCCAGTCCGGTTCCTTGCCTATCTCCGTCTCGGCGTTCGGAACCGCCTCCTTCTCGCTCTTCGTAGCGCCTTCCGAGGCCTCGGATTTTCCCTCGTCCTTGATCGGATCCTCGTTCTTCTGCTTCTCTTCTTTTTTCACTACGCTCCCTCGTCACACGCGAATCTGCCCCGCCTTCGCCAACATCTTGGCCTCGACGCTCTGAATCTCCGCGAACCCTTGCGAGCTATGCGGATTCAACCCATTCGAGGCCTCCATCGAACTGTCCGCCTCGTTGTAGATCATCGCCTTGAGTCCCTTGAGCGATTCAAAGAAGATGTTGCCCTTATAAAGCCCAAGCGTGATTTCCGCCGTCGCCTTGTCCGCCCACACCTGAACCGCCGCGCGCGCCGCCTGCGTCGCCGGATCGAACCACCGCCCATCGTATATCTGATCGCTCACGAACTTCGATAACTCCATGAACATCTTGGTCGAACGCCTATCCATTATGCCCTCGTAGATATACTTGAGTCCCCAGGAAAGAACTTCCATTCCCGGCGCCTCGTATACCCCGCGACTCTTCGTACCGATGATGCGGTTCTCCAACGCGTGCTTCATGCCGATGCCGTTGCGCCCGCCGATCTTGTTTGCCTCCAACATTACCTGATACGGCGAAAGCTTCTTCCCGTTGATGGCCGTGCAACGTCCCTTTTCGAACTTCAAGGTAATCTTCTCGATCTTGTTCGGCGCCTTCTCCGGCCAAACTCCCATCGTCGGCTTCACGATGCGCATCGAAGTCTCCATCGACTCGAGATCCTCCGCCTCGTGACTAAGCCCCGCGAGATTGGAATCGGTCGAATACTTCTTCTTCGTCCCCACGAAAGCCACGATGCCGCGCTTCGCGAGGAACTCTACCATCTGCGTGCGCCCCGGAAAACGCTTCAATAAATCTGCGTCTCTCCAAGGTGCGTAGACCCCGAACTTCGGATCGATCACATTGGTGTAGCGTTCGAATCTCATCTGATCGTTGCCACGCCCCGTGGCGCCATGCACCAATACCGTGCAACCCGCCTTCTTCATCGCCGGCAATATCTTCTGAACCGTTACCGCCCGCGCGATGCCAGTCGAATTCCAGTATCCGCCATCGTACATCGCCTGACACTTTACCGCCTCGAAGCAAATATCCGCCATCTCTTTCGTTACATCGACAATCGTGGTCTCCACTCCCGTCGGCGCCATCTTCTTCTTGATGTCGTTGATATCCTTCTCATCGGGCTGACCCACATTCGCCGAAAACGCCTTTACCTTGACGCCGGCGTCCTTGAGGACGCAGCAAATCGTCTTGGAATCCAATCCGCCGGAAACGCATACGCCGACTGTCTTGCCCTTTAAATCTTCAAGCTTCATCTATCTTCCTCCTTAAAATTTCTAAAGTGGGCGATATTATATCACTTTATCATCAATGAGACAAGGAGCTTACTGAATCTCGCCGGATCTGGAACCGGCGAACCTTCTGCGATCAATGCCTCGTAATAAAGCAGGTCAACCGCATCTTTGAGCTCATCACCCTTCAGATTCTTGAGTTTCTGCACGAGTGGATGCGTTCCATTGAGTTCGAGTATTCTCTTTTCTTTCGGTGCATCCTTGTTCATCGCCCGCAACATGCGTTCCATTGCTGGCGAAAGCCCATTCGCCGTTGCTACCAAGCAACATGGCGAATCCGCCAACCGCGTCGATAACCTCACTTCTGATAGTTCGCTCTCAAGTTGTTTCTTCATCGTCTCCAAAAGCGGCTTCAACTCCGTCGCCGCCTTTTCGTTTACCGATTTCTCCGCCTCCCTCTCGGTTTCCGTGCCGAATTGGATATCACCGCGCGCTATGTCCACGAACTTCTTGCCCTCGAACTCCCCTAATGCCTCCACGATCCATTCATCGACCGGATCGCAAAATAGAAGCACGTCGGCATGATGCTTGATCGCCTGCTCCAACTGTGGCGATTGCCGCGCATATTCAAGCTTCTGACCGCACAAATAATAGATGTCGTTCTGCCCTGGAGCCATTCCCTTTACGTAATCTGAAAGCGAAATCAACTTTCCCGCTTCCGTCCTGGCCGATGGATAAAGCGCCAGCTTCTTTATTCTATCCGCATTCGCATAATCATTGCGAATGCCTTCCTTGAGCACCGCCCCGAAGCTATCCCAGAACTTGCGATATTCGTCTTCCTTCTTCTTCAGCTCCTCCAAAGTCGAAAGCACCTTGCTGGTAACCGCGCTCTTTATCTTCGCGATTATCGCATCATCCTGCAACATCTCGCGCGAGACGTTGAGTGGCAAATCCGAAGAATCCACAACGCCCTTTACGAATCGCAGGTATTCTGGCAATAGCATATCGAAATCGTCGCCGATGAATACGTTGCGCACGTAAAGCGAAAGCCCGTGCTTGGTCTGAGGCATATACAATTCCATGCTGGCTTCACTGGGTATGAACAATAATGCCTTGAATTCAACCGCCCCTTCGCCGGAAAATGGAATCGTCTTCAATGGCGCCTTCCAATCGTGCGAAAGATGCTTGTAGAATTCCGTGTATTCATCGTCCTTCACGTCCTTCTTCGCCCGCTTCCAAAGCGCGGTCATCGTGTTCAATGGCTTTTGCTCGTCTTCGATGCGCCGCTTGAGATCCTCCGCCTTCTCGTCCTTGGGCGCATCGATTCGCTGGAATCGAATTGGATATGCGATGAAATCGGAATAGCGCTTGATCAGCTCCCTCACGCGCCACTTGTCAAGGTATTCCGCGAACTCTTCCTTTAGGTGCAGCATTATGTCGGTTCCGAAGCCCTCCCGCTCCGACTCGCCGATCGTGTACCCTCCCTGCATTGAAGATTCCCACTGGAACGCTCCCTCCCCTCCGCGCTTCTTCGATACTACTCGAACCTGATCCGCTACCATGAAGGCCGCGTAGAAACCTACGCCGAATTGTCCGATCAGTTCCGGCAGATCCGCCCCCTGGTTTTCCTTCAACGCCTTGCGAAACGCCTTCGTACCCGAACTGGCGATCGTACCGAGATTGTTCTCGAGCTCCGCCGCATCCATGCCGATTCCATTATCCGATATCTTCATCGTGCGCGCGCTCGTATCCACCGCGATATCGATGCGCCATTCCGGATTGTCGGCGATGAGCTTCTTATCCGTGAGCGCTTGGAACTTCGCCTTGTCAATCGCATCCGATGCGTTCGATACGAGCTCGCGAAGGAATATCTCTTTCTTTGAGTATAGTGAGTTTACCACGAGATCGAGCATTTCCGCGATCTCTGCCTTGAATTCATGCTTTTGTGTTTCCATTTTCTTGTTTCCCCGTATAAGCCGTTGATGTAAATGGCGCCACATCGCTGCGCCCCTCGCGCCAGGCCCTTACCGCCTCCAACCGCGCCCTCATATTCGCCTCGCGCCCTAATCCGGAAGGCGTATAGTATCGCCTGCCTTCCAGCGCTTTTGGCAGGCACGACATCTTCGCGATTTTCTCTTCGGTATCATGCGCGTACGTATACCCCTTGCCGTAGTCAAGTTCGCGCATGAGCTTGGTCGGCGCATTGCGAATATGTAGCGGCACTGGCTCCGCCATCATGTTCTGCGCATCATTCGCCGCCCGCATATATGTTTCTTCCATCGCGTTCGACTTCGGCGCCAATGCCAAATAAATCACAATTTCCGTGAGATGCACATTGCATTCCGGAACCCCGAGATTGTGACACGCGTTCCATGCCGCATCGGCGAGCAATAGTGCATTCGGATCCGCGAGCCCAACATCCTCCGAGGCGAAGCGTATGCACCTGCGCGCTATGTATAATGGATCCTCCCCGCCTTCCAACATCCTCGCCAACCAATATACCGCCGCATCAGGATCGGAATTGCGCATCGATTTGTGCAAAGCCGAGATTATGTTGTAATGCTCTTCTCCATTCTTGTCGTAAATCAACGCCTTGCGATTGACCACCTGCGATAATACCGAATCCGTGATCTCAAGCTTGCCGTCCTTGCCGATCTCGCCGTTCGCCACCGCCGTCTCCAATGTCCCCAATGCGTTCCGCGCATCCCCATTCGCGAATATCGCTATCTTCCTCAGCGTCTCCTCGCCGCACTTTACCCCCAACTTCCCGAAGCCACGCTCGCTACTTAGCGCTCGCTTCAATAATTCCACCAAGTTATCTTCCGTGAGCCCCTTTAATACGAACACCTTGCAACGCGATAGCAAGGCCGAGTTTACCTCGAAGGACGGATTCTCCGTCGTCGCGCCGATCAATACGATCGAGCCCTGCTCCACGAATGGCAAGAAGGCGTCTTGCTGCGCCTTGTTGAAACGATGAATCTCGTCGATGAACAATACCGTGCGAACGCCCAATTGCCGCCCCTTCTCCGCATTGCTCATGATCTCCTTGATTTCCTTGATTCCGCTCGTCACCGCCGAGAAGTTTACGAACGATGCCTTCGTGGCATTGGCAACCACATTCGCGAGCGTCGTCTTGCCTACCCCGGGCGGACCCCATAGGATCATGGAGGGAACCTGATCGCGCTCGATCATCTGGCGCAAGATCTTTCCCTCGCCGACCAAATGCTCCTGCCCTACGAACTCTTCGAGGTTCATCGGCCGCATTCTCGAGGCGAGCGGTTGCGAATCGGCCTGAACGCCCTCGATTAGCGACATCTGTCTCATTGCGCGGGCTTGTAGCTATCCTTCAGCGAACACGTGCGATTGAACACCAACGCCCCCGCCTTCGAATCACGCTCGTCCGCCACGAAATATCCCGTGCGCTCGAATTGGA
>CALCDB010000075.1 GCA_937901395.1 uncultured Verrucomicrobiota bacterium
GCATGTTCTTCAAGCGGAATTGATCGAAGCCATCCATCGCGCGCCTGAATATCTCTCGCCCGCTTAAATTCCGAAGCCAGTTCTTAACCCCTCTGCTTAGCCGCCTTGCCCCACGAAGATCTGGCGGCGTTATGAACGGCAATTCCCTCCCGCGATAATTGATGTGATTGCAATCTGGAAACTCCACATTGTGTCCCTCTCGCTCCAATACCGTCTTCAATGCCCAAGCTTGAAGCATTGCCCCGCAATTCGGCGCTTGATGAACAGTCAATATCGCTAAATTCATTTCACCCTCATCACCTTAGCTCATTTGTTCGTATTATATCACATGCGAAGTATGCACTTCAAGAGTTTCGCCAATCTCGTAGGCGTCGCCAAGAACTCCTGTTCCGACATTTTTCGATAGCCATCATCCATAAATGAATTGTGTAGCATTATTATGCTCATGGTGCGCTCCATGATCTCATCGATCTCTCCATCCGACAACCAGTATTTTCTATATGCCTCTAACGGATTCTTCGCTTGTCCGTTCACGAGTAGGTCTTCTTCTGGAAGCGCGTATGCTAATGCCTTGTCTATCGTCGCATACTCCCCTGCCTTCGCCTTCGTCGCCAATGGATCGATAATCGCGTTCTCCACGTAATTCCACTTCCTTACTTCCTTCCATTGGCGTGGATGGCATATTCGCCTCGCCACGCTGCCGTATAGCTTCTTGGCCAATTCCACTCTCGGCAATATCTGCCGATGCCACTCGTTCATGAATGCGGTATTCTCCCTCGCCGCGTAAATGAACGCCCCGTAATTGACTATCGCCCCTTCTCGCCTGCTTGAAATCATCACTACATCTGCGTTGAAGAGTTTCGCGTCCATCGGCTTTACCGCAATCGTATCCGCATCCAACCAAATTCCCCCATGCTTCTTCAGAAGCGCCGCGCGTATGCAATCCGCCTGCATCGCGAGCGACATTTCCCTGCAAAGCACACTCTCAATTTCCTCACGGCTCAAATACTCGCCAAGCCGCTCGTAGTCAAGAACCTCCACTTCGTAGTCACATAAGTTGCGCCGCCAAGTTTCCAGGCAAAGCCGAATGTACTCCGGCATGCTCTCTCGCGGTTCCCAAAATGTGAATATCTTCTTCATCGCTCCTCTATCTTCGGCGCAAGAATCCACATCGGCCTTTCTCGCGGCACCAATCCCTTGGCCGTCAAGAATTTCTCCAATCGCCGATAGTGACGAAACTTCGTGCGATTCACGAATGTCTCCAACCAATTTCTGCCGTGCCATCGCGCACGATCCTGGGCTTTCCAGTCATCCGTATACTTGCGCTTCTCCTCTTCGCTTCGCGGATCCACCGCCCTTACCTCGCGTTTCAGATACTCGATGAGCGCGGCGTTATCCATTTCGTGATTCACTTCATCATATTCAAATGTGCGATAGTCATTGGCGACGATGGTAATGTGTTCGCCAACTCGCACGACTTCGCTTCCCTTCCGCCCCGCTTCGCAATGAAAATACAATAGATCAAATTCGGCATTGGGGAATTTCCTCTGCAGTATCTCCCGCGTCTCTTCAAGTTCCGCGTCGGTTATTCTCGGCAATATCGGCCATTCCGCGCATACCGCCAATACTCTCTTCGCCTGCCTCAGCTGCGCGTCAAGCCGCTCGATTCGTCGCGCATATTTCTGCGCTACCTTGGAGAAGCTCTCATCGAAGGTCTTGAACGACGAAAAATCATGCACGAAGCCAAACTTGGTTCTTCGGTTCAAGTATACGTGCTTATTGATTCCTCGCCTGCGAATGTCGACTAATTCCAAATCATCCTTCTCCATCCAGCCCTTGAAATCATCCGCGATCATCTTCGCGCAACGCCGAAAGCCAGGCGATGCCGTCCAATCGAATGGGAACGAGGCGAACTGCAAATCCGCCGCCCTCAACGCCTCCGTCACCGCGCATGAATACCCGCAACTAAATGCAAAATCGTATTCTTTCATTCCTTTACCCTAATCGTGATAGGCCCTTCTTCTCTATCCACTTGCGAAAATGCCGATACATCCGATAATGCCAGCGATTGATTGCATATTCCAACCACGTGGTCGCATTATAGGTAGCATACTTAAGCAGCTTCCTTTTCCGTGGCCATTCCTTGCGCTCTTGCTCGCTGCGATAATCATCGGCACAATATTCGCTCGCCAGAAACTTCGCCATCTTCTCGTTATCGATGAACTCCTCTCGTCCATCGTAATAATCATACTCTATGATTCTTACGCCATCCTGCGTTTCATCCTTGCGCGTCTCAAAGCCAACGCCACGTTCGCAATTCAACACCAGCAATTCGATGCCCGCTTCCGGCCAATGCGCCGCCATCATCTCGTGCGCTTTCCGCGCCTCCTCCACGCCAATCCTCTTACTCGTTGGCGTGTTTATCCATACCGCCAACACTCTTTTCGCGCCTTCGATGCGCTCGTATAGCCGCTTGATCCTGCGCGCGTATTTCGCCTTGACTCCCGGTAGGCTGCTGCTTAATGGCGTATTCCAATCGAAATCGTGCTTGAACACGATGCCCGTATCTTCATTACGATATGGCTCGTGCTCCAACTTCCAATCGATATCGTGCTTTACGAGTCGCGCTTCATCCAACCATCCCGCAAAATCGGTTACCAGCAAACGCGCTCTGTTCGCAAGCCCGCCGCCGTATAGCCAATCGAATGGATATGACGCGAATTGCAGCCCCGCCAACCGCAACGCCTGCGAGCAGCTGCATGCCGCTCCCAACGAGAATACGAAATCGTATTTCCTGCGTTCGCTCATTTCTCCCAAAGTTCCTTTACCCATGGCGCGGGACGCGTCCACCCATCGATATGCTTGGAACCGCGAAATCCCTCGATTGCCTGACTCGGCGATGGCGTTCCGTGAAAGCATAGGATATGCGTGTTCTTTTTTAATCGCGGTCTTAGCACGTGGTTTAACGGCCAAGGCCAAGTGCAGGTGCGCTTGAACGATCTCACGAAGTTCTCCGGCCAGAAATTGACCTTGTCGAAGCCTACCGCATGTGTCATGTACTCCTGTTCCGTGCCGTAAAGCTCCGGGTTCATCGCCGCGTCTGCCTCGCGCTTGAATTTCTCGAATATGTAATTGCTCTTCTCGCCGGCTTCAAAACGAAAGCAACTCGAATTGCCGCAAAACGGAACCTTGCGAAATAGCCGCTTCCTCAGCGCCACCCAATTGTGAATGATGCAAAATTCTCCGGGTCTGTAATCAAAGAAACAGTCCAAATCATCCACGATTATCTGATCGATGTCCAAAAACAACGTCGGCCCCGTGAGCCCCGCGAAACCTCGCTCGAATACCAACAACTTTACGTATATCCCCGGCCATTCCGGATATCGCTGATTCGGGTGCAGCCAATCTGGCTTCGCCGGGAATGCTTGCGCATCAATTCCCTCCATTAGTCCCGTCGCATCATCCGTCACGCATACGAATCGAAATGGACGATTCAAATGACGCTTCACGCCACGATACACGCGATTCACGTATTCGGCGGAATAAAGCTTTCCCCATTTCAGCGTAAGTATGTTGACTGTTGACGATTCATTCATGCTTATATTATATCACATTCTTCTTATGTAAGGTATGCTAATAATCTCGCGGACAGATAATTTCCCCTCTTGCAACTCGCCCATATCATCCGCTGAATTGGATTTAGCCCAATCGCCTTGAAGCCGAATTCACGCTCGATTTCACGGATGAATTCCCCTGCCTTCTCGAAAAGCTCCTTGCGCTCTTCGCCATCGCGATTGCGCTTCAGGTTCTTTCGTATGCACATTCGATACGCGTCCTTCGTGAGCTCCTTGCGATATTCCTCTTCCAATGCGGCGGGTATTCTCTTCGGCGTAAGAAATTCCGTTAGCGTAAGCCGAATCCTTCGCGTAGTCGAATCAAAATATCGACGCTGATTCAGAACGTGCGTTACCGACTTGGGATTGTCCCTATACGCGTATAACGCATAAGGTATGATTACTTTCTTGGAGATCGTCGCGTTTACCTCGCACCCGTAGAAATAATCCTCTTCGAACGCCAACCCCTCGCGAAAACGCAAATTCCCTACCGCCTTGCGCAGATACAATTTGTTGTTCTTGTTTATCCAACCCTTCGATGGCGCCGTTCGCTTGAGCAAATATACCGAAAGATCGTCGATTATCAACCGCTCGCTCGTCATCGCCAAATCAAGCCCCTCTGGCGGCCTCGCTTCATTGCGCACATGCTTGATCTGACACTCCGCTACTTGCGCGCCCGTCTCCGCCATCGCCTCGTGCAACAGCCGCAGCATTTCCGGGTGAATATAGTCGTCGGCGTCCACAATCGCGAATTCCTCGATCTCCTCCGGCAACGCATCGAGTAGCGCATTCAGCGCCTTCGATACGCCTTTGTTCTCCTGCGTGATGTAATGAACTTGCGGATACGCCCTTGAGTATTCGGCTAATATCCTCTCCGTCCCATCCGTAGAGCCATCATTGCAAATGAAAATCTTCGCCCCAGCCGTCGTCTGCGCAAGAATCGAATCAAGACACTGTCGAAGATGTCCCTCGCTGTTGTATGCTGGAACCAATACTCCCAGCTTGCTCATCGTCCCTCCGCCGATATCGACGCGTTGAAGGCCGCATGTTCCGGACGAAAACTATCGTCAAAACGATTGTGCGTAAACACTCCCTCGTCGCAAATCGCGACTCTGAAATGATGATGCTTCCACCACCAGGAATTGAGCGTTATCTCCAATAATGGCCGCCCATTTACCTTCGCCTTGCACGGCCGCCTATGACCAAAGGCCGATAACTCTTGATAAAGCTTCTTTGAAATCAACATCGGCTGTTCCGAGAAGTTGATGATCCGCGAATCGACTACATAGAAGTCGCCTTCCTTCTTGATGTACTTCGGCACCACCTTTTCTGGATGCTTCTCGAGATGAATGACCGCGATTACGCGCCGCAGGAATGCGAATGGACGAAATAGCCGATGCAACTTCTTGCAAAGCGAATCTCTCGTCGCTCCCGCTGGCAACTCGCCATTGTACTTGGTATGCCGCTCATCCAACTCATGCACATACGAAAAACTGTAGAACCGTCCGAAATCAATACCCTCGCCCTGATTGAAGCGATGTCGCATGCGAATCATATCCGCCTTGCCGCTCTCCAACAGCTTCAC
>CALCDB010000076.1 GCA_937901395.1 uncultured Verrucomicrobiota bacterium
CGCGCATTTCCGGACCATACGAAGGCAACCACGAGAGTTCCTTGCCTTCCAACAATGCCGCATGCGCCAATACTTTTCCAGAAAAAAGCAATCCTTGCCCGCCAAAGCCAGCCATTATCGTCTCGTATGTCATAATCAAATCTCCTTATCCTTGTAAACTCCCAATGGATAGAACGGAATCATCTTTTCATCCACCCACTGACACGCCTTCTCTGGAGTCAGTCCCCAATTCGTAGGACAGGTCGAAACCACTTCGACAAGCGAGAAGCCCTTGCCCTCGACTTGATTCTTAAACGCCTTCAATATCGCCTTCTTGGCCTTGCGCACATTGCCCACGTTGTTTACCGCCACGCGCTCAAGATACGCTGGCGCATCCAGTGTCGCGAGCAACTCGCAAATGCGAATAGGCATTCCCTGCGTCTTTGGATCGCGTCCGTATGGCGAAGTCTGCGTTACCTGCCCGACCAATGAAGTCGGCGCCATCTGTCCGCCAGTCATGCCGTAAATCGCATTGTTGATGAATATTACCGTAATGTTCTCGCCTCTACACGCCGCCGACACCGTCTCGCAAAGACCAATCGACGCGAGATCGCCATCGCCTTGATAGGTGAATACGATATTATCCGGCAGGGAACGCTTCACGCCCGTTGCGACTGCTGGCGCGCGTCCGTGACTCGCCTCGATCATATCGCACGTGAAATAATCATACGCCATTACCGAGCACCCTACCGGCGCGATACCTATCGTCTTGCCCTCAATGCCAAGCTCGTCGATCGCCTCCGCTACGAGACGATGCACGATACCATGCGTACAACCCGGACAGTAATGCAATACCGCATCCGTGAGCGCTTTTGGCTTCTGAAATACAATCGCCATCTTACTTACCCTCCTTCGCAAGCTTTTCAATCGCTTCAATTACTTCGTCGGTAGAAGGTATCATACCTCCGACTCGATTGCACTTCGCAATTTTCCTCATGCACTTCGTGGCTAATGCCACATCTTCGCTCATCTGTCCCATGTTCAATTCCACCGTGAGAAACGCCTTCACCTTGCTCGCCGCCTTAAGCAACGGTTCGTCGGGGAATGGGAATAGCGTTATCGGACGAATCATCCCGACTTTAATTCCGCGCTTTCTGCATTCCACAATCGCATTCTTCGAAACTCTGGCGGTGATGCCTACCGATACCACGCAGAATTCCGCGTCGTCCATCATGTATTCTTCCCACTTGGTCTCGTTCTTCTTGAGCGCCTCATATCGCTCGAACCGCTCGAAGTTTTTGCGCTCCAACTCATCTGGCTTTAGGAAAAGCGAATTGACGATGTTGTGCTTGCGCTTCATTTCGGTTCCTGTTGTCGCCCAAGGTTTGTTTTGCATTACCTTCTCTGGTTCGATGCTTTCCTCTGGCAGCACTACCGGCTCCATCATCTGCCCCATCGTGCCATCCGCCAAAAGCATAGCCGGCATGCGATACTTCTCCGCCAACTCAAAGGCGGTACGCGTGAGATCCGCCATCTCCTGAACCGAAGCTGGCGCCAATACAATCACATGAAAATCACCATGGCCCGGTCCTCTCGTGGCAAAGAAATAATCCGCCTGACTCGGTTGAATGCCCCCCAAGCCCGGCCCGCCGCGCTGAACATTCACAATCAACGCCGGCAAGTCCGCGCCAGCGAGATAGGAAATTCCCTCCGCCTTCAACGATACTCCCGGTGAGCTTGAGGATGTCATCGCGCGCCGCCCCGTCGAGGCCGCGCCATAGACCATGTTAATCGCGGCAATCTCGCTTTCCGCCTGCAGGAACGTCCCGCCAATCTTCGGCATCCGCTTCGCCATATATGCCGCAATCTCCGTCTGCGGAGTAATCGGATAGCCGAAATAATGTCTGCACCCGCAACGAATCGCCGCCTCTGCGATCGCTTCATTGCCCTTCATCAATACTTTTTCGCTCATATTCTTAACGCTCCACTGTAATTACGCAATCTGGACACATCAACGCACAACTCGCGCAACCGATGCACTCTTCGGGTTTGGTCAACTCGACCGGCGCATGCCCCTTGCGGTTGAGTTTGGTCTTGGAAATGGCGAGCAACTTCTTGGGACACGCCGTAACGCAAAGTTCGCAGCCCTTGCAAAGTTCCTCTTTGAATGTAAGTTTAGCCATCTTGTTTTTCCTCTTCTTTATTTACTCAATGTATGAATAACATCTCACGATATTTAGGTAGCGGCCAACGCGCATCATCGACCAATCCTTCCAGACGATCCACCGTCCTCCGCAAATCGTTCATCTCCGAAATCTGCGCCTCCGCATTCTCGCCGTTGAGCGCGTGCTCCAATCGATCGCACTTCACATGCAAATCGTCCAACCCCGCCCCCAACTTCTTTGAAAGCGCCGTCAAACCGCGAAGCCCTACCTTAAGGCCATCTTTCTTCGCCTGCCCAATCGCCGTTGCCAACTTCGAGAATTCATCGGCGACTACTGGACGAATCATGCTTCTTGCTATCTCCAGCGCGATTCCCGCCTCGATGCGGATGCGCCTTAAATAATCTTCGTGGCCAATCTCCCAGCGCGAACGCAACTCGGTTTCGGATAATACCCCGTACTTGACGAACAGTTCGATATTGCGCTTATCCCGAAGCGGCTCCAACGCCGCCAGCGTATTGCGCAAATTGGGCAAGCCCCGCTTCTCCGCCGCTTTCGGCCAATCCTCCGAATATCCATCGCCCGAAAAGATTATTCGCTTGTGCGCCTTTACTTCGTATTGCAGAAGCTTTTGGAGGTTCGCGTTGAAATCGCCCTTCATCGCCTCCAGCTTGTCGCAAAGCGCATCAATCGATTCCGCTACGATCGTATTCAGCACCATCTGACTCTTCGCGCAATTCTGCGATGATCCCGGCGCCCTGAACTCGAACTTGTTGCCCGTGAAGGCGAATGGCGAAGTGCGATTGCGGTCGGTCGTATCCTTCGGCAATGGCGGCAATGTATCGACGCCAATCCTCATCGACGTGCGCTTGTTGGCGGAATGCGAAGTAGCCCGCTCGATCGAATCCAACACCTGATTGAGCTCATCGCCCAGAAATACCGAAATGATCGCTGGCGGCGCCTCGTTCGCGCCCAAGCGATGATCGTTGCCCGCGCTTGCGGTGGACATCCTCAACAAGTCCGCATGCATCTCTACCGCGCGAATCACGGCGAGCAGCAAGGTGATGAAGATGGCGTTTTCACGCGGATTGTTGCCAGGCGAAAGCAGGTTTCTGCCGCCATACGAAATCGACCAATTGCAATGCTTGCCGCTGCCGTTCACTCCCTCGAATGGCTTTTCGTGCAATAGACATACGAGCCCATTGCGCTCCGCGCTCTGCCGCAATACTTCCATAATCATCATATTGTGGTCAACCGCCAAATTGAGATCCTCGAACATCGGCGCCAATTCGAATTGCGCCGGCGCGACTTCATTGTGACGCGTCTTCGCGGGAATGCCCAACTCCCATAGCCGCTTCTCGACTTCCGTCATGAATTTGAGAATGCGCGGCTTGATCGCCCCGAAGTAATGGTCTTCCAACTGCTGATGCTTCGCTGGCGCCGCCCCGAATACCGTCCGCCCGGTCTGCAATAAATCAGGCCGCCGCATGTAATAGCTCTTGTCGATCAGAAAATATTCCTGCTCTGCCCCCAAGGTAACTTCCACATGCGCTTTCGGCTGATGGAATAGTTTCATCAATCGCTCCGTCGCCCTGCGAACCGCCTGAATCGAACGCAGCAATGGCGTCTTCGTATCCAAAGTATCGCCAGTGGATGCGTAGAACACCGTCGGAATGCATAACGTGGCGCCGTTCTCATGCCGCTTGATGAAAGCCGGCGAAGTCGGGTCCCACGCCGTCCAACCGCGCGCCTCGAAGGTGGAGCGCAATCCCCCTGATGGGAACGACGAAGCGTCGGTCTCGCTGCCGATGAGATTCTTCCCCGAAAAATGCGGCTCCGCCTGCGCTGGCCCGACGGGATCCAAGAACGCATCGTGCTTTTCCGCGGTTCCGCCGGTGAGCGGCTGAAACCAATGCGTGAAATGCGTGGCTCCGCGCTCCAACGCCCAATTCTTCATGCCCTCCGCAACCGCATCGGCGATTGAGGCGTCAAGCGGCTCACCCTTGCGCATCGTGGCCAACAGCTTGTTCGCTACCGGCTTCGCAAGAAACTTGCGGATTGTCTTCTCCGCGAAGACATCCACCCCGTAATTTTCAAAACCAACCATTTGTTGAATCAAATAAATTGGTGTGTATTATATCATATTTCCAACGCCTATGCTCTTTGCGGCTCTTCTATTTCGCCATTATACCATGCCGACAACTTGGCGTTGAACTCAAGTCGCGTCAATTCCGTAGCCCATGCCTTCGCGCGAGCCGTTATATTCTCAACTTCCATCGTCACTTTGCGCCGCGGAACGAATGGAGACACAAAGAACCAAAGCAGTACGCTCTTCACGAATGTCGGCACGAAAGCCGGCGAAGCATCACGATCCTTTCGTGACCAGATCGAGCCCCAAAGCCCACGCGTACGAACCGCGATTACCTCGACTCCTGGCGGCAAATCACGACAAATATTATATGCCAACTGACGCGTTCCGATGTCTTCGTGATCCGCCTCCGTTTGAATATGGCCAGATGGATAGAATATAACGTTCCCTCCATCAATCAGCGTTCTTTTGATGATATCCACAAGCCCTCTTGCAATCGTCGCGCCTTTTGCGGAACGATTCTTTCGAAGATCCGGAACCGCAACCGCCCCCAAGGTCTTCAACACTTTCGGAGCTATGAAACCTGTCCTGAAAAACAATTCGTCCGCAAGCGGCCGTAATGGGTATCGCCAAAATTCCGCCCCAACTAACATCGGGTCCACCATCGCCGGATGATTCGGCAATACGAGCAATGGACATTGCGAAGGAATGTTGTCCATCCCCCTTGTCTCTACCTTATAGCGCTGATGAAATATCCACCTTCCGATAAAAAGCAATGCCTTCGTGTAACTTAAGATGAAGATAATTGGCGACGCCAAAAACACAATCGCCAGAAACGCGAGAAATGCCCTCGGGCCAAACAATGTGCTTACGCCGATATAGACGAGCGAAGCCACAAACATGAAAAGAAATGAGATCTGATTGAAATATGCAAGCATCGTATTAAGGCGCGGACCTTTCACGACCTTTTGAATTTCCGCATCAAGCGGCAACTTGAAGAATCCGAGATCGAATGCGAGTAGTCCAATAAGCACCGCAAAACTCTTCGCTCCAAGCGGCACGAAGAAAAGCACCGCGAGTATCGCTGCGGCCAATATCCCGGTTGGTAGCGTCCACCCCAAAAGAAAACACCGCTTGTCGACGAACCCAGCGATAATTTGACCGGCCACGATACCAAGCGCCGCCACGCAAAGGATAATTCCAGTCGCGCTCGGTGTGAGCCCCATAACTTGCTTTCCGTAGACGATAAGCCCTTGCTGCAACATCGCCGCCGCAAACCAAAATACCGACAATGTGAAGATTACCGCATTAATCCCAGGATACCTCATCTTCGCCATCCGTGATGCACGCGCGAGATATCGAATGGGATTAATCGCGTGAATTTCACGATTCACCTCCTCTTCCGCATGAATCGTCATCGAGGCGATAAGCCCTAATCCGGCGAAGACCACGAGCAACGCGCATGAATACATTCCTCCGCCATTCCAATCGGTCATAAACCCAGCGGCGATAGTGCCCCCAAGCACCGCAAGAAACGCGACGCCTTCCATGCCGCCCATCCCCGTGGAAATTCGCTCCGTCCCGCCGATATCGCGAACTAATGCGTACTTGGCCGGAGAATAAAGCGAACTTTGAAGCCCCATCAGAAGAATCGCCACGATTACACACGCGATTGAATGCGTGGCGAAGCCAATGATCGCAATCGCCACAATCGGCAATTCCACCAACTTCGCCAAACGAAATATCTTCACTTTCGGAAATATCACCGTCAAACGATCCGCGAGCGGAGAGCAAAGAATGTATGGCAACACCAACATACCCGCAGTCGCCCCCATGAAAATCGCATGTAGCCGTTCATCCCCAAGCCAACCGAGAATCACAAAACTCGCCAATGTCTTGAGAAAGTTATCATTCACCACACCGAAAAAATTCGTAATGAAAAGCGGTATAAAAGATCGTTTCATCATCTCTGCTGTTCACCTTCGACTTCGGCTATTTCGCTTCGCTCAATCGCAACTTCATCTTCACCTACCTCTAAATCATTCCACCAAAATACTTCCAAAGCGGTGCTGCCATAAGTGCTTGAACAAACTCGCCTTTTTGCAATAGCATCTTGACATCTTTCTCGTCGTGCAGACTCCATGCAAGATCTTCTCCAACATCAAGAGACGGTTTGGCAATTTGCCTCACACCCTTTGCAAGATAACAATATGTAATATTATTGTATGCAGCAGCATTGCCACTCACGCGCATCATCTCGCACCATTCTCCACCGCCAAAACCTGTCTCCTCCAATAATTCCCTCTGCGCTCCAGCCAAAGGATTCTTATCTGTTACTTCAACCACGCCAGCAGGTATTTCCCAAGTCACTCTTCCTATGCCGTGCCGATACTGGCGTACAAGTACGAACTGCCCTTCTGCCGTAATGGCAATCACATTGACCCATGCCGGATATTCAAACACATAATATTCTGGTATTACCGCCCCCGTTGGCAACTCCACCTTGTCTTGTCGCACCGTCATCCACGGTTTCTGCAAAATATATTTGCTGTCTAAAACTTTCCAGTTCATTTTAATCATAATCTATTGTTGGTCATTGTTAATGCGAAAATTCACCAGCATCATACTCTCTCACCTTCAACTTTCAACCCCCTATCCTGTCCATCGTGTTTGCGTCAAACTCCCATATCCAACCACGACAACAAATTCCGCCACTTAATCCATGCAATCCAAATTATCGCCCCGCCAATGCCTAATAACGACATCAACGCCAACTTCACTACACTCACCTCAATCTCCCAACTCATCGCCTCGTATTATATCAAACTACCGCTCCCAAAATCAACCGAAAACATCGAGAGCTGCTATTCACTCCAAAATCCCTGTTTATTAATCCACCGATGGTGTTGGTCAAAATTCCTTATTCGCGTATAGTTTCTATGCGCAACAATGCCTTTGCTTCATATCCCTCAGCTCTACTCAAACATTTTATCTCATTTGTGAATAGATTAAACGACTCTTCCGACATCTTGCCTTTTAATCCATTAACCGCCACATTACACCCTTCTAATAACGACTCCCTATATGAGCGTATTCCACTATTCGCAATATATACGCGCATCTGCAACTTGCGCTCTTTCTCTGTGCGCTTTTCAAATGCCTTAAACTCATCATAGTCATCAAACATCTGTTCTAAATGAAACCAAGTCAAAACATCTGGAAAGTCGACTTTACGAACCGTACCAATATATGAGGCGACTTTACGACACATATCTTCATCGGCCTTTATCTTAAACATATTACACAATGTACTATAAGCTATCCATCTCCGATTGGAAACTACGTCATTCGGCGTTCCATTATCAACTACATTTGTTGACACATTTGGCCTAAATGAGATTATCCCATCAACCATTTTTGCCAATATTTCATCAATGGGCAAATCATCATTTTCAGAATAATTTGACACTATCTTTTCAACGAAATTACAATATGCAGCGAGATTCAAAACATCATTTGAATTTATCACTTTCTCATCATACATCTGCTCTGTCGTAGAAAGCAATTCATTTGCCTGCGCAAATATCGATAAAAACGAAACAGTCATTAACAATTTAATTTTCACTTTCACTCCTCCAGATTATAGCATTCTGCTACGCCATTTACGTTTCTTACAACTTTATAACCAAATTTTTCTACCGTAAAATCACCATTAGGCGCAATTCTAAACCTTTGTATTATACCAAATTTCCCCAATAATGAGCAGTCAGATATCAACTCAAACTTAGACAGTCTTGGCTTGGCTCATAAACAATTCAGGATTTTAAAATACATCAATAAGCAAGGCAATGTAATAATTTGCACTGCTTTTAAATCCAAATTACCGTCCCGCCAATACCCAATAAGGATATCAACGCCAACTTCACCACGCTCGCCTCAACCGCTCCCATCGACTCGTATTATACCAAAAAAAATTGGCGTGTAGTGTCCACATCTCTGCGCAAATTTTCTTTACAGGTAATTTTTGCGTGGATAAACTTTATTGATACGCTCAATCATGTCGACGCCGTTAACGCACAGGTGGCGTCGACGCCGTTGACGGGGTTAACCACAGGTGGCGGGGTTAACCAGCGAATATCTATGAAAATCCGGTCTAAACCCTTGATTTTATTAACTTTCTTGGGGTCTGTCCCCAAAAAGCATACTAATACCGTTGAACGATTTTACCAAATAAGGTACGAAATTTAACCTTTAAAGCGTTAACGCCTTAGTATATGGTATAAATTTCATACTTTAATAAGGTATGAAATTTGTCACTTTAAGGTATAAAAAATGACCACAAATATACATACAATATACAAGTTACAATAATAAATATATGTGTGCTCTCTCTCTTCTATAAAATCGTGCAATGTGTAGGATGTGAATGAAGAGAGAGCGCACGCGTGAAAAACTTCGTTATCGCTTTTATTTTTCCTCAAATTATGATATAATATAATCATCTTTTGAAAGGATATAAATATTATGCATTGGGATGCACTAAAATGGGCTTATGAAAGCAAATTTCCTAAAACAATAAAGCGTGGCCCTCACGCTGTATTAGTAGCGCTTGCCTATTCTATGCATCCAGAAACAAAAAGATGCAACCCTTCTCTTGATCGTCTTTGCGACTTAACTCGTCTTGAAAGTGGTGCTGTTAAATCCGCTCTAAAGATACTTAAAAAGGAAAATCTTATTGCTATCTCCAGTGGTAAACGTAAACGCATCTCTAACGACTACGTCATCAACTTTTCCATCATCCCTAAAAAAGCTAAATCTAATTCCGATGCCACCACAAATATAACGGATACATCCATCCCCGATTCTCCTACCCCTACTCAAACTCCTACTCAAGCGCTTCCCCCCGCTCGAACTTATGCCGCATCAAACTCCGCAATGGTAAACGCTCCTACGCCATCTAATTCCGATGACAACCTCTTCGATGAAGGCACCGCCCCCTTCAATAAGGAAAATGCTTTTTATGTTACGATGGACTATTTCAGCGAACAAGCTTGGTATGTAAACGGTGGTGAAGAAATTTGGGGAAAATGGTCCGATTCCATAGAATGCATCGCCGATTTCATGGCCTTCATATCAAACCCAACCGTAAAGGATGTTGAAAAAGTATTTAAGATGATTAAATCCCAACGGCATTGGCAAGCGCTTGAAAATTCAATCGAAATTCTACGTGGCAAATACGAGGTAGGTAGCGATATTAAAAATTGGCGTAGCTATTCATTAACCATTCTAAAAAACAATCTAAGTGATTGTGATGATCCTACCAACTCATAAGACACTGCAAGGGGTAGGGTCGATTAGAGCAAGGCAATTCCCGATTAGAGCAAGGCAAAAAGGCAAAGTCTCTCTATCAATTCCGTACATGACCAAGGGGATTTCGGGGACATCATCCGTATCACCTGCCAATCTCTCGGGGTTGCCGACCCAAAGTGTCCCTATAGTAAGGCCGAT
>CALCDB010000077.1 GCA_937901395.1 uncultured Verrucomicrobiota bacterium
CCACGAGGTTGATCGTGACGACGCCCTGGTTGAAGCGGCCGTAGTACTTGGGCTTTCCGTTCTCGTCGACGTACGGCGTCAGGAACGAGCGGCAGCCCATGCACGTGTAGACATTGCCGTTGCCGCACTTGTCGATCTTGTATTCCAGCATCTTCTTCGCCGAAATGTAGTCCGGCACCATCCGCTTGGCCGTGCACTTCGCCGCCAGTTCGGTAAGATGCCAATAGGGAGAATCCTCGGTGATGTTCTGCGGCTCCAGCACGTAGATTAGCTTCGGAAAGGCGGGCGTGATGTAGACGCCCTGCTCGTTCTTCACGCCCTTGATGCGCTCCTTGAGAACCTCCTCGATGATGATCGCGAGATCCTTCTGCTCCTGTTCGTTGCGCGCTTCGCCAAGATACATGTACACCGTTACGAACGGGGCCTGTCCATTCGTGGTCATCAGGGTTACGACTTGATACTGAATGGTCTGCACGCCCTTCTCCACCTCCTTGCGGACGCGCCGTTCGACGATGGAATCGAATTTCTCCTTGCTCATTTCGACGCCCGCCTCGATGCACTCCTCGGAGAGTTCCTTGCGGATCGCCTGGCGCGATATGTCGACGAACGGCGCGAGGTGCGTGAGCGAGATGGACTGGCCGCCATACTGATTGGAGGCGACTTGCGCGATGATCTGCGTGGCGATGTTGCAGGCGGTGGAGAAGCTCTTCGGCTTCTCGATCATCGTGCCCGAGATGACGGTGCCGTTCTGCAGCATGTCCTCGAGATTTACCAGATCGCAGTTGTGCATGTGCTGGGCGTAGTAGTCCATGTCATGGAAATGGATGAGCCCGTCCTTATGGGCCTGCACCACGTCCTGCGGCAACAGCAACCGCGCCGCCACGTCCTTCGAAACCTCTCCGGCCATGTAGTCGCGCTGGACGGAATTGATGCGCGGGTTCTTGTTCGAGTTCTCCTGCTTCACATCCTCGTTGTTGCACTCGATGAGCGAAAGTATCTGCTCGTCGGTGGTGTTCGCCTTACGCGCCAACTCGCGCTTGTATCGATAGACGATGTACTTCTTGGCCACGACGCGCGAACCGAGCTCCATGATCTTGTTCTCGACGACGTCCTGAATCTCCTCGACCGTCATCGCGCGATCTCGCGCCTCGCATACGCCGGCGACTTCCTTGGCGATGAGTCTGATGCGGTCTTCGGAGAGCGCGTCCACGGGATCGACGACATTCGACGCCTTGCGAATGGCGTTCTCGATTTTCTCAATATTGAACTCGACCTCCTGGCCGCTCCGCTTGATTATCTTCATTTGCTTCATTTCTTCTTAAAATCCTTCCTATTGTAGTTGGTGAGAATATAATACACTAAATATTGTATAAGTGCAAGGGGGAAAATAAATAAATTTTCCCCCTTGCCTTCGCCCCTTTCGCAGGGCGCTTACCCGAAATTGCCTAAGCGCTTATCTGATTATTATTCTTGGCGCGAGGTGCTCCGCGCTGCGAAGATAGAGCGCTCCACCGTCGCCAATCTCCAAATGATAGCCGGTTGGGGCATTGATTAGCTTGAAGCGCTTCAAGTCATCCTCAGTGAAGGTCTTGCCGCCAATGAGTTCGACTGACGAGCCACGCTCGATCTCCACGCCGCTCAAATCAATCTTAATCATACCAGTTTCTGGGAAGATGAACTCCGCCTTATCGCCCAACGTCAATGTTTCGCAATCGACCTCTTCGCCTGGAACCGCCTTGATAATCGCGCCCTCCGCGAACGAAATCTTCGCCGTAATAGAGCCCTTCGCCGCGAGCGCACCGCCCTTCTCGACCGTAAGCGGAGCTACGCGCGAAGCCGTACCTGTGTATTTTGTCAAATCGCCGCTAATGTTTGCTGTAGCCGAACCAACGAGAACGAACTCCTGCCCGTCAGTCGAGACTTCTACATCCCATGAAGTCGGAGTCCCCCAGCCATTTTGTGCCGATTGAATTGCGTAGTGATCGAACATTTCAATTGCGCTTGAAAGATTAAAGGTCAAATATACCTCTCGATTGGCATATTTCTCCGGCGTAGCCGTAATGGACGGGAAGTCACCGCCAAACAACATAAACTCAATCCATTGCGGTTCTTCCGCCTTCGTCAACATGCCCAATCCGCTATACGAGGTAGCGCCAGTACATGTCACGGAGCCACCAAGCCCTATGTTGCGACCATTGGCCGAAACCCGGAAACGTGACAAGCGGATGTTGTTCCCAGTAGTTGACTTAAAGTATACTCGAATATACCGAATCTTCGAGGTGTCGGCGAGCGAAGTCGCGCTGAAGGTGGCGCGCGGACCGACAATCAAACCCGGCACGCTGATATCGCCAAGATCAAAGACACCATTATCGACGCCCATCTTCAACGTCGAGGAGAAGACGGTGGAGGGAATCGTCTCATAGGTAGAAGCACCATCGCCAAAGTAGCAGATTTCTCCGCGCCCGACGAGCTTCTTGACATCCGCCGCCGAAATCGCCGCGCTGTTGTCCGGCGGAAGTGCCAACCGGAAGCCCTCAGGAATCTCGATTGTCGGAACCTGCGTGCGAGTGAAGAGCGAAAGATCCGTCCAAGTTCCTCCCTCGGCTTCAAGCACGATCTTGCCATTCCCTTCAATCGTTCCCTTCCACGGTTGCGTCAAAGTCGCCGTCGCACCGCTCGGGACCTCCAGTACACCAGTGCCCGTTCCAAGAAGTTTAAGCGAAAGACCCGCAACGACCCTCGCCGCGCCGCAATCAAGCCCATAAGTGACATCGCCATCAAAGCCCGAGAAGTCGAGCTTCTGCGCCTTTATCTTAAGAACCTCGTCCGAAGCGATAATCATCGAACGTCCGGCGAGCAGACTATTCGTCTCGCAAGCGCGAATCGTATCAATCTCGACATTGCAATCGACGGTAATCCTCGCGTCCGCGAAAAGGTCAATTACGATATCGGTCGCGACATCAAGCTTCTGCTCGCTCCACGATTTTTCAAACGGGAGATAAAGGCGTGCGCCTTCATCATCTTCACCATAATAATGCCAACCATCTGCCGTATTCGTATTCCAATTTTCCTCGCCCCCGAAGGTACGAGTGTACGGCCCTTTCATATCGTCGCTCTTAACGACGGCGATCTTGCCGCCATCGAGATAGCGCAGAGACGCGCCCTCGGTCGGCTCGAATTGATAGAGCGTCGCGAAGGTGAAGTTATTAGCGTCCTCCAAGACAACCTGCGGCTCGTCGGTCAAATTAAGTTCAGTTGCATCAAGCTGAACCTTGCCGCCTTCGGCGAAGGTCCAAGTCGAAGTTTCGGAAGCCGTCAGCTGCTTACCTGAAACCGCCTTCACCGTAACACCATCAGCCAAGGTGAGCTTCGCATCATAATCGCCCTCCGCCGACAAAGTACCTCCGCCCTGCACCTCAACCGATGTAGAATGATCGCTTTGATAGTTGCACTTGAACGCCGTCGAATTGCCGCCAACCCAGCCACCATAGAAGTTGGCAGTGTCACCACCGACATCATTACTACCAAATGAATCGCCATCAGTGGGCATAATTTTATAATAGGTTACACCATCGTAAGAAGCCTCGATACGGAATCTGGTCGGACGATATGCTTCTGTCATTTCCGCGCCAATCGAACGCTTCGAGGAATGGACGCCAAACGAGCTGAGCATTGGAATCGCATGGTTGAGATTAACTTGAAGATAGACCTTCCCGGCGGCCATATCCATCAATCCCGTTTCCGCATTGGCGACGATTTCCGCCGAATACTGTTTCTCACTGGAGCATGCCATCGTGTGGGCATCTGCACCATCAAAGAGAACATTGAGATTACCATTCACCCAACCGCCTGAAGCTCCTTTCCAGGAGATATCGCCATTACGAATCGTGTGATCTCCGCCATTTTCGTCTTTATAGTTGAAGTAAATCTCTTCCATGCGAACGCGATGCTCGGTCGTCTTTTTGGGCTCGTTATTAAGATGGTTGAGGAAGTAGAGCCGGATAAAGCGAATTTTGTCGAAGCTGAAGCCGACTTTGCCGGCGGAGAACGTCGCCCCATCGTAAACGCTCAGCTCTTCAACATTGATGCGATCCGTTTCAACCTTGCCGTTCATCAAATCGGCGCGACCGGAAACAATCAAGTCGAGATCCTCGAATTTAGCGTCCCCGCCGACCGTCATCGTGCCGAAAGCGAGCGTAGCGTTATCCGCCGTTCCGGTAAACGTGTAGGGCTCAGCGTTCACAAATTGCATGAACTTGCCGACGTACATACCGTCAACCGAGACATTCCACGACTGAACCGGAACGGACCCGGCAGTATCGGCGAAGAGAACGCCGCTACCGTCCGCATACTTCTTCGTCGTGCCCCCAGAATACCACGCGCTACCGCCCCACTTGCCGCCATCCGCTCCCAGCCAAGAGAGAACGCCATCAGGATCGAATACGGAGCCATTCGAATTGGCGATTGCGCCCTCAATCTGATTTTCGAGCGAACCATTGTAGAAGGTAACCCCCTCGCCAACGATCAGTTGCGACCCCACGATTGGCGTGAGCTGATACGTTCCCGAACTGTTCTTCGGCAGAACGATTCTCGCGTTGTTGCCAATCTTAAGCCTCGTCACATTCGGTAGCGGCACCGCCTTGAAAAAGACCGTAATCCCTTCCCCAATCTCGACATCTCCGACAAGTGCCGTGCTGTTCTCAACCGTGAGCGTTCCCGAACCCGTGAAAACAAGCTTACCATTCCCGCGATCATCGAGCGGCGCGGAAAGCGAAAGCGCGGCATCATCGCCGTCAAAATTGATTGTCGTCGTACCATAAAGACCAATCCGTCCATTATCCGTCGCGCTAATCGCCGAATTGCCACGAACCGTAATCGTCTGCGTGGAAGACGTATCTCGTCCAATCATAAATGTATTAATACGTTCGACTTCCAACGTGGAGTTGTCGAGCGTGAGCGGAATGTCGATTGCCTCGAAGCACTTGTCTTCGGCAAGCCCGTAATTCGGGTTGTTGGCGAAAGTCATCTTGCCATTTACGATTTCGAGCGACTTCTCCGCCGCCAAGGCGCCATCGAAGCCATTGTAGGTTTCGAGGCGGAACTGCTGATTCTCAATTTTCGCGGGCAAATACTGCGTCAACACGCCCGGATAATCGGAACGGATGATATTGCCCGTTCCCGTACCCTCGAAAGCAAGAGCTTCAATGTCGATGGTATTTCCCGTTACCTTCTTGGTCACGATCGGCTCAACGAAGCCATCGAACGTCCAGTAGAAATTGCGGAAGTCAAGTAGTCCATTCGAGCCCGCGAACGTCACCGTTCCGCCGTTCTTGATCTTGGCGAGATAGAACTTCTTGTCGCCCTCGAAGCGGATATTGCCCTTCTCGGTAAACTCAAGGCCTTCGTGGCCTACGCCGCCGCCTACATCAAAGGTAACGTTGCCGGCGCTAACGACCATATCCGTCGCGACGCGCACATTGCCGCCAGTAAGTTTGAAAGTCGAGCCCGCCGGCTGATTGACTTCGAGATGAAGCGTACCTACCGCATTCGCCGCAACGTTGAGCGTAAGGGCTCCTTCCGTCGTAATCGTCGTCTTCGCGGCGTGTTCGTAGCGCCCGTGAATCACCTCGGGCTCCTTGTCCAACCGACGAGCTTCTTCATCAACATGCATCCACTTCTCAGATTCAAGATCCCAAGTGTCCTCGCCGCTCGTATCGCCTTCCCAAGTATAATCCGCGAGGAAGCGCGTTTCCAAAAGCGGATCGCCGAGCGCCTGGTCGATGACGAGAATCCAGCGTCCCGTGCTCCAGCCGAGGCCCTTGGCCGCATACGTCTGGATCATGTGGAGCCACGCATCGCCGGGATTAAGGTGATCGCGAAT
>CALCDB010000078.1 GCA_937901395.1 uncultured Verrucomicrobiota bacterium
CGCGACCCTGGATTGTACGCCTGCGCGAAAGCCGGCATAATCGCCAAAGCATGCTCTTCCTCTTGCTCGATGTGCTGCACTTTCATTTCCGCAAAAAGTCTTCTCAATGCCTCGATGCATTTTTTCTCGCGATTGGAATAATCTCCATCGCTAATTGCCATCGCCGTCCAGAGAATAACTGCATCGCGCACGGCCTCGATGGTCATATATGCGAATCCACCCGGCAATACGACCTGCGCCTCGTTAACGAACGCTTTTACGAGTTCGGCGTCGCTTACTCGCTGACCGAGCAACATCAGATACCCCGCCGATCGAGTCGCCTCGTCAAGCGCCTTGGCTGCGGATTTCGGCGTATATCCCTTGCACTTCTTTGCCATCGCATCGAACGCCTCGTATTCCGCCTTGGTAACTTCACCGTCAAGCGCGGCTACCATAAAGGCGACCTTGAGAATGCCCATATCCGTCTTGCCAATTTTCTTGGTGTGAAACGCATTGATTAATTTACTCAAATTCATTCTATGCTCTCCTATTTGTTGTGGCGTGTATTATACCAAAAATTATGCGTTCGGTTAATCGCATCGGAAAAATAATATCGACTATGCCTCTAACAATGAAAGCGCGGCAAATAATGCCGCGCCTTCATTTATGAATGTGATGATCCTATCTCTCACATCTCCGAGAGCTTCTTGAGAAGCGCATAGTTCTCCTTGAAGCCCTGCTCGGCGCCTTGGAGCATCTCCATCGCCTTGTCTTCGCCAACCTTCTTGATAAGTTGCTTGAAGCGGTTTTCTCCGAGTTCCTTGGAGACGGCGTTCTTCGCGAACGATACCGTCTCGGACTTGTCGGCCGAATCAAGCTTGACCTTACCAGTCGTTGGGTTATACGTCCAAAGCGGGAAGTGGACGGATTCAACCGCCGCCTTCTGATGCGCCGGACCCGTCTTGGTGAGAAGGCCCTGCTCAATGCAGTGCGCATACGCTATGATGATCGCTGGACCATTATAGTTCTCCGCCTCGTTGAACGCCTTCACGGTCGCCGCCGGGTTCGTACCCATCGAGACGTACGCGACATAGACGTTCTTGTACTGCATCTGCATAAGACCGAGATTCTTCTTCGCCTGGACCTTGCCGGACGCCGCGAACTTGGCAATCGCGCCAGTAGGCGTGGCCTTCGAGGCTTGCCCGCCGGTGTTGGAGTACACTTCGGTATCCATTACGAGAATCTTGATGTTCTTGCCCGAAGCGAGCACGTGATCGAGACCGCCGTAACCGATGTCGTACGCCCAACCATCGCCGCCCAACACCCAGACCGACTTCCTGACGAGGTTGTCGGCGACCGCCTTGAGCTGCTTGCCGAGCGCGCAGCACGCTCCGCCTTCGCACTTGTTCATCGCCGCCTTGAGATCGGCGACGAGCTTGCGCATCTCCTCGACGCCCTGTCCCTTCGCATCATACTGATCGACCTTCTTGATCGCTTCGCAGATCTTCACGACTTCGGCGTTCTTGTTCGCCGCGATTACCTTATCGACGAGTTCCATCGCGTAGCCATAGAGCTTATCCGCCGAAACCCGCATACCAAGACCGAACTGCGCGTTATCCTCGAACAACGAATTCGACCAAGCCGGACCGCGCCCATCAGCACGCTGACAGTACGGAGTGGTTGGCAAGTTGCCGCCGTAGATCGAAGAGCATCCCGTCGCGTTCGCGATAAGCAGACGATCTCCGCAAATTTGGGTGAGGAGCTTCACATAAGGCGTTTCACCGCAACCAGCGCACGCACCCGAGAACTCGAAGAGCGGCTGCTTGAGCTGCGCATCCAGAAGCTTGGTCGTATCAAGCTTCATTGGATCTACCTCAGGAAGCGAGAGGAAGAACTTCCAATTCTCCGCCTCCGTCTTGCGAAGCGGTATCTGCTCGACCATCTTGAGCGCGCCCTTCGCCTTCATCGGACACTGCACTACGCAAAGCTCGCAGCCCATGCAGTCTTCCGGCGCGACTTGAATGGTTACCTTCTCTCCGAACTTGGAGGTGAGCTTTCCGGCATCGGCGCTCTTGAATGTGGCCGGCGCATTGGCAAGCGCGGCCGCCGGATACACTTTCATGCGGATCGTCGCATGCGAGCAAATCGCCAAGCAGTTGCCGCACTGGATACAGGCCGTCGGATCCCACTGCGGAATGAAGGCCGCGACATTGCGCTT
>CALCDB010000079.1 GCA_937901395.1 uncultured Verrucomicrobiota bacterium
CGCGGGTTCCGCGCTTGTCAGTTGAGTTACAACCCCGGCGTGTTCAAGGTGGATGGGCCTTGGATGCGGATGTTCCGCAATGCTTATCGCTTTGCGATAGGGGCGATGAAAATATGATATAATACCACACAATTTAGCGAGGTAAGCAATATGGCAGAAGCAAGCGTAATTGAGAGACGGCATTCCGCCGCGCACATGATGGCGCGGGCGGTGATGAACCTTTTTGATAATGTGCAAGTCGATATCGGGCCGGCCACGGACGAGGGCTTTTACTACGATTTCGATCTCGAGCACCGCATCTCAACGGAAGATTTCCCCAAGATCGAGGCGGAGATCGCGCGGCTCATCGCGTTGGATGAGCCATTCGTGCGCAAGGAAGTATCGGCGGATGAGGCGAAGCGGATGCTGGCGGGTCAGAAGTACAAGCTGGAGCGTCTTCAGGATGTGATAAACGATGGCGTGGCCATTTCCACCTACACGGTTGGCGACTACGTGGAGATGTGTCGCGGGCCGCATGTGGCGCATGCGAAGGAGATCGGGGTAGTGAAGCTCACGAAAGTCGCGGGTAGTTACTATCGCGGAGACGAGAAGAACAAGATGCTCCAACGCGTTTATGGCATCGTGGCCAAGGATGAGGCGGAACTGAAGGCGATTGTCGAGCGCGAGGAAGAGGCGAGGCGCCGCGACCATCGCGTTCTCGGTAAGCAATTGAAGCTCTTCACGATTACCGATCAGGTCGGGCCTGGCCTCGCGCATTGGTTGCCGCGCGGCGCGCGCATTCGCGTCGCCATCGAGAACTACTGGCGCCAGAAGCATTACGAGGCAGGGTACGAAATCGTCTATACCCCGCACGTCGGAAAGTCCAACCTCTGGGAGACTTCGGGACATCTCGGCTTCTACAAGGAGGGAATGTTCCCGGTGATGAAGGTTCAGGAAGGCGACGGGGCGGATGCGTATATTCAGGATTATTACGTGAAGCCGATGAATTGTCCGTTCCATATTCAGTGCTATCAGTTCGAGAAGCGCTCGTATCGCGATTTGCCGATTCGTTATGCGGAATTGGGCACGGTGTATCGTTATGAGAAGGATGGGGTTCGGCATGGAATGTTCCGCGTGCGTGGCTTCACGCAGGATGATGCGCATATCTTCTGCACGCCGGAACAGATCGTGAAGGAGATCAAGGATACGGTCGAATTCGCGAAGAACATGTTGGGCAAGTTTGGCTTTCACGATATCCAAGCGTATCTTTCCACGAAGCCGGCGAAGGCGGTGGGCGATCCGGCGCGTTGGGAACAGGCGACGCAATCGTTGCGCGATGCTTTGGAACAGGAGGGCATGAGCTACGAGGTGGATGAGGGCGGCGGCGCCTTTTATGGTCCTAAGATCGATATGAAGATCAAGGATGCATTGGGTAGGCCTTGGCAATTGGGCACGGTTCAGTTCGACTTCAATCTGCCGGAGCGCTTTCATCTCACGTATGTTGGCGCGGATGGCAAGGATCATCAGCCCTATATGGTTCATCGCGCGTTGCTGGGCTCGATCGAACGTTTCTTCGGCATTCTCATCGAGCATT
>CALCDB010000080.1 GCA_937901395.1 uncultured Verrucomicrobiota bacterium
GAGTACATAGGCAAACTCGAAAAGTCGGCCGGAAAGAAATTCGGCGACAAGAAGAATCCGCTTTTGGTGTCAGTTCGTTCAGGTGCCCGCGCTTCAATGCCGGGCATGATGGATACGATTCTCAACCTCGGTCTCAACGAGACGGTAGTCGAGACCCTCGCCAAGCAGACGAAGAATCCGCGTTGGGCGTGGGATTGCTACCGCCGCTTCATCCAGATGTTCTCCGATGTCGTCATGGAAGTTGGCAAGAAGTATTTCGAGCGACTGATTGACGAGATGAAGGCCAAGAAGGGGGTAAAGCTTGACGTCGAATTGACGGCGAAGGATCTTAAGGATCTCGCCAAGATGTTCAAGGCGGAATACAAGGCGAAGATTGGAAAGGAATTTCCATCAGATCCGCGCGAGCAACTCTTCGAGGCCATCAAGGCGGTATTCCGCAGTTGGGATAATCCGCGAGCGAACGTATATCGGCGTGATAACGATATTCCATACAGCTGGGGCACGGCCGTGAACGTTCAGATGATGGCGTTTGGCAATTTGAACGACAATTCCGGCACGGGAGTGGCCTTTACGCGCGATCCAGCGAGCGGCGAGAAGAAGCTGATGGGCGAATTTTTGATGAACGCTCAAGGCGAGGATGTGGTAGCTGGCGTAAGAACGCCGATGCCGATCGCGAAGATGGCGGAGGTAATGCCGAAAGTATTCAAGCAATTCCAGAAGATTTGCGATACATTGGAAGAGCACTATCGTGATATGCAGGATATGGAGTTCACGATCGAGAACCAGAAGCTCTTCATGTTGCAGACGCGCAACGGCAAGCGCACGGCGAAGGCGGCGTTGAAAATCGCGTGTGATTTGGTAGACGAGGGGATGCGCACGGAAGAGGAAGCGGTGTTGATGATCGATCCGCGCAACTTGGATACGCTTCTACATCCGCAATTCGACGCGGTCGCGCTCAAGAACGCGAAGCCAGTCGCTCGCGGTTTGGCGGCGTCTCCAGGCGCGGCATGCGGCAAGATCGTGTTCTCGGCGGCAGATGCGAAAGTGTGGAAGGATAATGGCGAGAAGACGGTATTGGTAAGGTTGGAGACCTCGCCGGAAGACATCGAGGGCATGAAGGCGGCTGAGGGCATTCTCACGGTGCGCGGCGGCATGACTTCGCACGCCGCGGTAGTGGCGCGCGGAATGGGAGAGTGCTGCGTTTCCGGGTGCCAAGATATCATAATGGACGAAGACCACAAGCGCTTCACGATCGGAACCAAAGTGTTCAAAGAAGGCGATTGGCTATCAATCGACGGCTCGACGGGATACATCTACGATGGCGTAATTCCGACTGTCGACGCGACTATCGCGGGCGAGTTCGGGCGTATCATGAATTGGGCGGACAAGTTCCGCAGTCTTCATGTGCGTACCAATGCGGATACACCTCGTGATGCGCGCAAGGCGAAAGAGCTTGGCGCGGAGGGAATCGGGCTTTGCCGCACGGAACACATGTTCTTCGAGGCAGATCGTATCGCCGCTTTCCGCGAGATGATTTGTGCGGATACTGTCGAGGAGCGCGAATTGGCGCTCGCGAAGATCCTGCCATATCAGCAAGACGATTTCGAGCAGCTCTTCGAGGCGTTGGAAGGGCGGCCAGTAACAATCCGTTTCTTGGATCCACCACTTCATGAGTTCGTTCCGCATGCGGAAGATGAAGTCAAGATGCTCGCCAAGGTGCAGCATAAGTCGGTTGCGCAAATCGAGGAACTTATCGATAGCCTACATGAGTTCAACCCGATGATGGGTCATCGTGGCTGCAGGTTGTCGGTAACCTACCCTGAAATCGCGAAGATGCAGACGACGGCGGTGATTCGCGCGGCGGTCAAGGTTCAGAAGGCGCATCGCACTTGGACGGTGAAGCCAGAGATCATGATTCCATTGGTTGGCGACGCGAAGGAATTCAAGTACGTGAAGAACATCGTCGTGAAGACGGCCAATGAGGAAATCGCGCATGCGGATGTGAATATCGCATACAAGGTAGGCACGATGATCGAAATTCCGCGTGCGGCGCTGACGGCCGATGAAATCGCCGAGGAGGCGCAATTCTTCTGCTTTGGCACGAATGATCTTACGCAGATGACGTATGGATTTTCGCGCGACGATGCCGGCAAGTTCCTCGCGGCGTATTACGACAAGAAGATATTCGAGAACGATCCATTCGCGAAGTTGGATCAATCTGGCGTTGGCAAGCTCATGGAGATGGCGCTCAAGCTCGGCAAGAGCGTGCGGCCGAAACTCCATTGCGGAATCTGCGGTGAGCATGGAGGGGATCCGACCTCGGTCGAGTTCTGTCATAAGCTTGGGCTTGATTACGTAAGCTGTTCGCCTTATCGTGTGCCGATTGCTCGTCTGGCAGCAGCGCAGGCGGCGCTTCGTAAATGATGGCATCGCCCGAATACGGGAGCTTGTCGACGCACCGTGCCTTTCTCGGTAAAGCACCGAAAGGGGGGTGCGTCGCGCCATTTCAATGCAAGAGCGGCGATGTATTCGCCAAGCAGGTATCAGGGTTGGCGAGGCGGCTAAGGGCAATTCGTTGCAGGCATGTGGTAATTGGGCTTTCGGGAGGACTCGATTCGACTTTGGCGCTGTTGGTAGCCGAGGCAGCGTTTCGTAAATTACGATATGACAAAAGCGGCATTCATGCATATACGATGCCAGGCTTTGGAACTACGAAGCGCACCAAAGGGAACGCGAACATCCTTTGTGAGGGACTGGGAATTGGGATTGAGACAATTTCCATCGTCAAGGCATGCAGACAGCATTTCAGGGATATTGGGCATGATGGCAAGACCGCGGATATCACGTACGAGAATGCCCAAGCGAGAATGCGCACTTTGATATTAATGGACAAGGCGAATATGCTGGGGGGGATAGTATTGGGAACTGGGGATATGAGCGAAATCGCATTAGGTTGGTGCACGTATAATGGCGATCACATGTCGATGTTCGCGGTCAACAACGGAGTTCCAAAGACAATCGTCAGAAAGGTCTGCAAGTGGTGGAGCGACAAGACGGAACGATCAGCGGACGAAAAGATGATGAAGGCGGTCTGCGCAGTTCGGGATATAATCGCCACGCCAGTTTCGCCAGAATTGGTAAAGGGACAGATAACGGAAGACAAGATTGGGCCGTATGAATTGCACGATTTCTTTCTTTGGAATTTCATAGTGAATGAGATGGGCAGCAAGAACCTGATTGAGGAAGCGCGTAGATATTTCGATGGCAAATATACGGATGATGAAATCGTCAAAACCGAGAAGATTTTCATTCGTCGATTCTTCACGCAGGCATTCAAGCGAAATTGTCAGCCAGATGGCATTAGGGTATTTTCCTTTGAACTATCGTTGAGAGATTGGTGGATACCATCAGATTTAGGATTAATTGATATCTAATTTGGGGAGAGAGCATAGTGGAAAGTGATAATTATGAGGTTGCCAAGCGAGTAATAACCGGGGCTAAGCGAATTTTAATTTCCGGGCATATCAGCCCAGACGGAGATTCGCTTGGTTGTATGATTGCGCTGACAAAGCTATTGCGCTTGGAGGGGCATGATGCGTATGCGGCGGCGGACTTGAAATCAATAGGCAAATTATCATTTCTCGATGGGGTGAAGGATATCATCACTCTCAGGGCACTAAAAAAGAGTAGGCAGAAGTTTGACTTATTCATAGCGGTGGATTGTAACGCGCTTAACCGCATTCCCGCGGAAGTTCAGGCGATCATCAAGGATGTGCCGAAACTTTGTTTCGATCATCATGTCACCAATGCGGGTAATTTTGCGGATGTGATGATAGTAAACCCAGCGGCATCTTCGACAGGCGAGATAATTTGGCGATTTGCGAAGTGGAACAATTGGCGGCTTAATCACGAGATCGCAGAGGCATTGTGGGTCGCCCTAACGACGGATTCGGGAAGGTTCGCGTACGAATCAACGAGCACGGATACGTTGTTGGCGGCGAGCGATCTATTGAAATACGAGGTAAGGACGGCGCTCATAAACGATATCATATACGCGGCGTTTAGTAGAAAGGCAATCGCATTGAAGCGACGGGCTTGGCAGAATTTGCGAATTTGGAAGAATCGCAAGATCGCGGAAGTGTGGCTATCAAGGGAAGATTTTCGCAACGTCAAGGGGACGAAATCCGATGCGGAAGACATAATCGAAATACCGCGTCAGGTATCCGGGAACGAGATAGCGATTTTCTATTATGAGATTCCCGATCGCACGAAGGAGACGCGCTGCTCAATTCGCACGCGCGGAAAGTGGGATGCCACAAAGATTGCGTCCGCCTTCGGGGGAGGCGGGCATATTCGCGCGGCAGGGTGCACGATAAATGCACCGATTCGCAAGGCGCGCGGAATGGTGCGCGCGGTAATCAAGGAAATGCTTAAGAATGGCTAAGATCTTAATATTGACGGACGGCAAGGCGGGTCACGAAAATCAGTCAAAGGCCTTCGCGAGGGCGCTTGGCGGCGAATTTGAATTGGTAAAGATACAATTCAAGTCAAAATTCCACAAGGCATTAAGTTATCTTTATGACAACATTGGGATACTCACCACGTCGCTTTTTTCGCCAATGCAGGCTCCAAGCGATGATATCAGGGCGGTAATCGGCACAGGTTCCGGAACGTTCTACGCGGTAAAAGTTTTGGCGAAAAAGCTTGGGGTGAAAGGCGCGGTAGTGCTATATCCACGAGGATATAAGATATCGAATTTCGATTGCATATTGGCACCAGTATTCGACCAGCCGGCGCCAGCGAAGAATGTAATTGCGATCCCGGCGAATTTAGTGGCCAACGATGAGGCGTTTTATGACAAGGCGGTAGGCGAGTTCAAGCAAAGGATTGGGGATAAGAGACACGATGGCAAGGAAAGCGATATCATCGCCGTCATAATTGGCGGGCCCAACAAATGCTCCACGATGAGCGAGGAGTGGATAAGAAACGAGCTTGATAGAATAATGGCGGAGAATCCCAACGCGGTTAAATGGGTAACTACTTCGCGGCGCACTCCAGCGGAAGTGGAAAAGGCGGTTAGCGAATACAAGTGGGATTATGAGTTGCTTTATTCCAAAGATCACTTTAACCCCATTCCAGCATTCGTAAAACTGGCGAGCAAGATATACGTTACGGCAGAATCGACTGGGATGATCTCGGAGGCATGTACATTCGGTTCGGCGGAGGTATATGCGTTGGATAATCTCATGCCTGGCAATCATAAATTTCGGCGTTTTGTGGTTTCGTTAGGCGAGAATGGGTATATCAACGGCAATCGGAAGATAGATCTTGCGGATGAATTCAGTCGCGCCAGACGGTTGATGGAGGTATAAGATGGTAAATGCATGCATTTTGGCGGCTATGACAATGATGAATGGCTTTGGCGTAAAATCGAAAGAAGTAGTTCCGGAGGTATCTGCTACCTTATGGAAGATGGAGTATGTTAAAAATGGCGCTGAGTTGGTTTGGATGGATTGCGAAGACGAAAACCGAACTTTCGCCATCGCATTTCGCACGCTACCCAATGACGATAGCGGAGTAGCGCACATAGTCGAGCATTCCGTGCTTTGTGGTTCGGAGAAGTTTCCGAGTCGCCAGCCATTCGTCGAGATGCTCAAGAGTTCTCCGCATACCTACCTTAACGCCTCCACATCGTGTGACGTTACGGTATATCCATGCGCTTCGCGAAACGAGAAGGATTTTCTGAATTTAGTCGATGTATACATTGATGCGGTGTTCAATCCACTTTCGGTGAAATATGATTGGGCGATGCGTCAGGAGGGCTGGCACTATGAATTTGACGGCAAGAACTTGACGCGTAATGGTGTTGTTTATTCCGAGATGAAGGGTTCATTGGCGAATCCCAATACCATCGCGATGAATTCGCTTATGAAGATGCTCTTTCCCAATTCGCCATATCAATGGATTTCTGGCGGCGACCCCGAGCATATTCCAGAATTGACGTTTGAAAAATATCGTGCTTTCCATTCGCGCTTTTATCATCCATCCAACGCCCGTATTTTCTTGTATGGCAAGATTGATTTGGAGAAGACATTGCCGATAATAGCGAGGGCGCTTGATAAATACGAGCGGCGAGATGAAAAAGTAATTATTCCATGGCAAGCTGCAGTTAGCGGCAAGACGACGCGGAAATATGCGAGCAACGAGACCAAAGATCGCACGATCGTCTACGATGGTTATGTGTATTCCCGTTACGACGAGCGGGAGAAATTGCTTGGATTGGAAATCTTGACGGAATTGTTGACGGGGAGTAATTTCTCGCCATTGAAGAAGCCGCTTTTAGATGCGGGGCTATGCGAGGATGTAAGGTTCGGGGTTTTGCGTTTGCAGCAGCCGATGATTATCATGAGCTGTCAGAACGTCAAAGACGGCAAGAGCGATGAATGCCGGAAAATGATTAATGAAACATTGGTGAAGATATGCAAGGAAGGCATTGATGGCAAGCGCATTTTGCAACTTCTGGACAAGTATGAATTTAGCAGTAAAGAATGGGATTCGGCGAATCGCGGAGTGGCCACGCTTTTTGAGGTGCTGAACACTTGGATATATGGGGGCGATCCGCTGATGAATCTTGAATCCGAAAAGTATTATGCATCGCTTCGCAAGCGCGTTGGCACGGGTTGGTACGAGCAACTGTTGAAAGAGGCGGTAGTCGATAATCCATATCATTGCGAACTTACCATGGTCCCTTCAAATACGCTTACCGAAGAGAAGGCGATCGAGGATAAAAAGAAACTTGAAGAGATCAAGGCGACGATGAGCGAAAACGAGCTAAAGCAAATCGCAGATGCGGCGGCATGGCTCAAGCGACATCAAAGTGAACCGGAATCAAAGGAAGTCCTCGCCACCTTGCCAAGATTGGGGTTGAGCGATATTCAGCGCGAGTGCAAGTTGCCGAAGAGCGAGATGATCAAGGTGGACAATGTGGTAACGATACGTCCAAAGTTGGAGATTAATGGCTTTTTCTACCTGAATTTATGTTTTGCGCTGGATGGGCTTAGCACCGATGAGCTTTTGGATGTTCCGCTCATGGCGGAATTATTTGGAGAGCTTGGAAGCGCAAATTATTCCGCGGAAGCATTAAAGGGCGAGTTGGATGGCAAATTGGGACGTTTTGGACTATCCACAAAAGCGTATGAAAATGGATCGCAATTGATTGTGCAGATAGCGGCGCTAAATTCCCATCGCGATGATGTATTGGCCTTAATAAAGGAAGTGTTATTGTCCACTGATTTTAGCAATCAGGAGGCGATTGAGAAGTTGCGTTTACAAGGGCGTGAATATATGGAGTACAAGGCGCGTGGCAAGGGTGCGCTGGAATTGGCGTGTCTACGGGCGCGGAGTTGTATTGGCTCTCTCAAAGGGGCGCGGGATTTTGAATTGTTTGATGGAGTTTCGCAATTGCGGCATTTGCAAAAGGGGACGATAGGCGACATGGCGATATTATCGCGCAAGATATTCTCGCGCGAACGACTGACGATTTGCACCGCTGGAGGATTATCGGATGAGTATCTTCGCAAGGTGATCGCAATTTTCCCGGAGAATGGCGGAATAAAGTCGAGTGAGGGCAATGAGCCAGCCAGTTTAGCGGCGAACGACGAGGGCTTCGCAATTGAGGGGGAGGTAAGCTATGCCGCCCAAGTAGCGAAACTGCCAGTTGGGGTGGAATACAATGGGGCTCAACAAGTAGCGGCGAAAATAATTTCGCTTGAGCATCTCTGGCAAGAGATTCGTATCAAGGGGGGCGCTTATGGCGTTTATTTCTATCTTAAGCCAAATGGCGCGGTGGTATATTGCAGTTATCGCGATCCAAACCCGGCGCGCACATATTCAGTGTTCGCGGATGTCGGCAAAGCATTGGAAGAATTTGTAAAGCAGGGGCATTCGTTTGAAAAGTATCAGATTTCCACGGCGGAAGATACCGATCCAAACCTTTCCAAACGCGAGCAACTATCTTTTGCACAGGCGTTATATTTCAATGGCAGGACGGGTGATTTTCTGCAACGAATTCGAGATGAGATATTATCAACGAGTGCGGAAGACTTGCTTAATTTCGCAGAGACATTGAAGGCGATTTCCAAGACGGGGCTTCGTTGCGCGTTTGGCAATGAAAAGGCATTGGAAAAGTGTGGGCTTGATCACATTGAGAAAGTGACGTCATTTTGATATAATAAGCGCAAAAAGATGGCGAAGAAAATCATAATACTTGGAGCGACTGGGTCGATTGGCGATAGCGCAATCGATGTGATTCGGACGCATCGTGATGATTTTCAGCTCATAGCGGTTACGGCGCTTAATTCGCGTGAGAAATGCGAGCGGATTGCACATGAATTTTCCGCGCGCGCATACGTGGGGGAAAATGCGGCACAATTGGCGGTAGAGGAGAACGAAGCGGATATATGCTTAGTTGCCACGGTGGGCGTTTCGGGTATCAAGCCTACGCTCGTGGCCATTGAGAAAGAAATGGATATAGCCCTTGCCACGAAAGAGGTAATGGTAATGGCCGGAGAATTGGTTACCGCACGCGCCAAAGCAAAGGGAGTAAAGTTTCTGCCCGTGGATAGTGAGCATAGCGCCATATTTCAGGCGCTTCAAGGCGGCGGCGAGATTGACAAGCTGATTCTTACGGCTTCTGGGGGGCCGTTCTTAGACGAGCCAGAGGATCTCTCCAAGGTGACGATATCGGAAGCATTGAATCATCCACGGTGGAAGATGGGGGCGAAGGTTACGATTGATTCTTCAACGATGATGAATAAGGGGTTTGAAATTTTGGAGGCGCGGTGGCTTTTTGATGTTCCAGTCAAGGATATTGAAGTCGTGGTTCATCCAGAATCAATTATTCATTCGTTGGTAACCTTCAAGGATGGCTCCACCATCGCCCAGATGTGTCCGCCGGATATGCGCGTTCCAATACAATATGCGTTGTCTTGGCCGCAGCGACTTGAGGCAAAGCGAGCGAGACTTGATTTGTCCGCGATTGGCAAGCTTACTTTCCGTGCGCCAGACGAGCGGCGGTTCCCATGCTTGAAATTAGTGAAGCAGGCCTGCGAGACCGGCGGATGCGCGACTGCGATCTTAGCGGCGGCAGACGAGTGGGCGGTGAAGGCGTTTTTGGAGGGCAGAATAGGTTATTTGGATATCGCGAACACGGTAGAGCGTTGCCTTGAAAACGCACCAACATTCAGATGCGATTCCTTTGACAGCATAATGGAGGCAAACGATTGGGTATGGAGATTCTTGTAACGATATTATATATCATCGCGTGCGTGTTGATGTTTGCGTTGGCGATTTTGATTCATGAATTCGGCCATTTTGTCGTAGCGCTCAAATTGGGTTTGCGGGTAGAGGCGTTTTCTATTGGCTTTGGGCCTGCGTTATGGAAGAAGAAGATAAATGGGGTTGAATATAGGATATCGGCACTCCCGCTTGGTGGATATGTGAGCATTCCCGATGTTGATCCGGAAGGAACGAAGGCATTGGAGGGCGGCGGCAAGGCGGATGTTGAGGCGAAGGCGAAAATACCTGCGTGGAAAGAAGTCTTAGTGGCGTTGGCGGGCCCTATTATGAATATCGTACTCGCCTTGATTCTGGCGGTCGTTTTATCGCTTGTGCCATCGGTTGAGTTTGGGCAATTACCGGCGAAAATCGGCATGGTTATCAAGGAAGGTCCAGCCGATAAGGCGGGCATGAAAGCCGGAGATGTCGTTAAGTCGATTGATGGGGTCGAGGTAAATTGCTGGACGGAGATGATGACGGAGGTCCAGATCAGCGGAGGACGCGAGACGGAGTTCGTGATCG